>CALCIA010000211.1 GCA_937907435.1 uncultured Actinomycetes bacterium
CCCCATGAGGAGCCCAGGACGTGAGGGGGGCGTGGGAGAGGCGTCACAGGGACGTTGCGAAGTCGGACTTCCGTGAGGATCCGGTCCGGAAGCTTCCACACCTCGGCCGGATCCGTGACGAAGATGCCGGGAACGTCACACCTTCCGGCCCCGAAGGACCCTTTTCGGGCCTGATTCGAGGGGTCGATAACGCGCTGCGTGTTTTAGGGCCCCTATGGGGTGGGAAATACACGCAGCGCGTAAGTCGCTGTTGGACAACACGGGCAGAAGACCGGAGTTCACGGCATCTCCGTGACGTCGTGAGGCATCCGTCACGGATCCGGCGCACTCCCGTGACGCTCCCGCGACGGATCGGTGACTCCCCCGCGAGAGTCCCTCCACTCCTCGAAGACCCGCCGCTCTCGCCACGGCCATAGCCTGCCCGGGCCGTGGCGAGAGGGGCGAGTCCCCTATCCGGGCGACAGCTTGCGGGGCCTGGACCTTCGGGGCGACAGCCTGCGGGCCCCGTCCCTTCCGGGCGCCGCCATGCGGGTCCCCATTCCTTCCCCTCATCCCCAGGAGCCCCGCGTCACGAAATCGCCCCCTACCACTCCTCCCGCCGCCGCAACCGCCGCGGCTCGAACTCGCCGCTGCGGAGGGCTTGCCAGCCCTCGGTCGAGACGGCGACGAAGCTGCGGCCTTCGGGGTCCTTGCGCTCCAGCAGGAGGCCGCGGCGGGCGGTGCGGCCGATCGCGCGGCGCATGTCGCGCTCGCCTTGGCCGCGGAAGCGGATCACGAGCTGGTGGCGGGGGACGAAGCCGTCGTCGCCGAGGTCGACGATCGCGCGCAGGATCTCCTCGTCGGATGGGATCACCTTCCGAAGTTACCCAGAGGCGCGGCGGGGTACGGTCGGGGCTGCGCAGATGGCGAAGCTGAGCGAGTACGAACGCAAACGGAACTTCGGCAAGACCGCGGAGCCGGCGCCGCGCAAGGGCGGGCGCAAGCGCAAGGGCGCGCCGCGCTTCGTGGTCCAGCAGCACGACGCGACCCGGTTGCACTGGGACCTGCGGCTGGAGCACGAGGGCGTCGGCGTCTCCTGGGCGGTGCCCAACGGCATCCCGCGGGACCCGTCGGAAAACCGCAGAGCTGTCCACACCGAGGACCACCCGCTCGAGTACATGAGCTTCGAGGGGGAGATCCCGAAGGGCGAGTACGGCGCCGGCATCGTGACGATCTGGGACCGCGGGACCTACGAGCTGGAGAAGTGGCGCGACGACGAGATCATCTTCAGCTTCGAAGGGGAGCGCCTCCACGGCCGTTACGTCCTCTTCCGGGCGGGCGGGCCGAAGGACTGGATGATCCACCGCATGGACCCGGCGGAAGGGAACCCCGATCCCTACCCGGACCCGCTGCTGCCGATGCTCGCCAACGAGGGCGAGCTGCCGCGGTCGACGCGCGGCTGGGCGGCGGAGCTCGCCTGGGGCGGCATCCGCGCGATCGCCCGCTGCCGGCCGGGGCGGCTCGACCTCCGTGACGCCGACCTGGAGGACATCGGCGCGCGCTGGCCGGAGGTCCACAGGCTGAGCCGCCAGGTCGGCGCCCACGACGCGGTCCTCGACGGCGAAATCGTGGTCTTCGACGACGACGGCTGCCCCGACCGCGGGCGGCTCGCCCGCCGCGGCAAATCAGGCTCCGAGGGCGCCGTCCGCCGTCGCGCACGCGAGAACCCGGCCACCTACGTGATCTTCGACCTCCTCTTCCTCGACGGCGAGGACCTGACCGACGCGCCCTACAAGCGCCGCCGCGAGCTGCTCGCGAGCCTCGAGCTCGAGGGCGGGGCCTGGCGCGTCCCCGCCAACGCGACCGCCAAGATCAAGGAGCTGCTCGCGGCATGCGCCGGCCATGGCGTCGACGGGCTGGTGCTGAAGAAGCAGTCGAGCCTCTACGCGCCGGGGCGCCGCACGGGGGAGTGGCTGCACGTCCGCGCCGACGCCGCACCGGGCAAGAGCGCCGCGAGGAAGGGACGCGCCGCGCGCGGCCGAGGCGGCTCGTCCCACGCCGGCATCACCGCCGCCGCGGAGCCGATCGCGAAGAACAAATTCCGCCTCCACGTCGGCGACCGCGAACTCACCGTCTCCAACCTCACCAAGATCCTCTATCCCGCCGTCGGCTTCACCAAGGGGGACCTGATCGACGCCTACGCCGACCTCGCCGAGGTCCTGCTGCCGCACCTGCGCGGCCGGCCGGTGACGCTGAAGCGTTATCCCGACGGCGTCGAGGGCAAGTTCTTCTACGAGAAGCGGAGCCCGAAACACCGTCCCGACTGGGTGGCCACGGCGCGGATCTGGTCCGAGAGCCACAAGGCAGAGATCGACTACACGCTGCTCGAAGACCTGCCGAGCCTGGTCTGGTCGGCCAACCTGGCGAACATCGAGCTGCACACCTCGCTGGCGCGCGTGGCCGACCTCGACCGCCCCGACTCGATGGTCTTCGACCTCGACCCCGGCGCGCCCGCCGACATCGTCGACTGCGCCCGCGTCGCCCTGCGCCTGCGGGCGTTCTTCACCCAGCTCGGCCTCGACAGCTACGCGAAGACCTCCGGCTCCAAGGGCATCCACCTGCACGTGCCGCTGAACGGCACCGCGACCTTCGCCGAGTCCCGCCCCTTCGCCAAGGCCGTCGCCGAGACCTTCGCGGCACGCTTCCCCGACGAGGTCGTCTCGCTCCAGGCGAAGGCGGAACGCGAGGGCCGCGTGCTGATCGACTGGAGCCAGAACGACGCCCACAAGACGACCGCCTGCGTCTACTCGATCCGCGCCAAGGAGCGACCGACCGCGTCGACCCCGCTTGAATGGGAGGAGGTCGAAGCGGCCGCCGACTCCGGCGACGCGCGCGCCCTCGCCTTCACCGTCGAGGACCTCCGCGCCCGCATCGCCGCCAAAGGCGACCTCTACGCGCCGCTCCTCACCCAGAAGCAGGAGCTCCCCGCGCTTTCCGTCTGACCGCGCCGTGAGCATTCGGCCCATGTTCCAGGTCGAACTCGTGTGCTCCGACCCCCGCTGCGACGCCGAGGTGACGCTCCTCGTCGACGAGCTCGGCGAGGTCGAGGCCGTCGCCTGCGAGTGCGGCCACGGCCTGCTCACGGTGCGGGTCGAGGGCTTCGAGCCCGTCTTCGCCGTCGTTTAGGCGCGCCCCGCGCGGGGGACTTCCCGCCGATCGATTGATCGGCGGGCCAGGGTGGGTAAGGGTTCGCGCCATGGACGTGAAAGCACCGCTCCGCCGCTTCGACGAGTTCCAGCAGCGCAAGCCCGCGCTCGCCCTGCCGCTCGGCATCGTCAAGAAGTTCAGCGAGGACGAAGGGGGCAGCATGGTCTCGCTGATCGCCTACCGCGCGTTCTTCTCGCTCTTCCCGCTGCTGCTCCTGCTGACGACCATCCTCGGCTACGTCCTCGCGGGCAACGAAGAACTGCGCCAGGAAGTCGTCAACGGGACGCTCTCCCAGTTCCCGATCATCGGCAACCAGCTGAAGGGCGGCGAACTGCGCGGCAGCGGCATCGCGCTCGCGGTCGGGATCGTCGGCTCGGTGCTCGCCGGGATCGGTGTCGTGCTGGAGGCCGAGACCACCTTCAACCGCTGCTGGGGCGTGCCGAAGCACGCCGAGCGCGGCTTCCTCGGCTCGCGCCTGCGGGCGATCGCGCTGCTGGTCGTCCTCGGCGGCCTGGCGGTCGTCTCGACCGTCGTCTCCGGGCTCGCCGCGGGCGGCGCCGACTTCCTCGGCGCGGGCGGCAAGGTCTTCGGCCTGGGGATCGCGACGGTGCTGAACCTCTTCGTCTTCGGCGCCGTCTTCCGCCTGCTCACCACCGACACGGTGCCGACCCGCGCGCTGGTCCCCGGCGTCGTCGTCGCCACGATCGGCTGGGAGATCCTGCAGGTGGCCGGCGGCTGGTACATCTCCCACGAGGTGAAGAACGCCTCCGCCGTCTACGGCACCTTCGCCCTGGTGATCGGCCTGCTCGCCTGGATCCACCTCGGCGCGATGTTCGTCGTCCTCGGCGCCGAGACCAACGTCGTCCGCACGCGCAAGCTCTGGCCGCGGCCGATGTTCGGCGGTCCGGGAACGGGTACCTGACGCGCCAACCGAACACCCGCGTAGGGAGAGGAGCGCCAATCAAGATGGCAGACGAGCTGAACGGCAGGAAGATCGCCTTCCTGACCGCCAACGAGGGGGTGGAGGAAGTCGAGTTGACCGAGCCGCTGAAAGCGGTGACCGAGGCCGGCGCGAAGACCGAGCTGCTGGCGCCCGAAGCCGGCGAGGTCCAGGCCTTTAACCACCTCGACAAGGCCGAGACCTACACCGTCGACAAGCCGGTCGGCGACGTCTCGGCGGACGACTACGACGGCCTGGTCCTGCCCGGCGGCGTCGCCAACCCGGACAACCTGCGGACCCACCCCGAGGCGGTGTCCTTCGTCCGCGACTTCTTCTCCGCGGGCAAGCCGGTCGGGGTGATCTGCCACGGGCCCTGGACGCTGATCGAGGCCGACGTGGTCGACGGGCGCAAGCTCACCTCCTGGCCGAGCCTGCAGACCGACCTGCGCAATGCCGGCGCCGAGTGGGTAGACGAGGAAGTGGTCGTCGACAACGGCCTGGTCACCAGTCGCAAACCGGACGATCTCGAAGCGTTCAACGCGAAGATCGTCGAGGAGTTCGAGGAGGGAAAGCATGCCGCCCAGAGGAGTTAAGAAAGGCTCCAAACGCGACCGCCAGTACAAAGAGGTCAAAAAAAGCGAGGAAAAAGAGGGCCGCTCGACCAAACGCGCCAAAGAGATCGCGGCGCGCACGGTCAACAAGGAAAAAGCCCGTTCCGGCGAATCCAAATCGTCCTCGCGCAGCTCCAAACAAGGCGCCTCGGCCAGCAGCCGCGGTGGCAAACAGAGCGGCCACGGCCCCGGCGGCCGCACCCGCGAACAGCTCTACAACGACGCCAAGAAGCTCGGCATCGAAGGCCGCTCGAACATGACCAAGGACGAACTGCAGAGGGCGGTGGCGGGCGCGAGCTGACCGACCGCCCTCCTACCCCTGCGGCACCTCGAAGGCCGCCAGCCCCGTCACCACCGGGATGCCGTTCCCCTCGCCGAGGCGCTCGCGGCTGGCGGCGGCAACCTCCATCAGCTCGCGCAGCGCCCGGTCGAGGATCTCGGCGGCCTGGCGCCAGCCCTGCTCGTCGACTGTGATCGGCATCCAGTTGAGGGTGGTGTCCTCGCGCGAGTCGATCGTGTCGGCGTCGACGGCGGCGCCGACCTTGGCGACGAAGGTGCGGAGCGCTTCGCCGGTCACCCCGCCGCGGATCGACAGGGGCGCCTTGCGCCAGTCCTGGTGGCCGATGAACGAGCGTGGCCTGGCGGTGTAGAAGTGCTCGATCGTGCCGCGCTTGGGCCGCGTGCCGACCTGCTCGATGCACTCGACGTCCAGCAGCGCGTTGGTGTGGTAGCTGACCACCCCGAGGCTCTCGCCGAAGCGCCGCGCCATTTCGGTCGGGCTCGCCGTGCGTCCCTGCAGCGCTTCGAGGATCCGCACCCGCATCGGGTGCGCGAGCGCTCGCACGAGGTTTTGGTCGATCGTGTCCCCCTCCGGGGCCCTGCTCTCCGGTGACATAGGTTCGCCATCCCAGCGCCTCGCGAACGCGATCTCAACCCAAATTTTCGAGCCACTTCGCCACACCGGTGACAGGCGTTTTGGACGGGTCGACGAGTGGGACTAGATGTATACCGATCCCATGAGTAACACGCACGAAACTGTGAAAGAAGGGGACCGAGGACGCCGTGGAGCCGGTGCGCATCGGGTTGCTCGGGATGGTCCTACCGTGACTGGCGCGACGGCCTCTACAAGGGTGTGCCGCAGCGCCGCCGGCTGTCGCGCTACGCGGAGGAGTTCGACACGGTTGAGGTCAACTCGACCCTCTACCGGCTGCCGCGCGAGAAGACCGTCGCCGACTGGGTCGACCAGACGCCGCCCGGCTTCAGCTTCGCGGTCAAGGGCAGCCGTTACCTCACCCACATCCGCCGCCTGCGCGACACCGACACCGGCCTGCGCCGCTCCTTCGACCGCTGACCCGCCCAGCTGTTCTTTATGGCCCTCAGGGGTCCATAAAGAACAGCTGGGCGACGCGGTTAAGGTCGGACGGGGCCGGGGTAACTTGTCGTCATGTCAGTCAAAACGAAGCTCGCCCGCCAGGCGGTCAAGACGACCGCGAAGCACACTGCCTACGGCACCGCCTCGAGATTCACCCGCAAGCCGCTGCGCTCCATCACCCTGCTGGTCATCGGCGCCATCGCCGGTGGCATCGTCGGCTGGCTGATCGGCCGCTCCGGCGGCGACGAGCCGTTCGAGCCCGTCGCGCCCGCCGGCCCGACCAGCGTCGTCACCGACGCCTGCGACTCCTCCGAGCATGCCTCGGAGAGCGGAGCCGTCTCGTGACCGAGGCACCGCAGGACCGCGACGAGGCGTTCGTCGAGGAGGAGGAAGCCGAGGCCGCGGAGGAAGCCGCCGCGATCGGCGGCCGCCGCGATCCCGACACCGACGACCCGGCCGAAGAGCCGCTGGTCGAGGCGGGGGAGGGCGAGTCGGAGGGCTTCGAGCTGGCCGAGAAGGACCTCGAGGACATCGCCGAGCACGGCGACCAGCACCGCTTCCCGGACGGCATGGCCCGGCCGGAGGAGCCGCAGGACCCCGACGAGTACGGCGAGCCCGACGAGCCGATCCCGCCGGACGAGAACGAGTGAACGAGTAGAGAGGTGGAGGGAGCTGAGATGCCCGCGCGCAGCCTGATGGCGATCGTCACCCCGGCCTTCGGCTCACCGGAGTCCGTGGACGCCCTGAAGCGGGAGGTGAACGGCGCCCCGACCGAGGTGCGCATGGTCGCCCCGGCGGTCGAGGTCAACCCGCTGCACCACACCCCCGGCGACATCGACGAGCCGCGCGAGCGGGCGGGCGAACGGCTCAGGCGGCGGTCGCCGCGGCCCGCGGACGAGATCCTGACCAACAGCGACGGGGCGCAGGAGGTCGACAACGCCTGCGATCGTGATCTTCTCCTGGGCGGCCCGTCCGGAACGCCCGTCCGGGCGATCTCGGCCAGGGGTTGACCTGGGCAGAAACGGCGAGATGATGACCGCGAGATGGCTGAGCGCAGCCTGATAGCGGTCGTCACTCCCGCCTTCGGCTCGGCGGAGTCGGTCGAAGCGCTCGCGCGCGAGGTCGACGGGATGCCGACCGAGGTCCGCCTGGTCGCCCCGGCGGTCGAGTCGGGCACGCTCCACCACACTCTCGGCGACGTCGACGAGCCGCGGGTCGAGGCGCTCGCGCGGCTCGAAGAGGCACTGGCCGCGGTCCGCTCCAAAGGGCTCCAGGCGAGCGGCGAGGTCGGCGACCCCGATCCCGTGCAGGCGGCCCAGGACGCGCTGCTGGAGAAGCCCGCCGAGGAGATCCTGATCTTCGCCCACGCCGCCGACTGCCGCGACTGGTACGAGGGCGGGCTCTGGCGCCACGCCGAGGAGACGCTGGCGCCACAGCTGAAGATGGTCCTCGTCGACGGCGACGCGCACGTCGTCAGCACCGAAGAAGCCGCGCCCGGCCACCTCGACGCCCGCCTCGCCCACGGGGGCGACAACGCCTACGCCCTGGACGTGACCCGCACCGACATGACCGTGATGGTCCTCGGCATCATCGGCACGATCGTCGCCATCGTCATCGCCGCGGCCGCCGCCGCCGGAGGCGGCACGACCGGCTGGCACGCCATCGCGATCGGCATCGCGATCGCCACCGCCCTGGTCAACATGTCGAACGTCGTCGGCACCCTGCTGATGGAGAGCGTCCGCTACCACGGCGGCTTCGCCAAGCTCTTCCGCGACCTGGCCCTGATCGGCACGCCCTTGGCCGTGCTGGTGAACCTGGCGATCCTGATCTTCGCGTAGGGCAGCGCCGGCGCGGGGGGAAGGGATGGGGCCCCGCAAGCTGTCGCCCGGGAGGGTCCAGGCCCCGCAAGCTGTCGCCCGGGTAAGGGACCCGCCCCTCTCGCCACGGCCCGGGCAGGCTGTGGCCGTGGCGAGA
>CALCIA010000212.1 GCA_937907435.1 uncultured Actinomycetes bacterium
AGGGCCCCTATAGGGGGGTCAATACACGCAGCGCGTAAGTCGGTGTTGCACAACAAGGGAGAAAGTCCGGAGTTCCCGACGTCTCCGTGACGAGGTCTGACTCCCGTCACGGATCCGTGCCACTCCCGTCGCACTCCCGTGAGGCTCCCGCGCGCCTTCCTCCATGCCTTTCATACCCGCCCCTCTCGCCACGGCCACAGCCTGCCCGGGCCGTGGCGAGAGGGGCGCGTCCCCTGCCCGGGCGACAGCTTGCGGGGTCTGGGCCCACCCGGGCGGCAGCTTCTTCGGGCACGAAGCTCGTGGGAGCCAAGCCCTTCGACGACCGAGCATGCCTTGGAGGAGCGTCGCCGGACCAGCGCGGTCGGTCCTACATGGTGCGTTCGTCGCTTGTCCCGTATACGAGCCCTAACGACGAACGCACCCGGAGGGTCGTCGCGGATCGGTGACCAAGGCGGGTCCCCCGGCAGCGCGCCCGCGGGCCCGATGGGTAGTTCAGCCGCGGCGCTTGCGCTTGCGGCGCTGGGGGCCGCCGCTGATGGAACCGCCCGACGAGCCGTCGTCGTCCGGTTCCGGCGCTTCCTTGGGCTCCGGGGCTTCGATCCCCTCGGGCAGCTCCGGGGTCGAGGGGCCGGGGGTCGGCCCGCCGACGTCGCCATCGCCCTCGTCCGGGTCCGGCCCGCCCTTCGGTTCGAGCTCTTTCGCCATCCGCTCGCCGGGCGTCGGCCAGGGCACCGCTTCGCCGGCCGCCCAGGCGGGTGGTCGGCCGCCGGGCAGTTTCCCGATCAGGAGCAGGCCGAAGTAGATGAAGAAGATCAGGCAGAACTGCACCAACAAGAGGAGCGCGGCGACCCCGAGCGCCATCCCCAGAGAGCCCCAGAAGCGTGACAAAAGGCCCACGCGCATCCCCCAGAGGCAGCTGTAGACCAGGGCCACGGCGAGGCCGATCCGCCCTGCCAGCCCGAAGCCGGTCGCGGGGTCGCGCAGAGAGGCTTCGCTCAGCGCGTTCTTCGCCTTGCTTTCTTCCTGTTCTTCGGCTTCGCAGGCTTTGAGCGGGCTCGGGCCGGAGTCGTACTTTTCGCCGAAGGCTTTCGTGCCCTTGTCGCGTTCTTCGGCGCGGCATTCTTCGGCCCCCGTCTTCGCGCTCAGCGTCGACTTCGCTTCGCCCTTGTGGAAGGTGTCGGCCGCTTCGTTGGTGGCGATCCCGTTCAGCACACCGCTGATCGCGAAGAAGATCGGCGCGACCACGATCACCCCGACCAGCTGGCTTTTCATTTTCGAGCCCGCCCGCGAGAGCGCGGCGCGGAAGAGGAAGTAGAGCGGCGCGGTGAGGATCAGGAAGCCGAGCGCCTGAAGGACCGAGGAGATCGTCACCGAGGAGGCGTTTTCGTACGCCGAGACCAGCAGTTCGACTTCGCCGCTGCCGTTCACGTCGGCGATGACGATTGCCGAGACGATCAGGATGGCGACGGCGACGAAGGTCAGGAGCCCGGTGGGCAGGCTCCATCGCGACTCCCAGGCCAGGACGTCCTCTTTGCGGCGTTTCAACTCAGGGTGCCCTTTCGCACGGATGCGTACGCTACATCCCATGGATGAATCAACGACGCGCGCACCGGCCGTCCCGCTCGAGGCGGGCGCCGGCCCCGACAATCCGCCCTGCCCCGCGTGCGGCGAGCCCCTCTTCGGCTGGCTCGCCGAACAGGACCGCCTCGGCGCCCCGGTACGGCGCTGCGAGAGCTGTGGGATCGGCATCGTCGGCGGGTCGGCGGGGACCGAGGAGGCGCTCGCCGCGCTCGACCGGTTGGGCGACCAGGACCGGGCGCGGATCGTCAACCGGGCGAGCTTCGCCTGCTCGCTCGGCGGTGCCGGCTGGGCGGGCCTCGAGCCCGGCATCCATTACCTCTTCACGGTCGAGGCGGCGCGGCGGCTGGTCGCGAGCCGGGACCAGGTGGTGCGCCGCCGCCGCTGGGTCGCCGGGCGGAGCCTCGCGCTGACCTGGCAGACGCTGCTGAACTCGGTCACCTTCGGCCACAACGTCGCGCTCGCGGCGCTCGGCGCCGGCCGCGGCGCCCCCGCCGAGCTGCGCTGGCAGCGCCGCCTCGACGGCCTCATCAGCATCGTCCTGGCGATCCCGGCGGCGATCGTCGCGGTGCCGGTCGAGCTGGCAGGCGCGCTCTTCCGCAGCGGCGGGGTCATCGACCTCCGCTTCGAGCTGCTCTAGCCGCCCGTTCCCGGCGGCTCTCGGGGCGAGCCGGCTAGCTCAGGCCTTCGCGGGCCTCGCGCACCAGCGTCACGGCCTCCGGGAAGAGGACGCGGATGGCGTCGCGGACCTGCATCGCCTGCTCGTCGGCAGTGCCGTTCAGATCGAGCCGGCCGATCGAGGCGACGGTCATCTCGACCGCCAGCTTGATCGCGTTGTCGGCCCAGGCGACGCGCTGCGAGGACTGCATCTGCTCCGAGAGCTCCTCCATGCGGGCACGGAACTCGTCGGGATCACCGAAAAGATTGAAAGGGCTTCCCTCCATGCGCCAATGAAAGCAGACCCGGCACGTCGTCGATCCACAACTGGCACAGACTGCGCGCCACAGGTGCGCATTTCCCTCCTAGCGTCGGGGCATGGCAGTGGAGCGGGACAGGGGAAGGGGCAAGGCGCCGGGCGCGGAGAGCCGGCAGGGGACGGTGCCGGGTGCCGAGCGCGGGCAGGCGACGATCGAGAGCGCGGCGCTGGCGGCGCTCGTGGCGCTGCTGTTGGCCGCGGCCGTGGCGGCGATCGCGGGCGGCGGTGAAGTCAAGGCGGGGCGCGAGCTGGCGGGCGCGATCGGCCGCCGGATCGTCTGCGCCCCGCACCTGCCGGACGCCTGCCGGCACCAAGCGCTCGTCCCCGCCTACGGGTGGCCGCTCGCCCGCCTGGCCCGAGCGCTCGCCCCCGCCCCGGAGGCGCTTCCGGGTCCTGACGGCCTGCCGCTCGTCCCGGTCGACTTCCGCCGCTGCCGCCGCGCGAGCTGCGCCGTCGCCGCCGGCCCCCACCTGACCGCGTCCAACCGCCGCACCACCGACTTCACCCAGCTCATCGACCACCGCCGCGCCGACGGCACGGTCGAGATCGTCTACTGGGAGTACCGGCCGACGCTCGGCTGGCGCGCCGTCCGCCGCACCGCGACCGAGGCCGACGTCGAAGCCGCAGCCGGCACCGAGGTCCGCGCGTCCCAGGACCCGGCCCTGGTCCCCCTCGAGACCCTGCCCGGCCGCAACCACTACGACTTCCCAGAGGCCGAAGCCCCGCCGTGGCAGTGGCAGGTCGAAGCCCGCTACCCGGGCTGGTCGGACTGACCCCCGCCAGCTGTTCTTTATGGCGCTGTGGCGTCCATAAAGAACAGCGGAACGCGGGCGCCGGCAAGAGGGCCCGTCGGGCTGTTCCTTTTGCCGACCAGTCCGGCAAAAGGAACAGCCAGCGCGGGGCGGCGCGCCTCAGGCCGAGCTCGGCGTCGGCGCCTCGCTGCCGGCGTCCGCGCCGCCTCCCGACCCACCCTCGGCGCCGCCGCCCGAAGAGCCCGGGCCGCCGCCGTCTTCGCGGTCCGCCTCGTCCTGGGCCTGTTTGATCAGGCCGCGCCAGTCGGTGGTGCGGAAGACGAGGAGGATCGCGGCGAAGCCGAGGGTCACCGACCAGGCCGCCATCGCGATCTGCGTCCCGACCGAGAAGGAGAGGACCGCGGCGCGCGAGGGGCCCCTCAGGGTCGCGACCAGGAGCGCCTGCTGGGCGCCCGCGCCGCCCGGCGTAAAGGGGACGATGTTGGCGATCGCCTGCACGCTCATCACGAGCATCACGTTGCCGACCGTGCCTTTCAGCCCGAAGGCCTCGAGGAAGAACCAGAAGGCGGCGAAGCGACAGAGCCAGCCGATGCCCTGCCAGGCGAAGACCTGCTTCATGTAGTCGCGCGGCCGGGTGAGGATCACGAGGCCCTGTTTGACCCGCGCCCAGAAGCGGCGCACCCGCTGGGCCAGGAGCCAGACGCCGACGACGATCAGCAGGAGCAGGACGCCGACCGTGATCGCCAGCGTCTTCGGGTGGTTGGCCCAGAAGGAGACCTCGAACGCCGGCAGGTGGGGCAGCTCGGGCAGCGGCGGCAGTAGCCCCTGCGTGATCGCGTAGAGGAGGACGAGGATCCCGACCGAGGTGTCGAAGATCGTCTGCACGAGGAACGAGGAGGTGACGGCCGGATAGGAGGAGTCGGGGATCTGGCGTTTGACCAGGAAGACCTTGGTGACGTCGCCCGCGTGCGCGGGGATGATCGCGTTGATCCCCGCCCCGGCCAGGTAGGCCGCCGCCAGCCGGGTGAAGCCGATCCGCTTCCCCGGATACGCCGCCCGCAGCACGTTGCGCCACGCCCAGGCCCGGCAGAGCTGCATCGCCAGCAGGCAGAGCAGGGCCAGGCCGAAGGATCCCCAGTGCACTTCCGAGAGGTGGCGGAAGAATTCCGTCGTCGCGTCGAAGAAGTGTTCGAGGCTCGACCCGAGGTCGCCCGGGGGCGGCTGAACGAGGAAAAACGGCATCGCAGCTAGACTAGCCACGCTCGTGCCGGACACCGACACGCACACCTTGCCCCCGCTGCTGCCGCCAGACCCCGCCGACGAGGCGATGTGCGCCCGTGCCCGCGAGCGCTACACCGCCGACCGCAAAAGCGCCCGGCGCCGGCGTCGCAAACCGCACGCGGCGATGCCGAACCTGATCATCATCGGCGGCCTCAAGTGCGGCACGACGAGCATCCACCATTACCTCGGCCTGCATCCCGAGATCCAGATGTCGAAGCCGAAGGAGCTGAACTTCTTCGTCGCCGAGCTGAACTGGGACCTCGGCCTCGACTGGTACGCGAGCCGCTTCGACGACCGCTTCAAGGTGCGCGGCGAGTCCTCCCCGCACTACACGAACCTGCCCCGCTACGACGGCGTCGCCGAGCGGATCAAGACCCACTGCCCGGACGCCAAGCTGATCTACATGGTGCGCGACCCGATCAAGCGCATCCTCAGCCACTGGGTCCACGCGACGGGCGCCGGCTACGAGACCCGCGAGATGGTCCCGGTCCTCTCCGACCCGGACACCCAGTACGTCAACCGCTCGCGCTACTGGATGCAGCTGCAGCCGTACCTGGAGCGCTTCGACCGCGGCCAGATCGAGGTCATCACCCAGGAGGAGCTGCAGCGCGACCGTGACGGAACGATGCGCAAGGCGTTCGCCTACGCGGGCGTCGACGAGAACTTCACCTCCGAGCAATTCGACCGCGAGTGGGAGAAGTCGGCGGCCAAGTCCGGCGACAAATACCAGTTCATGGAGAAGCTGATCAAGCTGCCGGGCTTCCGCTCCTTCGACCGCAACTTCGACCGCCTGCCGGAGCGCATGCGCTGGATCGTCGAGAAGGTCGTCCACGACCCGGACAAACCCTCGGCCCCGAAGCCGGTCCTGCCCGACGACCTGGTCGAGACCCTCCGCGGCCGCTTCGGCGAGGAAGTCGCGGAGCTGCAGAAGTTCGCCGGCCGCGAGTTCGCGGGCTGGCACGAGTATTCGGGCTGAGGGGCGGCTCGTTCCCGGGGGTGGGGGTCCGGGGGGCTTGCGGCCGTCCGAGGTGGCGCGGGGGTGTCCTGGGCTCCTCATGGG
>CALCIA010000213.1 GCA_937907435.1 uncultured Actinomycetes bacterium
ACGGCCCCGCCGCACTTCTGGCGCACACCCGGCGCACTCCCGTGACGCTCCCGCGCGCCTTCCTCCACACCTTCCGCACACCCGCCCCTCTCGCCACGGCCACAGCCTGCCCGGGCCGTGGCGAGAGGGGCGGGTCCCTACCCGGGCGACAGCTTGCGGGGCCCCGGCCCTCCCGGGCGACACAGCTTGCGGGGCCTGGACCCTCCCGGGCGCCAGCCGGCAAGACCCGCGACACCCCCGGTCAACCAGCGGCGAGTTCGTCCAGCGCCTTCAACACGAGCGCGTCGTGTTTTTTCGGCTGGACCTTGGGGAAGACCCGGGCGATCTTGCCTTTGGGGTCGATGATGAAGGTCGAGCGGAGCATGCCCATGTACTTCTTGCCGTACATCGACTTCTCGCCCCAGGCGCCGTATTTCTCCGCCACCTTGTGATCGACGTCGCCGAGGAGGGTGAAGTTGAGGCCGTATTTGTCGTCGAACTTCTTGATCTTCTCCGGCTCGTCGGGGGAGACCCCGATCACCTTGGCGCCCGCCTTCGCGTACTCGTCGCCGCGGTCGCGCACCCCGCAGGCCTGCGTCGTGCATCCCGGCGTGTCGGCCCGCGGATAGAAGTAGAGGACGACGGTCTGCCCTTTGAAGTCGGACAGCTTGACCTTGTTCCCGTCCTGGTCGGGCAGCGTGAACGCGGGGGCTTTGTCGCCTGGCTCCAGCACGGCGCGAGACCCTACTAGTCGCGCGGGCGATTGTCTCGTTGCGGCACTGTGAAATACAGGATAGCGGGCTTGGTCTGCGGGATCAACGCCCATATGGCGCTGAGAGCGCGGTGGATGAATACGATATACGATCTCTCGACAAGGTCACTTTCGACGACACACTCACGAGTAGGGAGCTGCGATGGGCGACGCGACTATCGATCGGATCACCGGCGACACGGGGCCGCATTTCGAGCCGTTCGGCTGGCATCACTGGCCGGAGTTCCCCTGGCTCAGCTACCAGTTCCGCCGCGTCCTCGGCGAGACCCAGGAAGGGGGCGGCGCGGTCAGCGAGTGCTTCCAGGCGGCCTCGCGGATGACCCCCGGGGATGCCGAGAGCTGGTTCGTGGAGTGGACCCACGTCGCCGACCGCAACCGCGAGCGCGGTGACGCGGCCGAGCGCCAGGGCAACGTCATCACCGCCCGGCAGTGCTGGCTGCGCGCCGCCGACTACTACCGCTCGGCGGAATTCTGGCTGTCGCCCGACGACCCGCGCCGGCTCGCTACCTTCGACCGCGTCGAGGAGGTCTCGCGGAACGCCGGGCGGTACTTCGATCCCCCGCTGGAGGTGGTCGAGGTCCCCTACGAGGGCGACTCGCACCTCGACGCCTACTTCGTCGCCAGCCCGTTCCGGCCCGACGGCGAGCCCGGCCCGCAGCCGGTCCTGATCGCCTTCGGCGGCCTCGACTCGTTCAAGGACGAGCTGCTCTTCATGGTCGGCAACGGCGCCCTCGCCCGCGGCATCTCCTGCCTGCTCGTCGACGGCCCCGGCCAGGGCGGGACCCTGCGCCGGCAGCGGATCCCGACCCGCCACGACTACGAGGTCCCGGTCGGCCGCTGCATCGACTACCTGGAAGGCCGCGCCGACGTCGACGCCGACCGCATCGCCGTCTCCGGCTCCAGCCTGGGCGGCTACTACGCCGCCCGCGCCGCCGCCTACGAGTCGCGCCTGGCGGCGGCGGTCTCGCACGGGGCGATCTGGAGCATCCCCGAGCTGTGGGGCGACGCCGAGGAGGACCATGGTCTCGCGATGCACATCAAATGGGTCTTCGGCGTCGACTCGATGGCCGCGGCGAAGCAGGTCTGGGACCCGTTCCGCCTCGAAGGCCACCTCGGCAACATCTCCTGCCCGTACCTGATCGTCCACGGCGGCCACGACGTGCTCGGCGTCCGCGGCGCCACCCAGGTCTACGAGCACGCCAAGGAGAACGGCGTCGACGTCACCCTGGAGATGCTGCAGCCCGAGGACACCGGCGCCGAGCACTGCCAGCACGACAACCCGACGATCGGCCAGGAGCACGTCGCCGACTGGCTCGCGGCGCGCTTCGGCATCGACCAGGCGAGCCTGCGCCATGTCTGAGGGCCGGCCCGCGGCGCGGGTCCTGCTGCTCTCCCTCGGCGGCACGATCGCGATGACCGCCGACGACGGCGGCGCCGTCACCCCGGCGCTCGGCGCCGGCGAGCTGGCCGCGGCGGTGCCGGGCCTCGCCGACGTCGCCGCGGTCGAGCCGGAGAGCTTCCGCACGATCCCCGGCGCCCAGCTCGGCTTCGCCGACCTGGCGGCGCTGGCCGAGCGGATCGAGCGGGCCGCCGGCGAAGGGTTCGACGGCGTCGTCGTCACCCAGGGCACCGACACCCTGGAGGAGACGTCCTTCGTCCTCGACCTGCTCGCGCCCCGCCTGCCGGTCGTCTTCACCGGCGCGATGCGCAACCCGACGGTAGCCGGGCCCGACGGCCCGGCCAACCTGCTGGGGGCGGCGAGCCTCGCCGCCTCGCCGGCGGCCCGGGGCCTCGGCGTCACGGTCCTGCTGGGCGACGAGATCCACGCCGCCCGCCACGTGCGCAAGGGCCACACCCAGAGCCCGGCCGCCTTCACCTCGTCGGCCGGGCCGCTCGGCTGGATCAGCGAGGGCACGGCGCGGGTGGCGCTGCGCCCGCCGGCCCCGCCGCCGCTCGAGCTCGCCGCCGCCGGGAGCGCCCGCGTCGCCCTGCTCACCGCGGCGCTCGACGACGACGCCCTCCTCCTCGACGCCGCCGTGGCGGGCGCCGACGGGATCGTGATCGAGGCGCTCGGCGGCGGACACCTGCCGCCCGCCTGGCCGGAGCGGATCGGGGCCGCGGTGGCGGGGGGGACCCCGGTCGTGTTCGCCTCGCGCACCGGCGCCGGCGAGGTGCTGGCGCGGACCTACGGCTTCGACGGCTCCGAGACCGACCTGCTCGCCCGCGGCGCGATCTCGGCGGGCTGGCTCGACGGGCCGAAGGCGCGGTTGCTGCTGACGCTGCTCCTGCGCGCGGGCGCCGACGTCGAGCGCGTGCGCACGTCCTTTGCCGCCTACCTCGGCAGCGTCGCCGCCCCCGGGGGACCGACCCGATGAGCGGCGCGATCGACGCCCACGTCCACGTCATCCCCGCCGCCGTGCTCGCCTCGATCGAAGCGGGGACGCACCCGGCCGGGATCACGCTCGAGCGCTCCGGCGCCCTGCCGACCGTCGTCCACCCGGAGGGCTACCGCTACACGCTCGAGCCCGCCTTCCACGACGAGGAGGCGCTCTTCGAGAGCCTGCGCCGCCGCGGCGCCGACGCCGCCGTGGTCGCTCCGCCGCCGCCGTTCTTCGGCTACGACCTCGACCCCGCGGTCTCCCTCGCCGGCGCCCGGCTCGTCAACGACGGGATCGCGGCGATCGCCGCCGCGCACCCGGGCCGCCTCGCCGGCTTCGGCACCCTGCCGCTCGGCCGGCCCGACGACGCGGTCGCGGAGCTGGTCCGGTCGGTCTCCGAGCTCGGCCTGCTCGGCGCCGAGATCGGCCCGATCGCGGCGGGACGCTGGCTCGACGACCCCGCCTTCCTGCCCTTGCTGGAGCAGGCTGCCGAGCTCGGCGCGCTCCTCTTCGTCCACCCGTACTACACCGGTCCGAAGCCGGGCCTCGGCGACTACTACCTCACCAACCTCGCCGGCAACCCGCTCGACACCGCCCTCTGCGCCTCGCGGCTGATCCTCTCGGGCACCCTCGATCGCGTGCCCGGGCTGAAGCTGATGCTCGCCCACGGCGGCGGCTACCTGCCCTACCAGGCGGGCCGGCTCGACCACGGCAACGCGGTGCGGCCCGAGCTCGGCATCTGCGCCCGGGTGCCGACCGAGTACCTGCCGCGCTTCCTCTACGACACGATCGTCTTCGACCCGGCCGCGCTGCGGTTCCTGATCGACAAGGTCGGCGCCGACCGCGTCCTCTACGGCAGCGACGAGCCCTTCGACATGAGCGGCGGCCCGGTCGAGCGCCAGCTCGCGGGGGTGGAGCTGGACCCGGCGGAGCGCGAGGCGATCACGCGGGGCACGCTCCTCGCGGCAACCGGATGGGAGGTAGCACGATGAGCGATAGCTTCGACCTGGCGGTACGCGGCGGCACCGTGGTCGGTCCGCGCGGGCGCGCCGAGCTCGACCTCTACGTCGAGGACGGCAAGGTCGCGGCGCTCCTGCCGCGCGCCGAGCGGCGTCCCGCGGCGCGGGAGATCGACGCGGACGGCGCGCTGGTGCTGCCCGGCGGCGTCGACACCCACGTGCACTTCATGGATCCCGGCGACCCCTCGCGGGAGACCTTCCTGAGCGGCACCGCGGCGGCGGCGGCGCGCGGCGTCACCACCGTGGTCGAGCACACCCACGGCTGGCCGGTGCACGAGGTCGCGCGCCTGGAGGAGAAGCTGGCCCACCTGCGCGGTCGCGCCCACGTCGACTTCGGCCTCGCCGCGCACGTCTGGCCCGATCGGCTCGACCAGATCCCGGGACTGTGGCGCGGCGGCATCGCCTTCTTCAAGGCGTTCACGTGCGAGACCCACGGCGTGCCCGCGATCGACGCCGACGTGATGACCCGCCTTGCCGAGGCCCTGGTCGAGCTCGGCGCGCCCTGCCTCATCCACTGCGAGGACGACGCCGTCACCGCCGGCAACGAGCGACGCCTGCGCGAGGCCGGCCGCGACGACTTCGGCATCGTCCCCGCCTGGCGCTCGCGCGAGGCGGAGCTCGTCTCGGTCGCCACCGTGGCCGCGATCGCCGCCCGGGTCGGCGCGCGGATGGTCGTCGCCCACGCCAGCGACGCCGAGGTGCTCGACCTGGTCGCCCGCGAGCGCGCCGCCGGCGCCGACCTGCGCGCCGAGTCCTGTCCCCAGTACCTCTACCTGCACGAGGCCGAGGTGCTCGCCGAGGGCCCGTTCCGCAAATTCACGCCGCCGGCGCGGATCCGCTCGGAGGTCGACGAGCGCCAGATGTGGGACCGCTTCGACTCCGGGGCGATCCACCACATCTCCTCCGATCACGCGCCCGCGACCCGCGCCCAGAAGACCGAGTCCGACATCTGGCACGTCCATTTCGGGCTACCCGGGATCGACACCACCTATCCGGTGATGCTCGACGCGGCGCTGCGCGGCCGCACCTCGCTGGAGCGCGTCGTCGAGGCCTACTGCGAGCGACCCGCCCAGCTTTACGGCCTGCGCGGCAAGGGCCGGCTGGAGCCGGGTCGGGACGCCGACCTGGCCATCGTCGACCCGGGCGGCTCCTGGACGGTCAGCGACGAGGACGTGATCTCGGCGGCGGGCTGGAGCCCCTACGCCGGGCGGGAGCTGCGCGGCCGCGTGGTGACGACGGTCCTGCGCGGCGAGCCGATCGCCGCCGGCGACGCCCCCGAGGGCGAGCCGGGGGGCCGCTTCGTGCCCGGTCCCGGCGGCGAGGAGGCGTGAGCTAGACGAGTAGTTCCACGACCGATACGCCCATGCCCCCGCGGGGCGCCGAAGGTGCGCCCTGCTCGCGGGCGGGCGGGAAGGGTCCAGGCCCCGCAGGCTGTCGCCCGGAAGGGTGCAGGCCCCGCAAGCTGGCGCCCGGATTACGGACGCGCCCCTCTCGCCACGGCCCG
>CALCIA010000214.1 GCA_937907435.1 uncultured Actinomycetes bacterium
GGAAGCCGGCCGAGGTCGAGCAGCGCGAGGGCCGCATCCTCCGCCAGGGCAACGACAACGACCGGGTGGCGGTTTACCGCTACGTCACTGAGGGCTCGTTCGACGCCTACATGTGGCAGGCTCTGGAGACCAAAGCCCGGTTCATCGCGCAGGTGATGACCGGCGAGAGCGCCGTGCGGCGAGCCGAGGACATCGGCGGCCAGGAGCTCTCCTACGCCGAGGTCAAGGCGATCGCCTCGGGCAACCCGGCGGTGCTGACTTTGGCCGAGGCCGACGCCGAGCTTCAGCGGCTGGCGATCCTCAAGAAGAACCACACCGATGAGCAGTACCTCGCCCGCCGCGCCCTGCGCGAGCTGCCCGAGTCCATCGCGAGGTTGGAAGGGAGATTGGAGGGACTGCGGGCCGACCTGGCGACAGTCACCGCCCACGCGGGTGATCCCATCGCCCTCGGCGGACGCGAGATCCACCACGATGACGTGCTCGGGTTCCTCGGCAAACGTCTGGATGCCTTGCCCGAGGGCATCCTGAAAACGGCCCAGTTCCCGCTCGGCGTGTACCGGGGCCTACGCTTCGGCGTGGTGCTACACCCCAATTCCGCCCCCGAGGTCGTCCTCGACGGGGTAACGACTCGACAGGCCCCGCTATCGCGGGAGCACCACGGTCCTCGCGCCGTCCTGAACGCCCTGGAGCGCCTGGCGGGCACTTACGAGGCCCGGCGCGACGCCGTGGAGCAAGACCTCGCCCTCGCCCGGGGCCAACTCCGGGACCACGAGGCGCGGCTCGGCGTGCCGTTCCCGCACGATGCCTATCTGGCGGATCTGACCCATCTCCGCGATGAGCTCAAGGCTGCCCTGGCGGCACCGCCCCACGACCCAAACGCAGGATCGCTCCCGCCGGTCCACGACCTCGCCGAGCGGATCAAGACGCTGAAGGTAGGGCACACCATCGAAGCCGCCCCGCCCCTCACGGCCCCACGCCGCGTCGCCACGGCGGAGGAACCCATCACCACCCGCATCCGCCGCCACGCCAAGGCGGACGCCGCTCCCCAGCCCGAGGCCGGGCCAGGTCCGGACCTTTCCGAGCCGTCCGGTGGAACCCCGCACGGCGATCCCGCAAGGCCCAGGGCGACGTTTCGGGAGCAAGTTGCAAGAGATCGGCAGCGGCAGGAGCATCCGCTAAGCGTGTTCTGAGGAGCGTCCGTCCGGTTCGCATCGTCCCGAGGAACTATTCACTGGTCACCGGGCCACCCGCCCCGGCCACGCAGAAATCAATGTGGTTCTCCGCCCGCACGCCTGGATGACGAATGGTCCGGATCAGGGAAATTGCGGGGCAGGCCTCTTACGGGATCAGCAGGAAGCTACTGGATCGATCATTAGAGCCGGATTCTCCTAAGTCGCAGGGAGTTCATAATGACTGAGACTGAACTCAGGGTCATCGCGGCACCCGCGATCATCGGGCTCAGGAGCAGCTCGAAGGACGGGTACAGCACGCCTGCGGCGATCGGTATCCCGAGCGCGTTGTAGAGGAACGCAAAGAAGAGGTTCTGGCGGATGTTCCGCATCGTCGCGCGGCTGAGCTTCCGGAGTCGGACGATCCCGCGGAGGTCGCCCCGGACGAGCGTGGCACCCGCACTCTCCATCGCCACGTCAGTCCCCGTTCCCATCGCGATGCCCACGTTCGCCTGCGCCAGGGCCGGGGCGTCGTTGATGCCATCGCCTGCCATCGCGACGACGCGTCCTTCGGCCTGAAGCTGCTTCACGACTTCTCCTTTCTCCTCGGGGAGGACCTCCGCGCGGACATCATCGAGACCGAGCTTCCGCGCGACGGCGAGGGCGGTCGTCCTGTTGTCGCCCGTCAGCATCACGACCTTCAACCCTTCGGCGTGCAGCTTCCTCACGGCCTCCGCCGCCGAGTCTTTGATCGGGTCGGCGACGCCGAGGACGCCCCCCAGGCGACCATTGATCGCGACGAAGACCACCGTCTGACCGTCCTCGCGGAGCTCGTCCGCCCGCGTGGCGAGTTCGCTGGCGTCGATTCCCGACTCCTTGAGGAACCTCCGGCTGCCGATCCCGAGGCGCCGGCCCTCGACCATGCCTCGGATGCCCTTCCCCGTCACCGACTCGAACGACTCGGCTTCCGAGAGGCGCCCCCCCCGCGCCGTACCGCCCGCGCTGATGGCGGCGGCGAGCGGATGCTCGCTCCCGCGCTCGAGGCTCGCCGCGAGGCGGAGAAGTTCCGATTCATCCTGTCCCGACGCCGGGACGATTGAAACGAGGTATGGTTTTCCCTCGGTCAGCGTCCCCGTTTTATCGACGACGATGGTGTCCACCCGCTCCATGACCTCGAGCGCCTCGGCGTTCTTGATGAGCACCCCCGCCAGCGCCCCCCGACCCGTGCCGACCATGATGGACATGGGGGTGGCGAGCCCCAGGGCGCAGGGACAGGCGATGATGAGGACCGCCACGGCGTTGACGAGCGCGTACGCCATCCGCGGCTCGGGCCCGAACATCGCCCACGCGATGAACGAGACCACGGCGACGATGAGCACCGTGGGCACGAAGTACGCCGAAACGACATCGGCGAGCCGCTGGATCGGAGCGCGCGTCCGCTGGGCGTCCGCCACCATCTGGACGATCCGGGAGAGCATCGTCTCGGAGCCCACCCGCTCCGCCACCATCACGAGCGAGCCCGTGCCGTTGACTGTCCCACCGATGAGCTTGTCGCCCGCCACCTTCTCGACCGGGATCGGCTCGCCCGTCACCATCGACTCGTCGACGGCGCTCTTGCCCTCCGTGACGATACCATCCACCGGGACCTTCTCGCCTGGACGGACCCGCAGGTGGTCGCCGACCTGGACATCCTCGAGCGAGACGTCCTCCTCGTGGCCTCCCTCGACGCGGCGTCGTGCGACCTTGGGCGTGAGGCTCAGGAGGGCCTTGATGGCAGACGATGTCTGGCTCCGGGCGCGGAGTTCGAGCACCTGACCCAAGAGGACGAGCGTCACGATGACGGCGGCCGCCTCGAAGTAGACCGGCACATGGCCGCCGTGGCCGCGAAATGCCTCGGGGAGGAAGCCGGGCAGGACGGTTGCGACCAAACTATAGAGGTAGGCCGCCCCGGTGCCGATGGCGATCAGCGTGAACATGTTGAGGCTTCGATTCACAAGCGACTGCCAGCCCCGCTCGAAGAACGGCCATCCGCCCCAGAGGACCACGGGCGTGGCGAGCGCGAGCTGCCCCCAGGCGAGCAATCGCCCCGGGAGGACGCGGGCAAGCGTGTCCTGACCAAGGATCGCCTCGGCCACCATCACGAAGAGCATCGGGGCCGTCAGCAGCGCGCATACCCAGAACCGCCGGGTCATGTCCGCGAGTTCTGGATTTGTATCGTCGCCCGTGGCCGTCATCGGCTCTAGCGCCATGCCGCAGATGGGGCAGCTCCCGGGCTTGTCTCGGACGATCTCGGGATGCATCGGGCAGGTGTACTTCACCTCGCCCGACACGGCAGCCGTTGCGACGTGCGGGGCTCGGTGCCCCGTATCCTTGCCGAGAAACCGCTCGGGATCGGCCCTAAACCTCTCAAGGCACCCCTTGCTGCAAAAGTAATAGGTCTTGCCATCGTGCTCGTGCGAGCCGGCAGCCGATTCCGGAGTGACATCCATCCGGCAGACCGGGTCTTTGAGGGGCGCGCGAGACTCGCCGCCGTAGTTGCTACACGAGTGGTCGTGGTGCCGACTTTCGGCTGGCACGATTCTCTTAGAGGGGACGAACGGTGACGGATCGCTATCGAATTTTCGCTTGCACGAGGCGGAGCAGAAGAAGTAAGCCTCCCCTGAGTGCTCGCTCGAACCAGCGGCGGACGCCGGGTCGATCATCATCCCGCACACGGGATCCTTGACCTTGGCCGTCGCAGTGTTCGTAGTCATCGTCTCCTCTCCGTGGACCCGCAACAGCATGGGCCGCTTGCACCAGCATCTTCGACCGAGCCGGCGCAACCATGGCGGGGGGCGACCCGATCGCGTCGCGCACTGGACTCGCGCTCTCCGGATCTTCCCCGAGCGGGCACACCCGGCTTTGCTCCTCGCATAGGACTCGCGGAGAGAGGGACACCCCGCCCGAACGCCAACGCGCTCGGGCGGGAGGCGGACTGGAACACTCCGCCGGAGGGACGCCCCGCCTTTAGCGCGTGCCGCCGCGCTGGCCCTGCTGGGACATCTGCCGGCAGATCTTCTCGGCCTCGCGGCAGACCCGGACGCATTCCTTCATGATCTCGTCGTCGCCGGCCTGCTCGCAGGCCTTGGCGCACTGGGCGCAGACCTCGGCGCACGCCCCGTGGACGTGGTGGGCCACCCGGCTGCCCCGGGCCGTCAGGTCGGTCGCCAGCGAACACGTCGCCTGGCAGTCCATCGCCAACTCGTGGGCCAGGACGTGCGCCTCGGCGTTCTGTCCACCCTTGCGCAGCTGCTCCAGGCAGTGGTGGGCCGCCCGGCCGCAGGTGTTCGCGCACTCGTCGAGCGTCTTGAGGTGCTCCGCATGCGGCCCCTTGTCGTCGGCCCGGGCCGTCCCGCCCATCGCGACCAGTCCCGCAGCCCCAGCACCCACGACGCCCAGCATCTCGCGACGGTCCATAGCTCGTTCTCCTCTTGGTGCGACACACAATGTCGACGGCCCGCACGATGCGAACCGCCACCGTCCACCCCTCGCAAGGGGCTCCGGTGGACCAAGTTGAGCCCGATCGCCTCTGTCCCGTCTGAGGATGAGGAGATCCCTGCTCCACCGTTCGTTTGCCACTCCGATCGCGTCCGCCCGGTGGCGTCGATGCGATCGAGGGCCGGCAGTGGAGGCTCGCAAATTGCGGGCCGGTATGGCCCGGACACCCGGGCGGCCGGGCGGCCACGCTGAGGCTCGTTGTTCGGACGCCTTGGGGAGTCACCGGGGGACTCCAGGAGCCCGTCGAGGAGCCCGAGGATAAACAGCGACCGCCTCCGCTCACCGCACAGCCCTCTCGGGATCGGTAGCCGCAATCGCGCCGCGATCCATCGCCACCATCGGCTGATACTCGACGACGACCACGGTCACGTCGTCCCGCGGCGAGTCGGGCGACGCCACCTCCGCCCGGCGTTCGAGCAGGCGAGCGACGACCTGATCGGGCGTGGCATCCTCGCGAGGCGTGAGGAGTTCCGCCAGCTCCGCCGTGCCCCACAAACTGCCAGAGGAGTCGGCGACTTCCACGAGGCCGTCGGAGAACATGAGGAGCCTAGAGCCGGGCCGGAAGTCCACCGTGGCGTCGGCCTCGGGCACGTCGGGGAGGATGCCGAGGAGCGGCATCGTCGGTAAGAGTTCGGTGGCCGGGCCCGAAACATGCCGCAACAAGGCGGGAGGATGACCGGCATTTGCGAAGCGGATCCGATTCGATCCCGGTTCGAACCAGGCGAAGAACGCGGTCGCGAAGTGCTCCTCCGGGAGATCCTTGCACAGCCGCTCGTTCAGGCGGGCGAGAACTTCTCCGGGGCCGGCGGCATCCGACGCCTCGCGCCAGACGATCGCCCGAACCATCGCGGTGTGGAGCGCCGAGGCGACGTCGTGGCCGGACATATCGACCAGGAGCACGCCGACCCGGCCATCGGGCAGGCCCTGCACGTCGTACAGGTCGCCGCCGACGGGCCCGGCGGGCAGGCAGCGGCCTGCAACTTCGAGGCAGCCCATTCGGACCTCTCTCGGCGGCAAGAGGTGAGCCTGAACCCGTCGGGCGGTCTCCATCTCCCGCCGCTGGGCGTCCGCCTGCTCGGCGAGCGCCCGGGACATGGCGTTGAACTGCCGGGCGAGCGCCCCGAGTTCATCCCCGTTGGGCGAGGCCACCTGGGTGCCGAGCTGCCCACGCTCGAGCTGCCGGACCGCCCGGGAGAGGCGCCGGATCGGGCGGAGCACGGCGCGTCGTATCACGAAGTTCACCGCACCGAAGAGGAGCACGCCCGCCCCGAGAAACCAGCCCGCCTGCCGGCGGAGGTTCGCCCGCACACGCTCTTGCACCGCTCGCGTCGATTCCGCGACGACGACGCGCTCCCTACCTTCGGTGGAGACCCGGACGAGGAACGTCTCCCCATCGCGCTTGAGCATCCGAAACCCGTCGCCTCCGGCGGCGAGCCGAGCGAGGTCCATCGGCCGGCGGGCGTGCTCGGCGGCATCCGCCACGACGCGGCCATGATCATCAAGAAGCGCCACCTGGTGTTCGGGCGAGGCGGACGGGTCGATCGCGTGGCAGAACCGCAGGAGGAAGTCCTCGAGGCGTGGCGAAGCGCCGAAGGACCGGCTCGCCGCATGTACGAAACGCGCCTCCTCGTCGAGCCGGGAGCGGAGCAGCGCGAGATCCGTCGCCTCCTGGCGCCGCCACTCCCAGAGCAGCGAGCAAAGGAGCACGGCGAGGAGGATCAGGTTCACGGGCAGGACGAACTTGTACCGGAGCATCATCGCGTACAATAACCCCTAGAGGGCTGGGGCCCCCTCCCGCTCGGCCCACCGCCCGCCGCACCCGGCTTCGCCGAGATGGAGTCCACCCGTGCGGGGCTCAATACGCAACGAGGGATCCACCCTGGGTTGGCCAGGGGACGGGCGGCGGGCCGAGCCGGCGGAGGCCCGCCGGACTGGGCTAGGTCCCGCGGCCGGCCGTAGCGCCGCCACCCCGGGAGCCGAGCGGGAACTTCATCGCCATCTCCTCTCAATGCTCGTGGTCATTGTGCCGTGCCCCGTCGGAATCGCCGAGGAACTCCTCGGGGTTCGCCTGGAGCTGCTTCAGGCAACCCTTGCAGCAGAGGAATGTGGAACGTCCGTCGCGCGTGACCTTGAGCGGCGTGCCCATCGAGCCGAGATCGTCGTGGCTCACTGGGCAGACCTTGAGGGCCTCGATCGCCTTTTGGTCCGCCGCCGTCGCGGTCGCCACGACGAGCCCGCCGCCCGCGAAGGTGAGCGGCACGGTAAAACTCGCCTCCGGCTCTTCTGGGTCGGGAAGCCCCGCCACGCGGAAGGCGACCTTCGCCCCCTTCTCCGGAACCTTCCCTAGGTCGATGGCGAGCCCCAGCGAGTCCGCGGCTTGGCCGGGGCTCGCGCCCGAGGCCGCGAGCTGTCGGCTGAACCACGGCTCCTCCGGAGCGTTAGGATGGTAGAACGTCGCCGTCGCCGAGAGCCGCGAGGCATCGATCGCCTTGTGGTCGGCACCGTGCGCGTAGAGCCTCGCGCCGTCCTTCGTGAAGACCGCCTCGAAGTGATGCCGCTCCGTCTTCGCCTCGACCCCGCCGTGCTGGGCGCCTCCATGATCGTGACCGTCGTGGGCGCTGGCCGGGCCGACGAGGCCCGCCGCCGTGATGACCGCGGCCCCGAGCGTCGTGAAGAAGTTCCGTTCCGTCATCCGCATCGCAATCGCTCCCTGTGTTAAAAGTCTCTTTGAACCCACAAATTCGCCTGTCCGTGAGCCCCCGGGCAGGTGTGCCGCCGGTACGTCTGGCGGCACGGTGCATCGCATCAGCCCACTACCAGCGGGCCTCGTCGAAATGCCTCAACTTTGCGTGCTTCTCCGCCTCTCGTGCCGCGGACTCCACCGTGGCGGCGACAAGGCACGGAGCTCACACGGAATCGACATCTCCCATCGCCGGCGGCTCACGAGGCCGTGACCGTTTCACCGGGCCGCGTCGGCTCCAGACGCACGTCCCCCTCGAAGCGCCCCACGCCGTGGAGTTTCCGCCACTGCCGTTTCTTGACCGCGAAGTAGAGGACCGGCAGGAACACGTCGACGACCTCGTCGGCGACCAGAAGCCCGCCCAAGAGCGGAGCCGCCATCGGCCGGATGATCTCGGAGCCGACGCCGGTCGCCCAGAGCATCGGGGTGATCGAGAGGATGGTCGTCCCCTCAGTCAGGAGCTTCGGTCGAAGCCGGTGGATCGTTCCCTCGACGATCGCGTTCTTGAGCTCCTCCTCGGACCGGATCCCCTCCAGGCCCCCGCGAAGCTGGATGGCCTCGCGGATGTAGATGAGCATCACGATGCCGTTCTGGGTCGCCATGCCGAAGCAGGCGATGTAGCCGACCCAGACGGCGACCGAGAAGTGGAAGCCGAAGAGCCACTGGAACATGGCCCCGCCCGCCAGCGCCCCCAGGACGCTCGTCATCATGAGCATGGCGTCGATCCAGCTCTTGTAGGTCAGATAGAGGATCAGCACGATGATCACGATGACGACCGGGAAGATGAGCGTGAGGGTCTTCCGGGTCTGGACCTCGTTCTCGAACTGGCCGCTCCACTCGACGTACATGCCCGACGGGAGCTTCACCTTCTCGGCCACGACGCGCCGGGCTTCCTCGACGAAGCCCACCTCGTCACGGCCCGAGACCGTCACCGACACGTAGGAACGCAGCAGGCCGTTCTCGCTCTTGATCATCGAGGGACCTTCGACCACCTTCACCGTGGCGACCTCGGCGAGCGGGACTTGGAGCGGCTCGGCCCCAGCCGGCCGGGAGGTATCTTCCCGCGCCCCCATCTCGCCCCCGCCGCCCATGCCGGCGGCGATCGAATCGCGGCCCGCGACGAGCAGGCGCTTCAAGTCTTCCTCGCTCGTGCGGAAGTCGCGGGCGTATCGGATCCGGACGGGGAAGCGCCTGCGGCCCTCGACGGTCGTCGTGATCGGACTGCCGCCGATCGCCACGTCGACCACCTGCTGGACATCGCCAACATTGACCCCGTAGCGCGCCGCCTTCTCGCGGTCGATGTCGATCTCGACGTAACCCTTGCCCACGATCTGGTCGGGCACGACGCCGCTCGCCCCCGGGACACTCCGCAGCACCCCGGCGATCTCCTGGCTCACGCGCTGGATCTCGTAGAGGTCGCCGCCGAAGACCTTGACGGCAACCGGCGTCCTCACACCCGTGGCGAGCATCTCGATTCGGTTAATGATCGGCTGCGTGAAGATGTTCCCCCAGCCGGGGACTTGTAGCGCCGTGTCCATCTCCGAGACAAGGTCTTGCTTGCTCTTCCTCCAGAGGAGAAGCCGGTCGCTGAACGGCTTCTCGAGCACGCTCGCAAGCCCCCGGATCCCCTCGGGCGTCACCTCGTGGACTTTCAGGTTCTTCGCCTCGCCGCGACTGATGAGCTCCTGGAGCGCGGTGGAGGTGGCCGTGGGCACGGCCGCGTCGAAGAGCTCCCAGTTGAGCGACTTCATCCGCTCTTCAAGCTTCTCGTCATGTATCGAGACGAGCTGCGTGGTGATGCGGGTGAAGAGCGTGTCCTTCCCCGCTCCGAGGAATTCGGAGAGCCGGTCCCGGGCCCGCTCCCAGGGGCCCGGCGTGGGAGACAGGAGTTCCGGGTCGTCGCCCAGCACGCCCATCGCCACCAGCCGCCGCGCGGCGTCCTTGACGAGCGGCGTCACATCATCGAGCCGGGGCTCGAGCGCGAGACGCTCGCCGTACTCGGCCGAGAGCGTCCGGGCGACCTCCTCTCGCTCGGCCATCGTGGGCGCGCGGCGGACGAGCGCGGGGTTGACCCGCGAGAGGAGCGACTCGACCCCCGCCGAGACGAGCGCCTCGCCGAGCTCGGGCTTGAACTCCCCCAGGCGCCGGAGCGCCAGCCCTCGGAGCGTCTCGTCGATCTCGGTCGAGACGGCCATCGCCACCTCGTTCAGGAATGTCTCTCGCTCCTCCCCGGTCGAGGGGGACTTCAAGATCCCCTTGGCCTCGAGCGCCTTAAGCGCCGCGCCGGCCTGGAAGAGCGCGTCCTCGTACCGCATGTGTCGCTTGGGCCAGAGATCATGATCGTATAGGTTGATGATCGTCTCGATCATGTCGAGCGGCGACGGGTCGGTCGGGGTGTCGGCGCGGCCCGCCTTGCCCACGACCAGCAGGACCTCGGGGAACGTGCGGAAGACCGCGTTCCTGGCCTTCATGTCCTCTGTCGCTTGCGTCACCGAGATGCGCGGGACCGAGGTCGGCATGTCGAGGATCGAGCCCTCGTCCAGCGGCGGGACGAACTCGTGCCCTAGGTGCGTGGACGCGAGATACCCCATGCCGAGGATGCAGACGAAGGTCCAGCACACGAACGTCGGCCGGTCCATGAGCCAGTTGAGCATCGGCTTGAAGATCGAGATCATCGTCCGGACGATCCACGAGTCCTCTTCGCCCTTGATCCTCCCCCTGAGGAAGATGGGAGTGAGCGCCGGAACGAGCGTGATCGCCAGCACGCCCGAAGCCGCCAGCGCGAACGTCTTGGTCCACCCCAGCGGGTGGAAGAGCTTTCCCGATCGCCCGGTCAGGGCGAAGACCGGTAGAAACGTCAGGATCGTGATGAGCACCGAGAAGAAGATGGGCCGGCCCACGGTCTGGCACGCGGGGATGATCGTGTCGAGCACGTTGCCGCGCACGGGCTGGTGGCCGAAGCGGTGGTGGAGATGATGCGCCACGTTGTCGGTCATCACGATCGCCTGGTCCGCCAGGATCCCGATCGAGATGGCGATCCCCGCCAGGCTCATGATATTGGACGGGATGCCAAGGAGATGCATGAGGAGGAAGCTCATGAGCACGGCGAGCGGGAGCGTGATCGAGATGATGAACGCCCCGCCCAGGTGACCCATGATGAGGAAGATCAGCATTGAAGCGATGATGATCTCTTCCCTGACTGTGTCGGAGACTGTCTCCATGGCCTTGTGGATGAGTGGCGTCCTGTCATAGAACGGCACGATCCGCACGCCCTCGGGCAGGCCCGCCGAGAGGGCCGAAATCTTCTCCTTGACCTTGCGCGTCACCTCGAGCGGGTTCTCGCCGACCCGCATGAGGACCACGCCGCCGACGACCTCCTTGCCGTCCTTCTCGAGCACGCTCCGTTTGAACCCCGGCCCCATTTGGACCGTGGCCACCGTTTTCACGTAGATCGGCACCCCGCCGCGGTCGACGACGACGGTGTCCTCGATGTCTTTGGTATCCTTGATCCAGCCGGCCGAGCGGACGAGGTACTCGGCGTTCCCCTTGTGGATGACGCGCCCTCCGACCGCGGAGTTCGAGCGCGAGACGGCGCTGTAGATTTCGCCGAGCGTCACCCCGTAGGCCCGGAGCTTATTGGGGTCGATGTCGATCTGGTATTCGCGCGGGGCACTCCCGACCGAGGCCACCTCGGCCACGCCGGGGACGGAATTGAGCTGGTAGCGGACGTACCAGTCCTGGATGGCCCTCAGTTCGCCCAGGTCCTTCCCCTCGCCTTCGATCGTGTACCAGTAGATCTGGCCGACGGCCGTGGCGTCGGGGGCGAGGTACGGCGTCACCCCCTCGGGCATATCGGGTGTGATCGTGGTGAGCCGCTCAAGGACCCGATCCCGCGCGAAGTAGTAGTCGACGCCCTCCTCGAAGATGATGTTCACCATCGAGAAGTTGAACTCGGAGGATGAGCGGATGACCTTCACGCCCGCCAGACCCTGGAGCCTGGATGAGAGCGGGTAGGTGACCTGGTCCTCGATCTCCTGGGGGCTTCTGCCCATCCAGTCGGCGAAGACGATGACCTGGTTCTCGGACTGATCGGGGATCGCGTCCACCGGTATCATCATCATGGCCCGAAAGCTGAAAACGCCCACGAAGAGCGCGGCCAGGATGACCAGGAAGCGATTGCGGATCGACCACTCGATGATCGACTCGATCATGGGACATGCCTCCTTTTAATGCCGATGGCCGCCGACCGGGGGAGCATCCGGGTCCGACGAGGCCACGGCCTTCGCGTGGCTGTCCTTGTGCGGATCGGTCGATTCGGTTGCCGGGGGCGGGCCGGACGAAGCCTTGAGCCGCGTCTCGGCATCGAGCAGGAACGACCCGGCCGCAGCCACTCTCTCGCCCGGCGCAAGCCCCTCGAGCACGGGGTAAAAGTCCCCGGACGGGGGTCCGAGCACGACCTCCCTACCCTCAAAGACTCCCGGCTCGGCCTCGATGAAGACGACCTGCCTCGTCCCGGTGTCGATCACCGCCGACTCGGGCACCGTGAGCACGGCGTCCTGGGGCGCGGGGGCAAGTTTCGCGAGGTACTTGTCCGGAGTCCCTTTCAGCTTCTCCTCGCACCCCGCGCAGCAGATCCAGAGCTGCTTGCCCGCGACTGCCACGGGGATCGGGTCGCCCATCGAGCCGAGCTTGGCGTTCGTCACGAGGCACCGCTCCTGTTGCTCGACGGTGAGCGAGGCGACCCGGCTCAGATCCCCCTGAGATCGCTCGGCGGCCAGGCGCGTGCGGAACGCCGGCATCTCGGCGACGGGCGTCTTGAGCGTCACGGTCGCGTACATCCCCGGCTGGAGCCGGCCGTCGGGGTTCTCGAGGTCATAGCGGACATCGAGCGTCCGGGTGGAGGAATTGAGTGCTGGAGCCTTGAACGCCACCGTGCCCTTGAAGACTTCGCCCGGATACGATTTGACGGTCGCCTCAACCTCCTGGCCGACCTGGACGAGCCCGATTCGGCTCTCGTAGACCTGGGCCAGGATCCAGACGCGCGAGAGGTCGGCCACCTCGAACATGGCCTCCCCCTCGGCGACGTACTGGCCCTCGACGACGTTCTTCCGCACCACCACGCCCGAGATGGGCGAGAGGATCGACACCCGGTAGTCCGTCTTGCCCTTGGTCAGGATCTCATCAACCTGCTTGGGCGTGATCCCCCAGCGGGCAAGCTTCTCGCGAGAGAGCGCCACCAAATCACCGCCACTCAGGAGCTGACTCGCCGCGGGGCTCTGGAGGCGAGAACGCTCGTGGGCCGACTGCTGTGCGATCAGGAGTTCGCGGATCGCCTGGTAGAGTTCGGGGCTGTAGAGCTCCGCGAGCGGCTCGCCGGCCTCGACCCTGGTGCCGGTGAAGTTCACGAAGAGCTCCTCGACCCGCGCCATTCCCTTGGTCTTGGACGAAATGCGGGCCAGCCTCCGCTCGTCGAACGCGACCGCCCCGACCGTCGTCACCGTCTCGGTGAGCGGCCGGTAGTCCACCGCCACCGTCTCAATCCCCGCCTGGGCGATCCGCTCGGGCGAGAGCGTGAGCCTAGACGTCACTCCCTCCGGGAGCGATTCCTGCTCGCCCTTCTTGCGCTTCGAGAGCGGCATGCCGCAGATGGGGCAGCTCCCCGGCGTCTCCTGCACCACGGTCGGGTGCATTGGGCAGAAGAACTCGAAGTCGCTCGCGGCGACATGGGCCGCGCCCGGCGGGCGGGTCCACTTCTCGTAGTAGTTCCAGAGCGTGTCCCAGTAGGCGAAGACAAGTCCCGTGACCGCCATCAGCGCGATGAAGCGCAAGCGCAGCTCCACCACCTTCACGACCATGCGGAACTTCTGCCAGCGCGTTAGCCGCGCCTCTTGGGGCGCGGCCGGGCCGGGCGCGGGGGATCCCCCGGATCCCGAAAGACCATTAGACGCCATGATTGATCGCTCCTCACGCCGCCTGCGAGTGCAGGAAGACCCGCACGGCGAACTATCCGCGGACCCGGTGATCGAGATGATAGGGCTGGGTGTCGGCGGGTACGGGGGCGCCCGACCTCCCCGGGGTAAGCGGGACCCAGGGCGCAAGGCGACCGCCGTTGCGAGGCGCATGGGGCCTCGCCGCGGAGGAGCGAGTTAGAAGCGCAGGCGCGAGGTGAGCGCGTAGAGGGGGACGCCGGAGGAGCGCTCGCCGGGCGCGAGACGCCGAGCGAGCATGGCCGCGGGACGAGCGGCGGGGACGAGCTGAGCCGCGAGGTCGCCTATGTGGTCCGGGCGATGCTCGGGCGTCCGCGACTCGGGCCGCGGGGCGGGAGACGCCGGCTCGCCCGGGCGGCATTCACATGCCCCGGCCGGCGGTGTCACGGCGGCGGCCCCGGCCGGAGCCGGGAGGGTCTTTTGCGGCCGCGCGGCTCCGGCCACTCCTGCGGCCGGCGAATCGCAGCAGCCGCACGAGGACATCGGGCGAACCGCGCAGCAGGATCTGGTGACCTCCGCCTCGCCGCTCGTGCCGCAGGCCGACGCCTCCCCCGCGACCGTGAGCATCCCCACGATCGCCGCGAGGGCGACCCAGGAGAGCCGAAGGTGGGAGGAGACACTTCCAAACATGCGTACACCACAGTAAAGCTTACGGATTGCCACCCAGTCACTTGGGATTATATCCCCTCAAGCGCCAGGTATCAAATCGAATGCCCGCTCCGGCGGAACCCGTCCGTCCCGGTCTATTACGTCGTCCGACAGACATTGTTCGGTCCAGTCGAAATCCCGTCGTCTCCTCACCACCAGCAACACCAAGGCGTTTTGCCAAAGCGGCGCGACCAGAACGACCGATGAATCCGAACGGGCTCATCGAACCGGCGTCGCCGGTTGCGCTTGCGGTGCGCGCGACGACATCCCGCCACGGAGAGGTATGACGATGATGCGACGATGGCCCCTAGCGTTCATGTCCACCCTCACTCTGTGGGCAACGGGCTGCGCCCTCTCGGCCGGGCGGGCCGGGATGGAGAAGATGCACGAGCCGCCCAAGGTCGATAGCCACATCGCCCCCGCCTCCCACCAGCCGCCACCGCCGCACGAGTCCCCGCACATGGCCCAGGCGACCGCCCCGGCACCACCCGCGCCCGAACTGTCGGGCCCCCAGCCGGTGGACGTCTACATCCGCCGGGCACTGGCCCAGAACCGCGCCGTCCAGGCCGCGCGCTTCAACGTCATGTCGCTCAAGGCCCGCATCCCGCAGGTGACGGCGCTCGAGGATCCCGTCCTCTCCAACAGCATCTTCCCCATCCCGGCCGTGGCGCCTCAGTACTCGCTCATGGGATACGGGCCGTACAGTGGGTTGATCGCCCAGCAGTTCCCGTGGTTCGGGACGCTGCGGCTCCGGGGCGAGGTGGCCGAAGGCGACGCGCAGGTCGCCCTAATGGAACTCGCCGCCGCCCAGCTCGACACCGTTGCCGCGGTGAAGAGCGCCTACTACGATCTCTACTTCAATCAGCGCGCCGAGACGATCCTGCTAGCAAGCCGCGCACTGACCGAGGAATTCCTGCGGCTAGCCCGCGAGCGGGCCAGGACCGCCACCGCGACCCAGGTCGACGTCCTCCGGGCCGAGACGGCTATCAGCGACATCGACCGGGAGCTCGAGGCGACCGCCGCCGCCCTCGCCACGGCCCGGGCCGAGCTCGCCCGCCAGCTCCACGTGAGCCCGGAGACCGATTTCCGCACGCTGCCCGAGGTGCCGGTCGGCTCCGTGCCGACGCAAATCGAGCAACTCTACCAGCTTGCCGTCGCCAGCCGACCGGACTTGCGCGGGCGGCTGGCCGCCATCGCCCGGGACGAGAAGGCCATCGCGCTCGCCCGGAAGCGCTACTACCCCAACGTCACCACGGGGTTCATCTACGAGGTGATGACCGAGCGGGGCTCCGAGGTCGGCGAGGCGGCCGGCGGGATGCCGAACATCGGCATGTTCATCGGGTTCAACCTCCCCATCTATCGGAAGAAGATCGCGGCCGGCGTCGTTGAGGCCCAGGCTCGCGCCGCGGCCGAAGCGGAACTCTACCGATCCGAGCGCGACCAGGCCCACCGCGATGTCAAGGACCTGTTCACCCAGGCCCTCACTCAGCAAAACGTCCTGGGCATCCTGAGGCGCGTCAACCTGCCCAACGCCGAGCAGGTCTTGAAGCTCACGGCGAGCGAGTTCACCGCGGGCAACCTGGATCTCTTGAGCCTCACCACCGCCCAGCGAGAACAGCTCCAGGTCCAGCTTCAGATCGCCCAGGTCGAGTCCGAACTCGGCAAGGCCCTGGCGGCTCTCGAGCGGGCCGTGGGGGCCCAGCTCAACGAGTCGCCGCCCGCGGTCCTCTCGACCGCGACCAGCGCCCCTCTCCCGCCGCCGCCGCCGGACGGCCCCGGACCCTTCGAACATCGGGAGGAACATCCGAGATCCGACGCTTCCCCCGAGCCCGAGGGCGAGGAGCCGGATCGGCCCCTGGAGGACATCAAGAGTGTTAAACGCCCGTGATGCTCGCCCGCTACATGCCCATGGGAGGCGCGGCGGAGATCCCGAAACTCGTGGGCGGGCGAAACGGATAGCCCCCGACTGGAGGACGAGCCGTGGCGCCCGACATGCCGCCACCACTCGGCCGACGGATGAGCCCGCCGCCCGCTCCCATCCCCATGGGCTTCGGCGTCGGGAGCGGCGGGAGCAACGTCCCGAGCCCTCCGAGTTCCCGCCTCATTCCCAAGCCCTCCGCCATCGTCGGCGCGCCGAGCGTCGGAGGCGACACGCGGCCCATCGGTCGAAGCGTCCCCGGCTGAACGCCAAACCCCCCCGCGGGCCCGGGGCTGTACGGGATAAAGCTCCCGCCCGGACCGGCGAACGGGACGTAAACGGGCCCCCCGCCTGGGGAACCATAGCCCTGAGCATGAGTCGCGGGGGCCCCCACGGCGACGGCTGCCGTGGCAAGGATAAGGCCACCAACCATCTTCGCGTAATAAGGTCGCATTGTAGCCCTCACTTCCCGTAATGAGCCCTCATCGACCATTCTATCGACCATTCTATCCGCGAGAGTCCAGGCCGTGGAGCGATCGGGCAGCCGGAGGGCACCGGGCTATAATAGACCACGAATTCGAACGGATCGCCATCTGAGGTTCCAATGACAGCCGAGTGGGCGTACGATTTGCGAAGACACCCCAGCCCCACACTGACCGGAAACTCGGGACGATCGGTCTTCCCGAGATAAGCTTCAGAATCGATGCCGCCTTTCCGATGATGACAACGGACCAAAAGGGCGTTCTCGCCGCGATGGGCGGAACCGCTTGGCCTGTGCGGTTCGGTCCTTACTTTGTATAATGAATCTGAATCTTCAGATCCTCTCGTGCGGGCGTTACACGGTGCGAATTTTCGTGACCATGCTCCTGACCGTCCTCGTCCTCGCCTGCCCCTTCATTTGCGGGGCGGCCGAGAGCGAACACGGTTCGCACCGTCACAACGGAGATGCGGGAGGCACCGCCCCGGCCCACTGCCCGGAGGACAAGGATAGCTGCTTCTGCCGCGGGGCTGTCCAGACGAGCGACGTGCGTGCGACAGCACCCGACCCCGATGCATCCGCTCCTCTCTTCCCCACCGCCGCTCCTGTCCTAGCTGCTTACCCCCTCCACCATCTCACCTGGGAAGGCTCTCCCACCGGGCTCGCCGGCTGGGGCGGCTCCCTGACCATTCGCGCCCTCCTCCAGAACTTCCGCTGCTGATCACATCCGTCCCATAGGACCGCCGGGGTGCCTTTGCGCGCCCCGGACGCCCGTCCTTGCGCCCGATTCCGGGCCTCTAACCCCCTTCTAGCCCCCTACGCCGCCTCGGGACAACTTCCCCGGCGTGGGGCGATGCGCATCCATTCCCAAGCATGAGGGGCTTACCCATGAAGCGATTCATCGCCATCGGCGCGGCCGTGGCGGCGGCGGTGTTCATCATCGGCGCGGCCGTGGCCGTCGCCTGGCCCGACTGGCTGCCCGCCGGGGTCCGCGCCCGGCTGCCGCTCGCGGCGAAGGCCGCCGAGACTGCCTCCGAGGACGCGGGGCTCCACTGCGAGGAGCACGGCGTCCCGGAGAAGTTCTGCACGCTCTGCCACGAGGAGCTGACGAAGTCGCTCTTGCTCTGCCCAGAGCACGGCAACATCCCCGAGGACATCTGCACGCTCTGCCACCCCGAGGTGGAGAAGAAATACAACATCGAGATGTGCCCGAATGGGCACGGGCTGCCCAAGGAATTCTGCTTCAAGTGCGGCAAAGCGACCTCCGCGTCGGCGACCTTGCCCGATGACGGCTGGTGCGCCACGCACAACACGCCCGAGTCCCTCTGCATGGAGTGCAAGTTCGACCCGAAGTCGCACGAGGCCGCCCCGGACGGCATGAGGGCCTGCCGCCAGCCTTTGCCGACCGTGAGGCTCGCCTCGGCGAAGCTCGCCCAGCAGGTCGGCATCCAGACCGCCCCAGTGGAGGAGGAGACGCACGCGCACAAGTTCACGGCCAACGCCGAGACCGCCTACAACGCCAATACCTACGCCGAGATCGCCCCGCGCGTTGCCGGATTCCTCCGCGAGGTCCGATCCGACCTTGGGGATGCGGTTCGCCAAGGCGATGTGCTCGCGGTCGTCGATTCGGCGGAGATCAGCGCGGCCAAGGCCCAGTACATCACGGCCCAGTCCGCTGTCGATCTGGCGCAAGTCACCTACGACCGAACCAAGTCGCTGGCGAGATCGGGGTCCGTGGCCGCCAGGGCGGAGCTTGATGACCTGACCGCGCTGAATCAGGCTAAGGCCAGTGCGCTCGACGCCGAGCAGAAACTTCGGAATTTCGGGTTTAGTGACGCCGACCTAGCTCGTATCGTCAAGGACCACGATGCCAGCTCCCTTCTGACCATCATCGCCCCGGTCGATGGTTTCGTGGTCGTCCGCCATGCCGTCAAGGGCGAGCCGGTCCAGGCGACCACCCAGCTTTTCGCGGTCGCCGACACCTCCAAGATGTGGCTGTGGATCGATGTCTACGAGTCCGACATCGCTTCGGTCCAGCCCGGCCAGAGGGTGGCCTTCACCATCTCGGGGACCGATACCCCCGTCTTCTCCGGCGAAGTGAATTGGATCGGCACGGAGGTCAATCCGCGGACCCGCACCACGCGCGTCCGCGCCGAACTGGCCAACCCCCAAGGACGGCTCCGGGCCAATCAGTTCGGCCAGGCCGAGATCCAGATCGGGGACGAGCACAAGGCGGTGGTGGTTCCCAAGGCGGCGGTGCAGCGCAACGATAACGCCAACGTCGTCTTCCTCCCGCAGGAGGAGGGCGGGGTCTACCGTCCGCAACGGGTCGTCACCAAGCCGACCGATCGGGGCGACGTGTTGGAAGTCTCCTGGGGGCTCAAGCCGGGGCAACGGGTCGTCACCAATGGCTCCTTCCTGCTCAAGACCGAGATCATGAAAGGCGCCATCGGCGCCGGGTGCTGCGAATAACCGCCCCGACCAGGAGGGAGCCCCGCGATGCTCAGTGCGCTGATCGACCTCAGTCTGAAGAACCGGTTCGTCGTCCTGCTCCTGGCGGTCATCCTGATCGTCTTCGGGGTCCGGGCCGCCAAGCAGTTGCCCCTGGATGCCTTCCCCGACACGACTCCCGTGCAGGTGCAGGTCAACACGAACGCCCCGGAGCTGTCGCCCGAGGAGGTCGAACGACTTATCACCTTCCCGGTGGAGTACGCGATGGGCGGCCTGAAAGGGCTGGAGGAGGTCCGCTCGGTCTCCAAGTTCGGCCTCTCGCAGGTCGTGCTCATCTTCAGCGACGACACGGACATCTACTTCGCTCGCCAGCAGATCAACGAGCGGCTGGGCGAGGCCGAGTTGCCCGAGGGGGTCCCCGAGCCCACGATGGGGCCGGTGGCGACCGGGCTGGGCGAGGTCTACCACTACCTCCTCTCCAGCGAGAACCCCGAGATCGACCTGACCGAGTTGCGGACCTTGCAGGATTGGGTGATCCGCCCTCGGCTGCGGCGGGTGCCGGGGGTGGCCGAGATCAATCCCTGGGGCGGCCTGGCCAAGCAATTCCAGGTGCGCGCCAATCCCGCCAAGCTAATTAAGTATGGTTTGACCCTTGACGACGTAATCCTCGCCCTCAAGGAAAACAACCAGAACGTCGGCGGCGGCTACGTCGTGCGGGCGGATGAATCGAGCCTGGTGCAAGGCGTCGGCCGGACAACCAATATCGATGAGATCGCCGAGGTCGTCATCACGGCCGTCGATGGGGTGCCAATCCGCGTCAAGGACGTGGCCGAGGTCGGCATCGGCCACGTGATCCGTCGCGGCGGCACGACCGCCAACGGCCAGGGGGAGGTCGTCCTCGGCCTGGCCTTCATGCGGATGGGCGAGAACTCGCGAGACGTGACGATGGCCCTGGACAGGGCGATGGAGGACGTCCGCAAGGCGATGCCCCCCGGCGTCAAGATCGATGTGGTCTACGAACGAACCGATCTCATTAATCAGGTGCTGCACACCGTCGAACGGAGCCTGTTCGAGGGGGCGGTCCTGGTCATCGCCGTCCTGTTCGCCTTCCTGGGCAACCTCCGCGCGGGCCTGATCGTCGCCTCGGTGATTCCCCTGTCGATGCTCTTCGCCGTCACCATGATGGAGAAGGTGGGCATCGCCGGCAGCTTGATGAGCCTGGGGGCGATCGACTTCGGCCTCGTCGTGGACGGCGCGGTCGTCATGGTTGAGAACAGCGTGCGCCATCTCGCCCATGATCGCTCGGATCGGAAGAAGTTGGACATCATCCGGGACGCGGCCGTCGAGGTCCGCAAGCCGACGATGTTCGGCGAACTCATCATCATGATCGTGTACCTGCCGATCCTGACCCTGCAAGGGGTCGAGGGGAAACTGTTCCGGCCGATGGCGCTGACGGTCGTCTTCGCGCTGGCCGGATCAATGTTGATGTCGCTGACCTTGATACCCGTTCTCGCGTCGCTCGGCCTCTCCCGGAAGGTGAAGGACAAGGAGACCTTCATCGACCGGATGGCTCACAAGGTATTCCAACCGTTGCTCCATCTGGGGCTGCGGTTCCCGTGGGCCACCCTCATCCTCGTCGGGACGATCACGGTGGCCACGACGATCCTGGGCCTGGGCCTCGGCTCGGAGTTCGTCCCCCGGCTGAACGAGGGGTCGATCGTCATCAACACCGTCCGCCTGGCCAGCGTCAGCTTGGAAGAATCGCTGGAGTACGGCACGCGGATCGAGGCGATCCTGAAGGAGGCATTCCCCGACGAGATCGAGTCGATCTGGAGCCGAACCGGGACCGCCGAGGTGGCGACCGACCCGATGGGCTTCGAGGTGACGGACGTTTACGTCATGCTCACGCCCCGCGAGGGCCGGTATCCGATCGAGCGTCCGCCGCTGCTCAGTCCCCCCGCGACGTGGTGGCGCTACTGGACGCAGAAGCCCCAGGGGGGCTGGAAGCAGGCCAAGACCCAGGAGGAACTCGTCGCGAAGATGGCCGAGGTGACGGAGACGCTGCCCGGCATGCGGGCCGTCTACAGCCAGCCGATCGAGTTGCGCATCAACGAGATGGTCGCGGGCATCCGGGCCGACCTGGGGATCAAGCTCTTCGGGCCCGACCTGGAGGTGCTCAAGGAGAAAGCCGCCGAGATCGAGGCGGTGGTCGAGGAGATCCCCGGCGCGGCCGATGTCAGCACCGAGCAGATCACGGGCCTGGCCGTCCTGCGGGTCGAGGTCGATCGGCAGGCGCTCTCGCGTTACGGGGTCTCGGGGCGGCAGGTGCTCGATGCCGTCAAGGCGGCCGGGGGGATTACAGTCGGCGAGATCATCGAGCCCGACCGGCGGTTCCCATTGGCGGTTCGGCTCCCCATGTCGTATCGCGACGACCCCCAGGCCCTGGAGCAGATCCTGATCCCGACGGCCTCCGGCGAACGGCTCCCCTTGACGCGCCTGGCCCGGCTGGAGGAGATCACCGGCCCCTCGACGATCCAGCGGGAGTGGGGCGAGCGACGGATCATCGTCCAGACCAACGTGCGGGGTCGCGACATCGGCTCCTTCGTCGAGGAGGCCCAGGAGAAGATCGACAGCCAGGTGCAACTGCCGACCGGCTACACGATCGAATGGGGCGGCCAGTTCGAGAACATGCAGCGCGCCGAGAAGCGGCTGATGATCGTCGTGCCGCTGGCCCTGGCCCTGATCATGAGCCTCTTGTACATGACGTTCCACTCGTTCCGCGACGCCCTGATGATCTTCAGCGGGGTGCTCTTCGCAAGGGCCGGCGGGGTGCTGGGCCTGTGGGTCATGGGCTTGCCGTTCACCATCTCGGCGGGGGTCGGGTTCGTGGTCCTGGCCGGGGCGTCGATGCTGGAGGGTCTGGTCCTGGTCAGCTACATCCGCGATCGGATGGCCCACGGGGTTCCCAAGCCCGAGGCGATCGAGCAGGCGCGCCTCGCCCGATTGCGGCCGGTTCTGATGACCAGCCTGGTGGCGGCGTTGGGGTTCGTCCCCATGATGCTCTCGACGGGCATCGGTGCCGAGGTGCAACGCCCCCTGGCCACGGTCGTCTTCTTCGGCGTGCTCTGCGACACCTTCCTGACCATGCTGGCGTTGCCGGTCCTCTACCTCCTGTTCGGCAAGGGACCCGAGCCGATGGCCTCAACCACCGTGAGTGGGCCTCACGAGGGGAACGGCGCCGTCGTGGACCAGCAGGTTGCGACGGCCTGAATCAGGCTTGGGGGGCGTGGAGACAATCATGAGTCAGTCCGATGTACAGACACCCGCCGGTCGGCATCAGCGGCGGCTGGCCATCGTCTTCGCGTTGACGGGGTTGTACCTCGTCGCCGAGGTCGTCGGCGGCCTCCTCACGAACAGCCTGGCGCTGCTGGCCGACGCCGGGCACATGCTGACCGACGTGGCCGGGCTGGGGCTGGCGCTGCTGGCCATCCGGTTCGCCGAACGCCCCGCGAGCCCGGAACGCACCTACGGCTACCACCGCGTCGAGATCCTGGCGGCCTTGACCAACGCGGTCGTGCTCTTCGGCATCTCGTTCTACATCCTCTACGAAGCCTACCGGCGGCTCCTCGACCCGCCGGAGGTGGCCAGCGGGTGGATGCTCCTCGTCGCGGCGATCGGTCTGGCCGTTAACCTCGTCGGGATGCACCTGCTGCACGCCGGTTCGAGCGAGAGCCTGAACATGAGGGGGGCGTACTTCGAGGTGCTGTCCGACATGCTGACCTCGATCGGCGTCATCGTCGCCAGCGTCGTCATGTGGGCGACGGGATGGTACTACGCCGACCCGCTCTTCTCGGCGGGCATCGGCCTGTTCATCCTGCCGCGCACCTGGAAGCTGATGAGCGATGCGGTCCATGTGCTCCTGGAGGGCACGCCTTCGGATGTCAACTTGCCGGCGATCCGCGAGGCGATCGAAGGCGTCACGGGCGTCTCGGGCGTCCACGACCTGCACGCTTGGTCGCTGACCTCCGGCGTCAACGCCCTGAGCGTGCATGTGGTCCTGGCCGAGAAAGCCGACTTTGGCGCCGTCCTGACCGCCGTGCATCGGCTCGTCACCTCGGACTTCCCGATCGCGCACACCACGGTCCAAGTTGAGCCCTCGGGCTTCGAGGAACAGGGGCAGCCACATCCCTGAAAATTCGGGGGATTTTACTCATCCGGCAGGATCGGGCGTCCCGGATCTCCGGCCTATCAGGACTCCTTCAAGGGGTCGATGGCGCGAGCCGAAGGATTCGGAAATCCGGTAATAGACCGACAACCGAGAATGATAGGAAGGGGTCGGATGTCCGGCCCATTACCAGGAGGGTAATCATGACCGTTATCCATCGCTTCATCCTGTGCGGCCTCGTGTCCGCATCCGTCACAGGCCTCGGCGCCCGTCACGCCCGTGGCCAGGGGGCCGCCGCCCTCGCCGACGAGATCATCATCATCTCCCAGGGGCAGCGGGCGAAAGAGCGGGAACGGGACAGCACGCACTTGGGCGTCGTTCACGGGGCCGTGGAGCGGCCGTTCGAGAAGATTCCCGGAGCCGATGAGTCCCGCTTGGGCGAGCCCATCCCCGGGCCGAGGCCCGGGCCGCGCGATGTCCTGTCAGCGGCATCGCAACGACTACCGACGGGGGCCTCCGACCGCCGCCAGGGGATTCTCCCTCCAGCACTCACCGAGGCGCCCCGGCCACAGCCGCCCCTGTACGGCGCGCTCCAACTGCCCACCGTCGAGGACGAGGGGCCGCCGAACGGCCTGACGCTCGAACAAGCCATCGCCCAGGTCATCCACTCCAACCCCGACCTAGCCGTCAAGTTCGAGGAGATCCCCAAGTCTCAGGCCGATATCCTCACCGCCGGCCTGTGGGGCAACCCGCTGGTCCTCGCCAGCGCCGGGGGCGTCCCTTACGGCAGCTACTCGCCGCAGCGGCCCGGGTCGAACGACTACAACATCACGATCGTCCAGCCCTTCGATGTCAACGGGAAGATCAGGGCTCGCACTCGCCTCGCCAACACGGCGAAGAGCGTGCTCGAGGCCCAATTCCAGGACGCCGTGCGGCTGGAAATCGATAACCTCTACACGGTCTGGGTTGAGGTCCTGAACGCCCGAACGACGGTCCAATACCTGCAAACCAGCCTCGCAACCTCCGAGGCCCTGCTCAAGCCGGTGCGAGATCAGGTCCAAAAGGGGGTGGCCCCCGAAGCCGATCTCGACACCGTCGAGATCCAGCGCGAGACGACGGCAATCGCGTTGGAGGATGCGGTCACGCAGCTGCGCCAGGCCAAGCGGACGCTGGCCGTCCTGCTCGGCATCCCGCCCGCTCAGTCTGACCAGATCGAGGTGCGCGGGACGATCCGCGACAGGGCGCCCACCCCGCCTCCGATTGAGGAGTTGCTCCGCCTGGCCCTCCACAACCGCCCCGACATGGTGGCCTACCGGCTCGGCGTCCGCTCTGCGACGGCCAACGTGGAGATGCAACACCGCGAGCGGTTCCCGGACGTTTTCGCCCTCTACACGCCATACAACTTCACCGCGAACAACGACGACCCGATGACCCGAAGCGCGACCTCCTGGAGCGCCGGCGTGTTCGTTAGCGTCCCGCTCTTCAATCGCAACCAGGGCAATATCCGCCGCGCCGAGCGGAACGTGAGGCAAACCCAACTGGAAGTGGTCTCCATTGAGCGTCAGGTCGCCGCCGAAGTTCAGAACGCAGCCCTGGGGTACGAGACCACACGAGCGGCGGTCGAGCGATTCGAGCGGGCCGTCCTCCCTCGCGCCCAGCGCCAGCGTGACGATCGATTCCGCCTGTACACTGAGGGACAGGAGAGCCTCGTCACCTACTTCGATGCCCAACGGGGCTACAACGAGGTCGTCCGCCAGTACCGCGACGCGCTCATCAGCCACCGCCGAAGCATGCTCCGGATCAATACGGCCGTTGGACAGAGGATTTTGCCGTGACCGAAGCGGCCCCAGCCGAATTCAGGAATAAGGACACTGCCTTGGTGCATGGTGTGGATGGCCGCGATGACGCGGTTTACCGTGGCTGCGGAGCCAGCCCTCGGCGGTCGGCTCGATCGCCTGGCGGATGCGGCCGAGTTGCTCAATGGATCGTCCGGCCAACAAGAATTAATAAAGCTATTTTCGAATATGCCAAGAATCGGAACATGGGCCGCCCATCCCTTGATGATCGAGACCACACAGCACCATGCCTAGGATATGATCTCCGACCTGGTTAATGATATTATGTTTAATTTATTATAGCTTAACGTTCCTCCGCGTTTCGGGTTCAAGACCATGAGCGATGACGCCCCGATGTTCTCCGCCGATGACGACGATCCTCTTTTGCTAGAGATCATCAATGGGCTGCTGGCGGAAGGAAAGCCAGAAGAGGAAATCGACCGGCACCTTCAGAACGTGCTCCCCGAAGCAAAGGCCCAGGCCGCTGCCCATCTGCTGGATGGATTGAGGGCCAGGGTCGATGAGATGTTCGCCGACCGGCGGCACATCCGCCGTGGATTCTTGAAACGCCAGCGTGAGAAATGGGGCAAGCCGCTCGTCCTCTTGTCCATGCTCATCGAAGCCGCCCGCGAAGCGGGCGAGGAATACAACCGCTCCTATCAGGATGTCGCCGCAGCCCAGCAGGATTTCGTCTTCGATGCCCTCCGCCGCCTGCATGCACGGGCCTGCCTAGTGGCTGGCGAAGTGCTCACGCTCATGGAGAGCGGATACCCTTCAGGAGCTATGGCCCGCTGGCGGACGTTGCACGAGATCGCTGTTGTCGGGCGTTTCCTCAGGGAGCAGGGAAAGGACGTTGCCGAGCAATATCTTCTTCACCACGTCGTGGATACATATAAGACGGCCACGGATTTCCAGAGGCATTGTCGCACGATCGGCTACGAGCCGTTTTCCGCTGAGGAAATCGCTCGGTTGCAGGCGGAGCGCGACAAGCTCTGTCAGCGGTTCGGCAAAGAATACAAGGCCCAATGGGGGTGGGCCGTCGAGGCACTGAAGCCGAAGCAGGCCAGCTTTGCGGAGATCGAGGCGGCAGTCTCCTTCGACCACCACAGGCCGTACTTCAAACTAGCCTGCCACTCCAACCATGCCGGAAGCAAGGGCATCCAATTCGACCTCGGCAACGCCCTGAATCCACCGGGTTCAGACTGCTTGCTCGCAGGCCCCAGCGACGCTGGTCTACTCGATCCGGGTACCTGCACGGCGGTCTCAATCCTTCAGGTCACGGCGAATCTTGTCCTGTACCGCAACGCGAAGCTGACGGCCCTGATTGTCATCGAATCCCTCAACCTGCTAACCGACGAAATCCTTGAATCGTTCGCCACGGCCGAAGCCGAGCTTGCCGCGAAAGCCGAAACGATGAGAATTCAGCGGCCGGAGTGACGACTACCCCCTTGGCCGTCATCTCCACACCCGCTCTTCTCTCAGCCTGGCAGCCAACTTTCTGTCCAGCGACTTCAGCAAAGGCATCAGCTTGGACACATCTCTTTTCCCGCTCGGCAGAGTGAGAATACGGTAGCACTCGGCCACGATGGCATCGACCAGCTTTCCGTACCCCTTGAACTCTCTCAACGGATAGAGATCCTTCGGCAGCAACTCGAAGGGAGTTTTTTCAGTGTAAGGATTTCCTGCGGCGGATCTGACGTCATCCGCGAGCTGGTCGAGGTTTGGCCTCTCCCTCGCCAATCGTTTCTTGGCAGCCACCAGACTGTCCTTTTGATTTACATATATATCATTCCACTCATGATCTGAGATCGATTCCACGCCTAGCCTGTAGGCAAGGTGGATTGCAGCGGCAATCGTCGCCGCGATGGATACGCCGAACGCCGCTCTCGACTCCGCGTTTGCATCGAAATACCACCAGAGGGAGGCCGCCACCAAAGCCACCACGGCTACCGCCAATTCCTTCGCAGGGTCGAACATCTTGTTATCCGCGATGATGGGCGGTGTCTTTCGCTCAGCTCGAAATCCGCTCGACGATGTTCCGCGTCACCCGCTTCCGCCGCCGGTCGTAAAGGGCCGTGGTACGCGGCTCCGAATGCCCGGCCAGGTACTGCACATCCTCCAGCGGCACGCCTTGCGTCAGCAGGTCAGTCACCGCCGCCACTCGGAAGGAATGCGGCGACAGCCGCTCCGGTAGCCCGGCGTCCTTGAGCCGTCGCTTGACCAGCTCGCAGATCGTCTTACTGGTCATGGCGTTGCCGGTCAGTTGCCCGGTTCGCCGCTTGAGCGATCGAAACAGCGGCCGGTCTTTTCCCTCGCCCGCGATGCCCGCCACGTCGACGTAAGCACGGATATATCCTTCCAGGTCGTGCCGCACCGGGATTTCCCGGCTCTTGCCCCCCTTCTCGGCGAACCGCAGCACGAACTGCGTACCATCATACTGGAAATCGCCCAGCCGCAGCTTGGCGACCGCCCCGGCCCGGCACGCGGTGAATTTCAGCGTAGCGATGATCGCCCGGTCACGCAGGCCCACCAACAACGGCGTTTCGACCTGCCCGCCCTGGCCATCATCAACCAGCTTGGCCACCTGGATCGAGGCCAGCAGCTTCCTCGCCTGCTCGACGGTGATCTCCGGCGTCTTGCCCTCGATCACTTGCTCCTTGACGCCCTTGGCCGTCGCCGCTGGATTCAGGATCACGACATGCCGGTTGACCAGCCGGTCGAAGAAGCCGCGTAACGCCGACAGGGCCAAATTCCGCTTGGCGGCCGAGCCGCCTAGGCCAACAAGGTATTGGCCGATCATGCCTGGAGTGATCGCCGGCAACTCCACTCCCTGCCCCTCGGCCCAGGCCAGGAAGCGTTTCACCGCCGCCATGTAGGCTTTCTGCGTGTGCGGGTTGTGGTGCTCGGCGAAGAAGAACTCGTCCCAGGCGAACCGGGCCGCCCCCCCCGCCCTCTCAACTAAGACTGGCAACGCATGTTGCTTAGACGATGCGATCTGGCCGGCGGCAGAAGCCGGGACGATTTCAGTGGACATGGGAACCCTCTCACATCGTTTGACGAGAGCCCGAAGGATACTATCGCCGTAACTGGAAATAAAGGGGATTATTTCCGGCAAAATCACGTGCCCGAGAGACGAGTGAGGCGGCCATGGTTCCCCGGCCCATCATCACGGTGTCCGAATCAATATTGGTCGGCCGAGATGACCTCGCCGCCCCCCCGGGTCGCCAAGGCATGATAGACGCTCGGGTTGATTTGGTTCTTGATGAAGCGAACCGAACCGTCGCCGAAGAGGAAGTTCACCCCGCCGGGGTGGCGGCTCCAGTAGTCCTCGACGTGGGCCAGCGGGTGGTTCGGCGTCCGCGGCGGATCCTCTTCCCCCATCGGGCCGAGGACCATGGTGAACGACTCCTCGGGCTCGGGGTTGAAGGCGTTCGTGCCGCCCTCGAACGATGCCGTCGTGAACAGCCAGCCGCCGATGGCACGCCCCGTCCATGTGACATAGCTCAAGTTGGAGCTCCGCTCCCCGACCATGAAGGTCTGGCTCGACCCGTCGGTCATGTCCTGGAAGCTCAATCGGCTGTTGCGGAAGAACATGCCGTTGCCCCGGCCGGGGGCCTCGCCCACCTCCCCGACGCCGTAGACGCCGATGTAGTTGGCCGAGGCGACTGTGTAAACCGTCTCGGTGTTCTCCTCGTTACGAACCGGAATCAGTTGCTTCGGGTTGTCCGAGGGGCAGAGGTAGGTGCCGAGTCGCATGAGCTGGGCGGTGTCGTTGGCCGGGTAGGTCATCGTCAGGCCGAAGTTAATGGCGTTGAAGACGGCCGGTTGCTCCAACTGGGGCAGGATTTGGCTGGCCCAGCCCCAGCCGGGGCCGATGTCGTCCTCGGCCGTCCCCTTGTCACCGCCGTCCCGCTTGAAGAGGCTCAGGTAGCCGGGGGCGAAGACGCGGTGGGAATCGTGGTAGTTGTGCAGGGCGAGGCCGATTTGCTTAAGGTTGTTCGTGCATTGCATGCGTCGGGCCGCCTCGCGGGCGGCCTAGACGGCCGGGAGCAGCAGGGCAATGAGCACGCCGATGATGGAGATGACCACCAGCAGCTCGATGAGCGTGAAGCCGCGAAGTCGCTGTAAGAGACGGGGGTGAAGCTGGCAGGTACGCATTATGTCCTCCGACGGAAGCCGCGACCGCGTGGGCCCCCTGGGCCGACACGGGTCGGTGACGCTCCGAGCCTAGAGATGAAGCCTGGCGACGAAATGAACCCGAGAGCGGATGCCGAGGGGGCATCGCTCCTTGACTACCTGGGTCGGGATGGGCTCAGACGCCGGGCGGGGCTCGGCAGGCGTGCCAGAGGACGGCGACCGGACGGGGAGGAGACGAATCAAAGCACGAGATGGGGCCGACGCAGAGGACGGCGTCCGCCGTGGGCGGCGATTCATGCCCCGTCTGGGGCTGGGCTCGGAAATGACAGACCGGGCAGTCGTCGGCGACGTGCCCGCTCGGAGTTGCGGAATCGCTCGCGACGCGAGGGGACAAAGCATCGTGTCCGACCACCGACGCGGAGGCCACCGGCCCCGCTCGCGACCCGTGGCCGTGCGTACAGAGGCTCACGACCATGGCCAGTGAGTAAGCCAGGGCCAAGCCGCAACGGCTTATTTGGGAGGAGGCGGTCAACGATGCAAGTCCATGTACACAAGGGTCCGAGCGACCGGCCTCGGACGCTCCCACTCAATTTATAGTGAGTAGAAGGATCAAGCCCTGTCAAGAGAGACCAATCATCAACGGTAGGCCCAAGCGTCTGCCGAATGCGGCCGAGTTGTTCGGGCGGCAGCCCGCTAATCTCGCCGGGCATGCTTTGGCCCTCCGCAGACGGCCGACTAGCTGCGTATTCGGATACTCAGGTATCCGACCCGCAAGCGTGCTCCGCTCACATTTTACCAGCTCGCCGGCTTGTGGATGGTCCGGCCAGCGGCATCGGCGAGGGTGGCGGGAAACTGGCAGGCGGGAAGCAAGTTGGCGTCCACCATCACCGACTTGGAGGCCACCTTTTGAAGCTCATAGCTGGGCTTACGACCGTTAGAGCACGGATGCATTACGATCACCGGCTTGCCGAATTTCCGCCGCACCAGGCGGATCGGCTCGGCCAGGTCGGAATCGTTCGAGATCACCACCGCCGCGTCATAATCGCCGTCGAAGGCATCGACCAGGAGGTAGCAGGCGATGTTGACGTCCGACCCCTTCTCCTCGCTCTTCATCACCTGAACCGTCTTCGGCCCGGTGGCGGGCGGCGGATGCAGCGGCATCCGGGTCGGCTTCTCCAGGTAGCGGCCCAAATGCACCGATAGGCGAGGGACCGTGCGGAGGGCACGCAAGAGGGTTTGCTGCCGCTGGGGCTGCTGGGGATCGTTCGGCCGGGCGATGACGTGGGCCGTGAAGTAGCGGATGCGGTTGATCTGGTTGCGAGGCGGCGGAAAGGAGGCTTTGCAGAAGGCGGCCAGGTCCAACCACTTATGGGGAGTCCCCTTGAGGCACCCATAATAGAGGTTGAATCCATCGATATATACGTTGGTCCGCATCCTACTCCGCCAGAAACAGCTAGGGCCGCCCGATGAGGGGCGGCCCTGCTACCCACCCGACGAATCGAGTGGGGGGGTTGTGCGACTGAACTATACCACTGGTCCTTTGGGCAGTCAACCGGCCCCCGCCGGATTCGTGTTTCTGGGCAGGATTCGCCGTAACTTCTAATGTCGTATCGTTTCCGGGGGCGATTTTGTTCGCCCGCTGGCCCAGATTTCCCCGGACGGCCCTGGCGATCCGTGTCTCTGGGCAGGAAGTTCGACAACTTCTTGCCGTACAAGGTGTTATCTCGTAATGTACCCCTTAAGCTAGCGGTTCACAGGCTTTCCCTGCTCGCCCAAAGCCTCGCTAGATCCGTGTCTCTGGGCAGGGATTGCCCCCTCGATCCGTGTCTCTGGGCAGGAATTCGAGCTTGATCCGTGTCTCTGGGCAGGAACGTCCGTGTCTCTGGGCAGGAATATCCGTGTCTCTGGGCAGGAATATCCGTGTCTCTGGGCAGGAACGTCCGTGTCTCTGGGCAGGAATTTTTCCGTAAGTCCTTATGGACAAAGGACTTTTTTTGGGCTAACTACTAACTAAGTAACTTGGTAGAAACAACAACACTACGCGCGCGAGGGGCAGGCTCCCAAACCCCTTGTTGTTGCTCTTCGATTAAAGTATGAACAAGAATATGATGTTCACCGTCGCGGAAGATCCGAGCACCCCTCCTTTTCCCTTGCCGTCCGGCAAGGACGAGATGAATTTCGCGGAATTCCCGATCGCCCTCCTTACCGACAGGGTGCCCAAGAACCAGAAGGTCATCAAATTCGAGGACCAAATTTACGACGAGAAGCGGAAGAGGATCGTCACCCGCCGTCGCATCATCGAGGGGTCCGAGGAATACGGCCTGCCCACCGCCACGGACGATACGGTCATCCTGGCCCTGATCCAGTTGACCAAAATCAAAGGCGATTTCAGGAAGCGGGAGGTCGAATTCACCCGCCTGGAACTCATCAAAATGCTCGGATGGGCGGACGAGGGCAGGAGCTACGATCGCATCAAGCTTTCCCTTCTTCGCATCCAGTCGGTCAATTACGTTTACGACAATGCCTGGTGGGATAGCCGCCAGAAGACCTGGACCACCAAGGCTTTCCACATCATCGACAACGTGGAGATCAACGACAGCCGCACCACGAACGGCCAGGCCGGGCTCTTCGCCTCACGCATCGTCTGGAACGAGGTGGTCTTCGACAGCTTCCAGGCCGGTTTCCTCCGCGACATCGACTTTCAGCTTTGCATGCGGCTGGTGCATCCGACGGCCCTCCGCATGTACCGCTTCCTCGGCAAACGCTTCTACGTCCGGCCGGAATGGCTCTTCGACCTGAAGGAATTCGCCCACGAGCACATGGGGCTCGGCCGAAACTACGAGGGCGGGACGCAGATCGCCCGCAAGCTCAAGCCCGCCATCGCCGAGCTTGAGGCGGTCGGCTTCCTGGAACCGCTTTCGGACGACGAGCGGTTCATCAAGAAGGGCCGCGTATGGTCCATCCGCTTCGTCCAGAGGAGCGCCACGCCCGCCGCCCTGCCAGTGCCCGCCCCGCGGGCCGAACCGGAGTCCCCTTCCCTCGGCGCCCTGCTGATCTCGCGGGGCGTCACGGCCAAGACCGCCGCCGAGCTGGTGAAGCAGCACCCCGCCGAAGCCATCCGGGCCAAAGTCGAAGTCCTCGACTGGCTGAAGGATCGGAAGGACAAGCGGATCGGCAGAAGCTCGGCGGGCTACCTGGTTAAGTCCATCAAGGACGATTATGCCGCCCCGCAGGGCTTCGCCACCAGGGCCGAGCGTGAGCGGCAGGCCGAGCTTGCCCGCCAGCGGCAGGAAGCCGAGGCGTTGGAGGCCCGCAAGAGGCAGGAAGACGCACGCCGGGAGCAGGAAGAGGCCAAGCAGATCGCCGCCTACCGCAAAGCACTGACGCCGGAGCAATCGGCCAAGCTGGAGGCGGACGCACTCGCCCAAGCCAGCCCGGAGGAGCGGCAGAGTATCGAGGACCAAAGCCTAGCCCGCTTCCGCTCGACCATGCTTCATCGCTTGGTTGACGATCATGTCCGCCGCCTGTTGCGAACCGATGGCATCCCGTCCCCGGCTTCGGAATAGTCCGCCCTGCCCCACTGGCGCCCTTCTGGGCCTATTTGCTTCGACTCCCTGATTTCGGTGCCTCCAGCCCCTTCCTCGCTTCCTAGGGGCATCCAGGGCCGATTTTGCCCCCTTCTCTGAATGCCCCTTCTGGCACCCCGGCTTCGCCGGTCGCGTGCTTCCGGGGTCCGCTTCGCTCCCGTCCCTTCGGGACCGCCTTCGGCGCCATCCCGCCCGCTGGCGCGGGTCGGCGACGGGCGAACGGCCCGCCGGCATCCCGCCGGCATGCCGCCCGCCGATCCGTCGCCTGATGGTGGGTCGCTTCGCTCCCGCCGCTGTCGGTTCCGGCTCAGTTTTCCCCCATGATTCCGTGGGGGGGAAAACTGGCCGGTTCGCTGAAGCGGTGGCGGCTTCGCCGCGTTTTCCGTTTGGGTTCCCCCCTCCGCCCCCGGCGGGGGTACGGGGGAGAAAGGGCAAGAAGGGTATCGCGGGTTTTAGGGATGGCTCCCGTTGGTCGCCCCCGGACCTGGGCCAGCCAGCGGCCTGCGTAGCCGCGTGCTTGGACTCCTCTTGCGGGGATACCCGGATACGCGGATACTCGAAATGCTTCAACCTCGGACCCGAGGAGGCGTGGTATGGCCTACTACCCGAACGTCGAACTGTACGACCTCGCGGATGCCGTCCAGGAAGTGATCGACTGCGGGCGCGAAGAAGCCCGCCGGGTCGGCGCGGTCGCCCAGGTCGTCGTCAATCATCACAGGGGCGAAGGGAGTTTGGTGGATCGGCTGCAAGCCCTTCAGGCCCGGTACGATGCCCTGATGGCCGCCGTGGAGAAGTGGTCCGCCGCCCCGCGAAAGAGCTGGTCTCGGGCCGACCAGGAGCTCGATGAGGCAGCGGGCCTTTCCTTCGAGTTGTCGCCGCGTGACGACGAACCCGAGCCGCCGGTTTCCCGGATACCCGGGTAGCCGGGTATCCTCCTGGCGACACTCCCCCTGCCCTATGCCGCCGCTTCGGCACCGGCCGAGTTATCCGGCCCGCCCCGGTCGGAAACCACATAACGCCGCAGGTGCTCGTTGATGAGTTTTTCGACGAGCGCCGAGCGGTCCATCCCCATCATCGTGGCGTGGATGTCTAGCCGCTGAGAAGCTTCGACGGTCAGATGGATCGTCGCCTTCACCTTGGAAGCGGAAGAACGCTCGCCCGCTTTAGCGGCCGACCGCTTGCGAGGTTTGGACGGTTGCGGCCCTGGCGTATCGGTCGACATGACGGAATGCCTCCTTCAGGTTTTTCGGCTCGGCCGCTTTGCCGGCAAGATGGCGTGGCCGCAAAACATCATCGGCAGACGCTCGGCCTCCGCTCCAATCCATCGGCCGGCGGGCGGGTTTTGTGCTAGCCGAGTATCCGCCTAGCTGGCTCGCCGGTTAGGCGTCACAAGGGTATCCGGGTGTCCTGCTGCCCGATCAACCGGATACGCGGTTATTCGGATACGCCGCGTGACTTAAGCCATTTCCGCAGAAGGTCTTCCACGAGGCTGCTGTAGTCGAGGCCATCGATGTCGAGTAGTTCCCTGTCCACCGCCTTGCGGACGGATTTCGGCACGTAAGCGTTGGCCTGGCAGTAGGTGGGGTTGTCCCGCTTGCCCCTTACCGGGTCGGTCCTCTTCCGGGGAGTCGCCTTCGGCCTGGCCGTCTCGATCGGGGCAGGGGAGGGGGGGGCGTCCGCGTTGCCGGACTCGGTGGCGAGGGCGGGGGCTTCCGGCTCCGGCCTGGCCTGTTGCGCGGCCAGTTTGGCGAACAGGTTTTCTTTCTTACGGGGATCGCTCATCGCACCAGCTCCGCGCCGACCTTGGCGTAATCCTCCCAGCAGACGACCGCCCGAGGCCCTTTGATCTGGTTCACGATCTGGCCCCGCAGGGCCGCCTGCTTGAAGACCTTCGCCTCGCGGATGCCCGTCTCGAAGAGCGGATAGCCGCCCTCGGAGAGCATCGCCCGCGCGTCTTCGCCGTCCCGCTCGGGGTAGGGGGGGATGATCGTCAGCAAGATTCTGTACGCGGTGAAGCCGATCGAGCGGAGCAGATCCACCGTGCCCATCAACGCCTCGATCGACATGGCGTCAGGCGTGGTTGGGATGACCATGAGGTCGCAGCCCTCGGCCAGCGTCTTCAGCTCCTCTCGATCCGGCCGGGCCTTGGTGTCGAAGACGACATGCTCGTAATCACGACCCACCTTGAGCGATTGATTCACGTCCACGACGCGAAACGGTAGGCCGTTATCGCTCCGGGTCGCCCAGCCGGTGGAGGAGCGGTTCGGGTCGTTATCAACGAGAAGGGTGGGGGCGAGGGCCTGGAGGAATGCGGCGAGGTGGATCGCGGTCGTGGTTTTGCCGACTCCTCCCTTGTTGCTGGCTACGGTGACGATCATAGGCTTTTTCCTTAATGCCGCGTAGCCGACTGTCCGGATACGCAGCTAGCGGGTTGTTCGGGTGCGCACTTTAGGGCAAGCCATTAAAATCCGCAAGCGAAGAATCGGCGGGAAAATCGGCCGCAGGGCGAAACAGCCGGATACCCGCGTATCCAGGCGCGCATGCGGAGGCGTGCCGCTTGGCGCGGCTGGAAAACTAATATATGATCATTAATAAATTTACAGGAAGGATGTATGGTTCGAATGACTGAAGCGGGTGGCGTACGACACGTCGATTTCACCACGTTCGCCGACCGCCACGATAACGACAACTGGCGGCTCTTCTCGGATTGGATGACCCTGGCGGAATTTTTCCAATGGATACGTCGCCGGAAGGAGAAGCTACGCCGGGAGCTAGCGGCCGACTTCCGACTGCGGAGCTGCCCGGAGCACCGGCTGACCTGGGACATCACGGTCGCGATGGAACGCTGCGGTCGTCAGCGCTTCTATGGCGAGCGAGAGTAGCGGCCGTGGCGACGCCGGCCCACGGTGGCGGCTCGCCGCGTGCCGAATCACCAGGTCGCCCGGCCCAGGCCGCGAACGACAATTTGGGGTTCCCGTAGCGACTGGACGCAAAACGTCGCCAAGGCGGTTCCGACCCGGTGCGTCCCCCTGGACAAAAAACCACGAGCGGTCCCCTGCCGTAATCTCTTGGATTTCTAGAGATTTCAGGAGGATGCTGGGGATGGCCGAAAATCAGGAATTTTGGCCAGGTGAATAGCCAGAGGCACAGGGAATTATCTCCGGAAAAACCGGGCGGTCGGTCGGTTGCGAAAATCGGTCCCGGGTCCCCTTGACTCCGCACTAAGGTACGGGCCGTAGACTGCATCGGGTAAGGGAGGGAGCTATGGAACACTTGAAAACCGGGGAACTCGCCAAGCGGGCCGGGGTGAACGTCGAGACGCTTCGCTTCTATGAGCGGGAGGGGCTCATCCCCGAGCCGCCTCGGCGAGTCTCCGGCTACCGCGAGTATCCGGCCGAGAGCGTTCGGCTCATCCGGTTCATCAAGCGGGCCCAAGAGCTGGGGTTCTCGCTCCGTGAGGTTAGAGAGCTGCTCGCCCTGCGAGTCGAGCCGGGGACGACCTGTGCCGACGTGCGGCACAAGGCCCAAGAGAAGGTGAGCGATGTCCGGGAGAAAATCGCGGACCTGCAAGCCATCGAGCGGGCCTTGAACAGCCTCACGGCCTCGTGCTCTGGCGAAGGCCCGCTTACCGATTGCCCCATACTGGAATGCCTGAACGGTACAACCAACGAGGAGAAATAGCGTCATGTCCACCACATCAAAACGGAAGGTCGAAATCTTCACGGCGGGCTGCCCGGCCTGTGACGAGGCGGTCACGCTCGTCAAAAGCCTCGCCTGCGATGCCTGCGAGGTCGAGGTGCTCGACATGAAGGAGCCGAACGTCTCCGAGCGGGCCAAGGGGTACGGGGTCCGCTCGATGCCCGCCATCGTCATCGACGGCAACCTTGCAGGCTGCTGCTCGGGCCGTGGACCCGACGCGGATACGCTCCGGGCCGCGGGGCTCGGTCAGAAGGCGTGATGTCGCTTCCGGGGAGCGTGCCCCGGAAGCTCTGGAACCCTTGTCGAAGGAGGTTTCCGCGATGAAGAGGCTCATCGTCCCGAGTCTGCTCGGCCTGGTGGCCCTCGTCGGGCTCGTGGCCGCCTACCCGCTGGCCAAGGCCAACACCAACACCGAGCGGAGCGACTGTCCGGGCAAGGTCGTCTGTCCGCTCACGGGCGAGGAGGTCTGTAGGGACCGCTGCCCGCTCGCGGCCACGGCCGAGAAGACCGACCCCACGCGGGCCGACTGCCCCGGCCAAATCGAGTGTCCGCTCACCGGGGAGCTCGTGTGCCGCGACAAGTGCCCGGCGACCGAGGCCGCAAAGCCCGTCGAATCGACGGCCGTTGCCTCGGAGGAAGAGTCCGACCTACCGCATAAAGTCCGTCCGGGACGGACGCCCTTCTTCGGACCTGGCTCAATCTCTGGCCGAAATCCCACCTGCTGCCGCCCGCTTGTCCAGGTTTCCAGGTGTTCCGTGAGGTACCCCGCCCCTGGTCGGAACCGCCTTGGCGACGTTTTGCGTCCGGTCGCTACGGGAAGGCCATTTCCCCGTCAGGGGCCACTGTCAGACCTCCGCCGAGGCGGAAGGCCTAGCAATCAGCGGCAACGGCTTTGCTCCCGCTCCTTCTGTTCCTCGGGCAGGGAGCGGCCCTTGGCCCGCTCGTTCTGGTCGTTTTCGGCCGCCCCTTCCTCCTTGGCCTTCTGCCGTTCGGCCTCGCGATCAACCCAACTCTTCTGCTCCTGCGTGAGCACGTCGCCCTGGTCGCGGGCGATCTCGCCCGGCGTGGGGAGGGACTGTCCCTTGGCTTGCTCTGGGCCGTACAGGTCGGCCGAGCCGCCCTTGGCGACCTCGCTCGGCGTCGGGGTCGAGGAGATCAGCACCAGGCCGGGCCTCTGATCCTGCCCGGCCCCGGCGTGGGCGTCTTTGCCACGGGCGATTTCGGAGGGCGAGGGCAGCTCAGGGTTGCGGGCCGCCGCGATTTCGCCCTGCGTCGGATTCCAGAGGGTGCCCGGCTCCTCGACCTGGATGGAGCCGGGGAACGCCTTGAGCGCCATCCCCAGCTCATCGGCCCCTTGCCGCCCGGCGGCGGCGAGCGTACCGTCCCTGGTGATCGCGTTCCAAGCCGAGGACAGGGTGGATTTGGTCGCCGAGAACATGGCGCCGATCAGGCTGCCCGTCCCGCTGTTCGACTGGCCGGACTCGTGAGCTTCCACGGCAGTTCTCCTTGGAAATGGACCTGATGCCCGACGATGAAAGCCGCGTGGTCATCGCCGTCAATCCTCGAAAAAGTCCTCGATCCCAGGCAATTCCGCTTCGGGAACGACCTCGCGGGGCGAGGAACGCTGCTCGCTCTCCTGCCAGGCCGGAGGCCGGACAGGGGAGCGATACACCGGGCTGGGAGGGGAGAGCCGACTCGGCCGGGGTCGCGGCATGGGCAGGCTGGCCGCGGCCGAGGCGATGACGCCGCTTGCGATGAGGCAGGCGACGGCGACCAGGACCGCCGCCGCCCCCAGCCGAGGCTGCGTGCCGGTGCCGCCGCCTCGGAACGCTTCGGCCTCGAAATACTTGAGCAGCTTGGCCGGGATCACCGGCAGGTTGCGATGGAAGACCAGGGCCATGTCATCCGGGAGCAACATTAACTCCTCCGGCTTGAAGAGCCGCCGGCCGGTGTCGGCGTAGTTGAAACTGGTGCCGGTCGATTCGCTGCCGCCCTGCTGGCCGTTATTCGGGACGGGCCGGGAGGAGCCGGTCGAATCCCCCCGCGTGATCGTCGAGATCGTCGCGTCACCGATCCGCTTGCTGATCTCGTCGGCCGCGAAAAAGGAATTGATGCCGAAATATTGTTGCGTCTCGATGTTGTCGAGGATCGTGGACGCCTTCTCGCCGAAGCAGGCGTGGAGCTGCGTGACCGATTGGAAGAAGAACCAGATGCGGATGCCCATGCCCCGCATGAGCGTCACCGCGTCTTCGAGCACCTGAATCTTGCCCAGGTGGGCCGCCTCGTCGATCAGGAACAGCACCCGGTTTCGATCGTCGGGGACGCCCCGCGTGATGGTCCGCAGGATCATTCCCACCCACAGTCTCATCAGCGGGGCCAGCGTTACCAACTTGTCATGCGGTAGGATCAGGTAAATCGTGGCCCGGCCGGTTCGCAGGCAACGCGGGTCGAAGCTTGCCGCGTTCGTGTTCCTGGCGACCACGGGCGAATCGAGGAACTGCGTGCAGCGTTGGACCGTCGTGAGCACGCTGCCCAGCTCCTTGTCCGCGTACCACGAGAGCAGGTTCCCCAGCCGCCTGATGACGCCATCGTGGGATTCGACCTTCTGCATGGTTTCCACCGCCGTCGCGTAGCTCAAGCGGGAGGAAACCAACTCCCGGACCAGGTTCAGCGTCCGATTGGCGGGGTGCTCCTCGCAGGCACAGACATAGGCGATGAAGGCCGTCAGCACGATCTCGGCGGAATCGCACCAATGGGGGTCCGTCTCGTGGCCGGAACGGACCACGAGCATGTTGGCCAGGTCGCGGCACTGGTCGAGGAAGTCGTCCGCCGTCGGGTCGATGAAGAGCAGCGGGTTGAACGTGTCGGAGCCCGGCCCGCACAGGCCGAAAGGATCAAGCCGGATGATGCGATGGCCGAATTTCCGGCGTCGATGCTCGCCCGTGGCCGTAAAAAGCTCGCCCTTGGGGTCGGTGACGATACAGCTCCGGGCGTAGGACAGCAGGTTCGGGATCAGCACGCACACGCTCTTGCCCCGACCGGCCGGGGCGAAAGTGGCCAGATGCACAAATTCCCGGAGGCGGATCATCCGGTGCGACGCCCACCGCCAGCGGCGGAAGCGGGCGAAGACGAGGCGGCAGGCCGATTCCGAGTCGGTTGTGGCCGAGAACAGCCCGCCCACGGCCTGCCAGAGCGAAGGCCCGCCCACGAGCCTGGCACACCCCAGGATCAGGCCGTCATCCCCGAGCAGGCGGCTACGGGACAGGTCGGCGAAGCCCGCCACCCGCGCCGTCCCGTGCGTCCACCCCGCCTGGCGGTTCACGGCTCGCCGCAGGAGGAGGCCGATCGCGATGAATCCGACGAGGTAGGGCACCCGCGAAACGGCCTCGAAGATGCTGTAAACGACGCCGAGGCATGCGGCCATCAGGCAGACCCGGAGGGCATGGGCCAGCGTCCGGCGGCGGGAGAACTTCCGCCGCCTGATAGGTGGCCCCGCCCGGTGCCGGACGCGCACCGGGCGGGGATAGATGTCCTTAGCCATGAGCGTTCCGTTTCCGGTTTTGGATGGTCGTAACAGCGGTGCCGACGCCCAGCACCACGGCCGCGAGATCGTCCACCAAGCCGAAGGGACCGAGCAGGATTTCCGGCAGGACATCCACCGGGGAAATCGCGTAAACCCCGCACAGGGCCACGAAGCCCCAGGCCAGGAAGGGCATCAGCATCTCCCGCAGGCGGCATTGCGGCAGGGCCAGCAGGACCATGAATGTCATGGTGATGAGGCCACCGACGATTACCAGCAGGCGAAGCAGTTCCAGCATGGTTCATCTCCGAAAGAGGGGGTGGGCTATTCGAGTATCCGAGTACGCGGATAGCCGATGTGGTCACGACGCCCGCAGCAGCCGGGCAAGGGCGGAGATGTCCTTGCCATCCTCGTACAGCTTCTTGGCCTGCTTCCTGATCTGGTCGAGGGCGGCGATCAGCTCGTCCCAGGTGAGCGGGTCGCCGGAGCTAACCGTCACCGAAATGCCGCCGTCGAGTTTGCAGGAGAGCCGCCCAGCTTTTGGCCGGACATCCTTGCGGCCGATCTTCTGGCGGACCACCTCGGCGACGTGGTCGCGATTCATCTGGCCGGCGGCCACCGAGTAGGCCAGCTCGCGCTGGCCATGTTCGTCGGGCATGCGGGAGATTTCGTATCCGACCGATTCCGGCACGCGGCCGTCATCGACCATCGCCTGAATCTCATCGGGCAGCGACAGCAGGGCCTCGGCCTTGGTGATCGCCCCGCCGCTGATGCCCAACTCGCGGGCGAGGGTCTGCGACGTGCAACCCTTGAGGGCCTTAAGCTTGGCCAGGGACCGGGCCAGCTCCAGGGGTTTGAGCGAATTGCGGACGGTGTTCTCGATGATCTGGTCGGCCAACAGGTCCGTCTCGGACAACTCGCCTTCGACCGGCAGGCATGGCACGGTGGCCAGCCCCGCCTGCTTGGCCGCCCGCCAGCGGCACTCGCCGCTGATAATGACCCAGCTCGCCCGCTGGTCGTCCCAGCGGACACGGATCGGTTGCAGGATGCCTCGGGCGGCGATGCTGGCCGTCATCCGGTTTAGGTCGTCCTTGTCGAACATCTGGCGTGGCTGGGAGGGATCGGGGCAGACCTCATCCACCGCGATCATCAGCAGCGTGGCTTCGGGCATGGCTTCTCCTTCCGCCGGTAAGACCATCCCGCCGCGAAAGCGGCCGAGACGGGGCCGCCCGGCATCAGTTCTCGAAATGGTGCTTGGTCAGGGCGCGAACGTGGTTTTCTTCCGACCTGGTGAGTTGCCATCGGGCCTTGTCGAAGAGGTCGGAGGCGTAGTCCTCCGCGATGCGGTCGGCTTTCGCCTTGTCCTTCCCGGAGAGCCTGGCGTACCAGAGCAGCGAACCGGCACCGCCGATGAGGCCGGTCCAGCCCAGCAGTGGGATCAACGGGAACATGGGCTTGGTCCTTCGGTGAGTGCGTGGAACGGCCAGACCCGCCGCGGGCGGCGGACGACGATGGCGCGATGAGAGCGGCCCGGCCCCGACTGAACGGAGGCGAATGGGCCGAGGGATCAGCCGGTCACGAGAACCGGTGATCGCAGGCCAGGCAGGTCCAAGGCTTCGCGAGGACGTGGACGGCCTTGCCGATGAGCCATCCCCCGGCGACGGCCACGAGCATGCCCGGATGGCCCTGCATGGCGTGAAGGGCGCCGTGGCCCGCGTGGTGCTTGGCCCGGTGGGTCATCTCCTGGAACTCCTGATCCTTGTGGACCACTCGCGAGGAGCGGCAATTCGGGCAAATCATGAGTTATGCTCCGATGTATGGAATTCCCCGCCGGTCGATCGCCCCCGCCCGCGGCACCGGCGGGCCGCGGGCGGGCGGATTGCTTTTCCTTTCCCCGACATCCAAAATCTACGCGGGGAAAACGGCACGCTCCCCCCACGCTGGCAGACTTCCGCAGATTTCCGCCGAGGCCCGCGAAGCCCAGGATTAGACCGCGATGGAAGCCATGAACCCACCGCTACCGAAGGGACGGACCCTGCCCATCAAGGGCGATGCGGTGAGGACGTTGCGGCTTCAGCGTGATTGGGAGGAGGGCGAGCTCGCGAGCAGGGCGGGATACAGCCGCAAGACGATTTACAGCATCGAGAACGATTCTGGAAAACGTGTCTACGCGGCTACTCTGATGGCCATCGCCAAGGCCCTTGGCGTGAGCCACGCCGATTTGCTCGCCGGTCCCGTGGGCGAGTATTCCCCGCCGGAGGGCCGGCGGATTTCCGGCGTGAGCATCCACTTCACGTTGAACTTTCAGAACGTGGATGCGTCGGACGAGCTAATCAACCGCATGGAACGGCTCGCCGCCGCGATCGGGGCGACGGCCGAAATCGAGGTGTTTGCCGTAAGGAGCGGGAGCCTGGTCGCCACCGTCGGCATGAGCGAGGAGGACGTGTTGCGGTTGGTCCATGCCTTCGGAACTCGGCTGGACGCCGCCCCGCCGCCCGAAGGGCGGGCGGGCGGCGGTGGGCTTCGGATCAGCCCGAGGGAGGGTTGGAAGCTGAATGAGCTCGGCGTCCATCACCTCGAATTCGAACCCACGCCGGAGCTGCTTCGCGGCCGAGAAGCCTTCGCTTTGCTTGGACGGGGGGATTTCTCGGCCCGGACCTACGAGGAGAGCGGCTTGCGGCTCAGGAACCGCAAGGACATCTGGTATGCGTTCAGCCTGGCCCGCATCCTGACCGCCCTGCGGCTGGCGCCGGACAGCGAGGCGTTGGCGGAACGATACCGACAGGTCACGGAGGTGGCGGCCGGGGAGGGGATCGAGCCGGACGCCGAAGCCCTGTTCTATGCCCAACTGACTCTGCTGTGCGGCAGGCTTTCCTTGCTCATGTCCATGCCCCGCATCGACCGGGGCGGCAGCTTGAAAATCTTCCACCGGGGGGAGGCGACGCAACGATACGGCGACGCGGCCTCATTCGGCCCCCGGCCAGGCACTGACCCGAGCGGGTTGGAGTAGAAGGCTCGCGAGAGGCCCCCGCCCGGTCACTTCACCCTCCATCGGCCCCGACCGCCAAGGTTCCGGCCGACCCAGGCGAGATGGGCGATCAAGAGCGCGTCCATGCCCAGACGGTCGCCCGCCTGCTTCGGCGTCGCGTCTCGTGGCGTGGCGGCGATCAGAACGTCCCCGAGGAACCAGGCGAGTGGCCCGGATCGCGGGTCCATGACGACCGTCAGTGGGGCGTTGGTCGGCTTCGAGGTCGACCCGCGGTTTGCCGTCGGCGAGCGCGCCCGCCGCCGTCAGCCCATAAAGTGGTTCGCCGCAAGCGTCGGTCCTCACGTCGCGGTTCTCGCCCATGCGGGTCGGCGTCGCCTCCACGTAGGCATCCAGCGTGGGCAGGCCCCAGGGCTTTGGCCGGCCGATCCATGCGGGCAAGCGGATCGATTCATGCCTGTTCCGCCGCCGTCGCGGGAGCTAGTCCGGATTGCGGGAGCGACGGCGGCGGGGCGTTTACTGAAAATTAAACAATTTGGGTCAGAATCGACTGGGTATGAAGAACCCACCCCAAGTCCTCCTGGATAACCAGGACGTGGCCGTCCTGACCAAGCTCAATGACTTGGCCGAACGTCGCGGCTTGAAGCCTTACGATTTCCTCGCGGTCCTCAAGCGAGAGGATGACGGCGTTTACCGGCTCGACTTCGAGTTGCCCGCCGAGGGCAACGCCCTTCGCGTTGAGCGATTCGACAAGATGCTGAAAGACCTCGGTGGCGAGGCTTACGAAACCGGCGTCCTGAAAGGCGAAATGTCGGCCATCATCGACGCCCTCGACAAGGCCATCGCCCTGTCTCCCCGCAACCGCATCCGCTAGCGGCTCCCCCAAGCCTCATCCCGATCCCATTCCAAAGACGCCCCAACGATCCGCGGCGCGTGCCCGGCAGGGCACGCCAACTCCCTGGGCAGACCGAAGGGGGAGGTGTCCCCCTGCGCGGAAGAGACCCGTCAAGCCCGCCGGTCGGCACAGCCGAACACCGCGTTCGCTAGGCGGCGGGCCGCCAACCTCACGCAGCCGTTCGTTGCTGGCCCGGGGGCTGTGACGGCCGCGACCCCCGAACGGAGGGCATCCATTCTGTCTTATGGCGAGGCGGCAAGCGGAGAGGGCTTGCCGGCCGGGCCATGAGGACCGAAACCACAAATGGAGTAACAAATCATGGTAATTAGCATCATCGCGATCAAATCCCCGAAATTCCCGCTTGGCCAGGTCGTCATCACGGCCAACGCATCGGCCCAACTCGACCCGGCCGCCGTGCGGGAGGGCTTGAAACGCCACGCTGCTGGCGATTGGGGCGAGGTCGGCGAAGAGGACCGGCGGGAGAACGAGTTTTCGCTCCGCGAAGGCTACCGGCTCCTATCGGTGTACGGCCACGGGGTTGACCGCTTCTGGATCATCACCGAGGCCGACCGGAGCGTGACCACGGTATTGATGCCCGACGATTACTGAAGGGCCGGGCCGGGGAAGCCCGGCCCCATCCCTCCGGCCGCGCTCGCTCGCCGGGTCAGCGTTGGGCCTCCTGGAAGGTGATCCGCTTGATGATCGGCTCCGCTTCATCGGCGAAGTCCGCGTGTCCGGGATGCTCCCAGACCCAAGACACGCCATGCAGGCCGATCCAGTGGTAGAGCGAATGCAGGTGCCGTCCCTCGATCCGCACATCCGTCACCACGCTGCCGCTGAACCGCACGATCAGCACGGGGCCGCTGCCCGGCTTATCGCCGGGCACCAGCCGAACCCGCTCGAAGTCCGCGTAGGAAAAGCCCTCATAGGCGAAGCCTTTGAGGACGAAATGCATGGTCAATTCCGGCTTGTTGCCGTGCCGGGAATGCACCCGGTAGGCATCGCCAGGCCGGGGGAGGGGATCATCCCGCTCCGAGATCGCGCCGTCCTGCCCCGGCGTTTCCGCTTGGCTCGCCGCCGCCTGCTGCCCCCGCTCGACCAGTGCCCGAATGCTCGACGGGGGGACCGCCCGGGGGCGGGTCATGCTATCGGCCATAGCTCACCTGCTGCCTTTCCGGTTGTTGTCGCCGTTGCTGGGCGGCTTGCCACGCCGCCCGGATGTGGGCGATGACTTTCGACCGCCGACGCCGCTCGTGATGCTGCCGCATCAGGTCGGCCATCTGGCGATGCTTCGCTATCAAGTCAGTTGCCGCCAGTTTCCGCGAACTGCGTTGCACTGCCTGGCGGACCGCCTCCTTGTCATCCGTGTAGAGCGTCATCCGCTCCCTGGCCCGGCTGCTAGACACATACATTTGTTCCTGGTTCGTCGCGGGCAGGGAATCCGAGGCGATTGCCAGGATGGCCCGCTGGACGGTGCGGCCTTGCGAGCCGAAGGAGGTCTCGACGAAGCCACTTCGGAAATGACCCGCATCGGCCGGGACCACCCAGCCGTTTTCCAGCTCGATATCGCCGCCCGGCGTGAACCCGGCGACGGCCTGCGTCGAGCCGTTGGTGAGCTTGTGCTTGCCGTCGCGAGTCCTGACCGTGGCGGTGAACCGGATCTTGTCGCCGCTGGCCAGGGCGATGGCCCCGGGCCGATAGAGCGAGAACTTCGCCGCTTCCGAGACGGGGGCGTCGCTGGGATCGGTGATGGTGAGCCGCTGTCCCTTCCTGAAGCCCTTGGCGTTCTGGTGGAATTGGAGCACGTCGCCCGGTCGGAACGTGCTGGCCTGACCGCGCTCCGCCTCGGAGGCGTTGACCGGCGCCAGGCGGGTAAAGACTCGATCCTCCTCGCCGAGCCGCCCGGACTCGCGGAGCAGGTCGCGGATTTCCCGCGTGATCTTGGCCGCCTCGGCGTGGGTGGGGCTCACCACCAGCACCGATTTCTTGTCGTCCAGGGCCTTCAGATACTCGGCGGCAATCCGCCTGTAGCGATCCGTCGGGACGGTAACTTCCTGGATCCATCCCAGTCGGTCGAGCCCCACGAATCCACCAAGCGTGTCGCCCTCCGAGAACATCTTCGCCGCCGCCCGGTAATCGGCGTTTTCCTGCCGCATGATCTCCGTCAGGAGGAACGGCTGAATGCCCGCGTATTCCTTGAGGATCCGCATCAAGGCCCCGCGAGGCACCGAGCCGTGTTGCATCGGATCGCCCACGAGGACCGCTTTCAAATCCAGCCTGTCCGCCAGGTCGAAGAAGCGGGCCGCGTCCTTATGGCCGAGCATGCTGGCCTCATCGACGACGACATGCCCGCCCCTGGCCGCGTCCCACATCCGCTCGTCGAGCAGGAACCGGGCCACGGTGTTGACCTCGAAGCCGTCCCTTTCCAGCACGCCCACCGCATCGGTTGACGTGGCCAGGTAGGTCACGGGCTTGCCCGCCAGCCGCATCCCTTCATCGAATTTCTTGAGCGACCAGGACTTGCCCGCCCCGGCCGGACCCTCGAAGAGATTCACCCGATTTTCGGAGGAGAGCAGGCCGATGACGGTTTCCCACTGGCCATCGTTGAGTTTGCCGCGTTCCAGGCCATCCGGCACGCCCACCGGGCGGACGCCGCCGCGTCCGCGAGCCGCGAAGGCGATGATGGCCCGTTCCTCGGCCTGAAGTTCTTTTGTGGTGGCCATCTTCCGGCCGTCGATCTCGGCCGTAAGCACGCCATGCCGAGGCAGTTCACCGGCGATCTGGTCCGGCGTGACATGGCCCAGGCCGTGCAGCAGGGCCACCCGTTTCAATTCCCGCTCCGGCACCACCGAAAGCTGTTCGCTGCAATGGGCGATGGCAAACGCCGCCGCCTGGCCAGGCGTGACCTCCGGCCCCTTGGCGACTTCCTTGCGGTACACCGCCGCCAGGGCTTCCCGCTCCGCGTCGGTAAGCTGGCCGTCCCATTCCTTGCGGAGCTGGTCCGGCGTCAGCTCCTTCTGCTTCTTGGAGCGGGTTTTGGCCCCCAACTCATGCTTGTTGCCCGGCCGGTAATCGGGATCGTTCAGCAGCCGGTCGGCGTGCTCGGCCTCGACCTCCTCGGTTCGCTTGCTGAATTTGTCGATCACCGGTTGCGGCACCCCGGCGATTTCCCACGCCTTGCCGCCGCGACGGTCGATCGCGTAGCCCATGCCTTCGAGCCGGGAGGCGAGCCGCGCGTAGAACGCGGCGGTGTAATACTCGCCGTCTCGTTTGATGTTGCCGAATTGCCCGGCCTTGATCCGGCATTCCACCGGGTCGTGGGTGGCGTTGAAGACCAGGACGTGCTTGTGCCGGTGGGGGTCGGGGGCCGCATCTCCGACCGGCCGGGCGGTCGAGTGGTCGAAGGCCGCCGCTAGCAGGTTGCCCGTGGTGCGGTCCGCGTCCGCCCCGCCGGCGCGGACGCGGGTTTGCACGTCCGGCTCGATGTCTTGGGAAAGCGTCTCCGCGATGGCGTCGTTGAACGCCCCCAGGAGGCGTTGCCGCTCGTTCTCGCTGGCCAGGGCCTCGACGATGCTGAAGGACTTCGGCGCGGAGAACACGAAGTCCTTGCCGACCCGCCGCTCGGCGTTGGTCCGCGGCGTGAGCGGCTTGCCCGTCCTCGGGTCCCGGTTGTCACAGAGGGCCTCGAAGCTGGCTCGATCGACCGTTCCGGAGAGGCCCAGCCGCTCGGCGAGCTTGCCCATGAACGCGCCCGCGACCTCCTGCCCTTCGGTGTAGTAGTCGCTGGCCGCGTAGTAGGCTTTCGCGTGCGTGGCCGAGGTGACTTCGTGGATTCGCAGCATGGGGATCAACCGGAGGAGTGATGCAACTTGCTGGAGTAAATCATATGGATGATTTCCACTCGGACAAGCGGTTTGTTGCATCCCACAAAATTGATGGATTTCGTCAGGCGTCTCCCCTTAGCTCGGCTAAGGACGGGAGGCCGGCCGTTTTCACCGTGAAAACGGTTTCCCCCGGATCGCGTGACCGGCCGCTGAGTTGGACGACTGACCCAGGAGAGGGCGAAGCCGGTCGGGCCGACGCCCAGAGGCGTGTCGATAACGCGGACGGTCGCCCGCGTCGAAATTTGTTGACGGGTCGAGGAGAGTGCCCTACGGTTCGGCCCATGAGCGGAATGTCACCCCACCCCAGCGCACTGACGATCGCCAAGGAATCGATGGCGATGTCGAGAGACTCCGGCTGCCGGGTGTTCCAGACCGTGGCGATGGTGAGCATGGTCGCGATGGCGCTGGCGTCGTTGACGAGCGCCGGGCACGTGCTGCTGCGCGACCTCAACAAGAGGTACGAGTCCGAGAGGGACCAGGGCCGGGGACGGTGAGGGCCGGGCCGCGTCCTCGTTGGTCGCCGCCACGATGCCGGCCAGAAGGCCGTTGCGCGACGGCCCGATCCGTGCTAACACGGGGACAAACAGCGATCGGTCAGCCATGCCTCGTCCATGAAATTTCGGCCCTCTTCCCGGACGCCCCTGTTACCGGGGTTTACGTCGGACGCCGGCGCGACCGCCTCGCTCCAGGACGCCCTCACCCCCAACCCGCCAGGAGGCCCGCATGCACTACAAGACGATCGCCCTGGAGCTGATCCAGGACCAGCCGGAACTGTACGAGCGACTCCGCAGCACCAAGATGGTACTGACGGTGATGGAGGTCTATGCACTCGAGCTGAAAGCCGGCCACGAGGCGTGGAAGGGGGTGATCGCCCGCCATCGGCCAGGCGGCGACCCGAGCCAGGTGGCGGCCGAGGCGCTGGAGTTGGCGATACGGGACCTGCGGGACCGTTTGCACTCCGCGTCTCCGACGGACGAGGCGGATCCCCTGTCGCTCGACGCGGCGATGAGTTCCCTCCGCCGACCCACGCCGCCCGCGTAAGGGCATCGCGCGGCCAGCCACTGCTGCCGATTTTCAGCTCGCCGCCGCTGACGAGCGCCGCCTCGCCGCGATTGCCGCCGAGCCCCGCCGGCGAGAACAGCGACCCCAGCCCACTTGCTCCCTTGCGCGGATCGCGAGCGGTCGGTCTGGCATCGGTCCCCGGCGAAAGGCCCCCAAAGGCAGGGCCTCACGGCCACGAGGGGGACCGCGTCGGGGAAGAAACCGACCCGTCCACCATCGCGCGCGGCGAGAAAGCCAAGGCCCGCGACATCCTCGCCGCCATCAAGACGCTGCACGCCGTCGAGCGGGCGCATCGGCCCGCCACTGCCGAGGAACGCGACATCCTCGCCCGCTTCGGCGGCTTCGGGGCGGTGGCCCTGTCGCTGTTCCCCGATCCCGTCACCGGCCGGTACAAGGACGCCACTTGGCAAGCCCTCGGCGACGAGCTGCGATCGCTGCTGGCACCCGAGGAATACGACTCGGCCAAACGGAGCACCTATAACGCCTTCTACACGTCGCCGACGGTGATCGACGCCATGCACCGGGCGGTTCGCCGCCTCGGCGTGCCCCGGGACGCCACCGTGCTGGAACCCGGCTGCGGCACCGGCAATTTCCTGGGCCGAGCCGGCGAGGGCATGAGGTTCATCGGCGTCGAACTGGACTCGGTCTCGGGCCGCATCGCCCGCGCGCTGCACCCCGACGCCGACATCCGGATCGAGAACTTCCGCGACACCAAGCTGCCCGAGGGCCGCCTCGACGCGGTGATCGGCAACCCGCCGTTCGCCGACGTGCGGCTCGACTACAAGGGCCAACGGCTCCCCCTGCACGATTTTTTCCTGGCGAAGTCGCTCGACGCGCTGAAGCCCGGTGGCGTCCTGGCGCTGGTGACGAGCCATTTCACGCTCGACAAGCAGAACGCCGCCACTCGCGAATGCCTGGCCGACCGGGCCGATTTCCTGGGGGCGATTCGGCTGCCGTCGGACGCCTTCAAGCGCGAGGGCACGGCGGTCGTCACCGACATCGTGTTCCTCCGCAAGCGGACCCCCGGCGTGCCGGCCCGGCACGCCGACCCCGCGTGGCTGGCCACCGGGCCACTCGCGATCGAGGGCGTGGAGGTGGCGATCAACCGCTACTTCCTGAACCATCCCGAGCAGGTGCTCGGCGCCTGGAGCCGCAAGGACCGGCTCTACGGCGGGGAGGACGGCTACAGCGTCGTCTCCGAAGGCGACCTGGCCACGCGGCTCGACGCGGCCGTCGGACGCCTGCCGGAACTGGCGCCGACGCGGGCGGCGGCCGTCGCCGAGGAGCCCGCGCCCGCCTTCACGCCGCCGCCGCCCGAGCGGCACGTCACCGAGGGGAGCATGTTCATCGGCGACGATCGGATCATCCGCCAGGTGGAGGGGGGTCGGGGAGAGCCGGTCACCTATTGCGGCGTGCTGCTGCGGGCCGACGGCACGCCGGGGGGCCGCAAGATCGGGGCCTTGATCGAGCTGCGCGACCTCGCCCGCCGCGTGCTCCAATCCCAGAACGAGGGCTGGCCCGAGGCCCATCGGGACGAGGCCCGCCGGGCGCTCAACCGGGCGTATGACCGCTTCGTCGCCGCCCACGGACCGATCAACAAGACGACCTTCACCCCGGCCAAGGACGGCGGCGTCATCCGCCGCATGCCCAACCTGGCGAAGTTCCGCGAGGACCCGGACGCCATGCTGGTCATGGCCCTGGAGGAGTACGATGAGACGACCGGCAAGGCGGTCAAGGCGCCGATCCTGCTGCGGGACGTCGTCGGCGAGAGCCCGCCCATCACGGCCGTCGCATCGGCCGAGGAGGGTCTGCTGGTGTCGCTGGACCGCACCGGCGGCGTCGATCTGCCCCTGATCGCCCGGCTCTACGGCCAGCCCGAGACGGCCGTCGTCGCCGAGTTGGGCGACCTGATCTATCGCGACCCGGAGACGAAGACCTGGAGGACCGCCGATGTGTACCTGTCGGGCGACGTGCGGGCCAAGCTCAAAGCCGCCGAGCGGGCCGGGCCGGACTACGCCCGCAACGCCGAAGCCCTGCGGGCGGTGCAGCCCGAGGACGTGCTGCCGGGCGACATCGACGCCGCCCTCGGAGCCCCCTGGCTGCCGGAGGCCGACGTCCAGGCGTTCGCCGCCGAGCTGTTCCGGGTCGCGCCCTCGGCCGTCCAGGTCGGCCATCTGAAGAAGGACGCCCTCTGGAGCGTCGAGGCCAGCCACACCGCCGAGGCGTCGGTGGCCGCCACCGCCGAGTACGGCACGCCCCGGGCCAACGGCACCTGGCTCTTGGACCTGGTCCTAAACATGAAGACTCCGGTGATCTACGATACGATCCACCACGGCGATCGCGAGGAGCGGGCGGTCAACCAGGAGGAGACGCTCGCCGCTCGCGAGAAGCAGAAGCTCATCAAGGAGCGGTTCAAGTCCTGGGTGTTCGCCGAGCCCGAACGCACCGAGCGTTTGGTGCGGACCTACAACGACATCTACAACAACCTCCGGCCCCGGCTGTTCGACGGCTCGCACCTGGAGTTCCCGGGCATGAGCCGGGGCGTCGAGCTGCGCTCGCACCAGAAGGACGCGGTGTGGCGGGGCATGAGCGGCGGCAACACGCTGCTGGCCCACGCCGTGGGGGCGGGTAAGACGTTCACGATGGCCGCCGCCGGCATGAAGCTCAAGCAGGCCGGGCTGGTCAAAAAGCCGATGTACGTCGTGCCCAACCACATGCTGGAGCAGTTTTCCCGCGAATTCATGCAGCTCTATCCCAACGCCAAGCTCCTGGTGGCCACCAAGGACGACCTGGCCCGCGACCGCCGCAAGTTGCTGACGGCCAAGATCGCCGGCGGCGAGTGGGACGGCATCATCGTCACCCATTCGAGTTTCGAGCGGATCGGCATGTCGAAGGATTATCAGGAGCGTTTCCTGCGGGAGCAGATCGTCGAGTATGACCAATTGCTGCGTGACCATGCCGGCGGCAGCACGCCACGCAACATCATCAAGACAATCGAGAAGCAGAAGGCCCGCCGCGAGGAGCGGCTTAAGAGCCTGGCCGCCGAGGACAAGAAGGATGACGGCCTGGTCTTCGACGAACTGGGGGTCGATCACGTCTTCATCGACGAGGCCCATTACTTCAAGAACCTGGAGACGCCGACCAAGATGGAACGGGTCGCCGGCATCCAGACCGGCGGCAGCGAGCGGGCCTTCGACCTGTACATGAAGGCCCGCCACCTGGGAGAAAAGCACCCCGGCCACGGCGTCACCTTCGCCACCGGCACGCCGATCTCGAACACGATGGTGGAACTCTACACGATGCAGCGGTTCCTCGATCCCGAGGGTTTGCGGAGCCGGGGCATCGAGCATTTCGACGGCTGGGCGGCCACCTTCGGCGAGGTGGTGGACACGATGGAGATTTCGCCCGACGGGGCATCGCTGCGGCCTCGCAGCCGGTTCGCCCGGTTCACCAACCTGCCCGAACTCCAGCAGATGTTCCGGGCGTTCGCCGACGTGCGGACGGCCGAGACGCTCGACTTGCCCCGGCCGGAGCTGGACGGTGGCAAGCCGGCCGTGGTCGCCTGCCCGATGTCCGAGGAGCAGGTCGAAGCGCAGGCCGGGCTGGTGCGGCGCTACGAACGGCTGCGGACGGAGAAGGTCGATCCGCGCGAGGACAACGCCCTGGCGATCACCACCGACGGCCGCAAGTTGGCCCTGGACGCCCGGCTACTCTCGCCCACGGCGGCGGACCACCCCGGCTCGAAGATCAACGCCTTGGCCGACAACGTGGCCCGAATCTGGCGGCAGACCGCCGACCGCCGGGGCGCGCAGATGGTCTTCTGCGACCTGGGGGTGAACCCGACCCCCTGGGGCTTCGGCGTCTACGAGGAGATCATCGCCAAGCTGGTCGCCCTTGGCATCCCACGGGAGCAGATCGCCGCCATCGGCGACGCCGACTCGGACGCCAAGAAGCAGGCCCTCTTCGACCGGGTGCGGGCCGGCTCGACGCGGGTGCTGATCGGCAGCACGGCGAAGATGGGCACCGGTACCAACGTGCAGAAGCGGCTGGTGGCCCTGCACCACTTGGACGCCCCCTGGAAGCCGGCCGAGGTCGAGCAGCGCGAGGGCCGCATCCTCCGCCAGGGCAACG
>CALCIA010000215.1 GCA_937907435.1 uncultured Actinomycetes bacterium
GCCGGGAGGTGTGACGTTCCCGGCATCTTCGTCACGGATCCGGGCGAGGTGTGGAAGCTCTCCGGCATCTCCGTCACGGAAGTCCGACTTCGCGACGTCCTGTGCCGGCTCTCCCACGCACGCCTCACGTCCTGGGCTCCTCATGGGGGTCACAGCCTGCCAGGACCCCCATGAGGAGCCCAGGACCATCCTCGGACGGCCACCAGCCCCCGGACCCCCGCCCACAGCGCCATAAGGACCACCCAAGACTCATGCGATTTGGCTCCCCTTAACCCCGTCGCATAACCTGAGCGCGTGGCAACCACCAGTCGTCGTCGCCTGCCCGCCTTGCTCGGACGTCGCGGCGCAACCAGGGCCAGTCCGGTCCCGATCGAGGGGACGGCGCGGCTCGGCGGGCGCACCAAGCACCTGGTGAAGCGGCTGCGTCCGGGGGATGTGGCGGTGATCGACCACGTCAACGTGGACCGGATCGCGGCCGAGGAGCTGATCGCTTGCGGGGTGACCGCGGTGGTGAACGCCTCGCCTTTCTCCGACGGCAAGTATCCGAACGCCGGGCCGCTGATGCTGGCCCGCGCCGGGATCCGGCTGGTCGACGCGCCGGAGGTGCCGGTCTTCGACCTGCTCCGCGATGGCCAGGCGGTGACGGTCACCGGCGAGGGCGCCGTCGAGGCCGGGGGCAAGGAGATCCTGCGCGGCACCGTGCTCACCGTCCCCGAGCTGGAACGCGAACTTGCCGCCCAGCGCGAACGGATCGACGAGGTGCTCGCCGAGTTCGCCGAGAACACGGTCGAGCACATCCGCCAGGAGACCGACATCCTCACCGGCTCGATCGACTTCCCGCCGACGCGGGTCTCCTTCCGCGACCGGCAGGTCCTGATCGTCGTCCGCGGGGAGCGCCACCGCCGTGACCTCAAAGCGCTGCGCGCCTACATCCGAAACGTGCGGCCGCTGATCGTCGCGGTCGACGGCGGCGCCGACGGCCTCCTGGAGGCAGGCCTGCGGCCCGACGTCATCCTCGGCGACATGGACTCGGCCTCCGACGCGGCGCTCTCCTGCGGCGCCGAGCTGATCGTCCACGCCTACCCGGACGGCGGCGCGCCCGGGCGCCGGCGCCTCGTCGACATGGGCCTCGAGCACAAGGTCGTCCCCGCCGCCGGCACCAGCGAGGACGTGGCGATGCTGATGGCCTTCGAGAAGGGGGCGGACCTGATCGTCAGCGTCGGCGCCCACTTCAACCTGATCGAGTTCCTCGACCGCAAGCGCGGCGGCATGTCCTCGACCTTCCTCACCCGCCTGCGGATCGGCGAGAAACTGGTCGACGCCAAGGGGGTGAGCCGCCTCTACCGGCCGAGCTCGACCCTGATGCCGGTGATCTTCTTCATCGTCGCCTTCCTCGTCCTGCTGACGATCCTGATCATCACCTCGCCCGCCCTGAACGACGTCTTCGAGCTTTTCTGGCTGAAGGTCAGGATCTGGCTGGGGATCTGATCCGGCTCGCCGGACGGCCCGCCGATCTCTAGCCTTTGCAGGTCAAATGGGCTACAGCGCTCGCTACCACGCAACCTCCCTGATCGCGGTCTTCCTGGCTCTCGCGGTCGGGATCCTGATCGGCGCCGAGTTCGGCGGCGACGCGCTGACCGAAACCCGCAAGAACCTCGAGCAGAGCCTGGTCGGCAATCTCCAGGACGCCCGCTCGCACGCCGACGACCTCTCCGGCGAACTCAGCCGCGCCAACGAATTCGACGAAAAGGTCTACCCGGTGCTGACCCGCGAACGGCTGCTCGGCAAGCGGATCGCGGTGGTCGCGCTGGGCGGGCTGCCGGGCGAAATCACCGCCGCGGTCGAGGACGCGCTGGGGCCGACCGGGGCGAAACTGGTCGGCGTAGGGGTCGTCCGCGAGCCGGTCAACCTGAGCGGCCTCGCCGAAGAACTCGCGGGCACGCGCTTCGAAGAAATCCGCACCGAACCCGACCAGCTGACCGAACTCGGGGTCGGGGTCGGGCGCCAGATCGTGATCGGCGGGACCCTGCCGGAACTGGTGCGCGGCCAGCTCTTCTCGCGGGCGAGCGGCGAATTCGGCCCGCTCGACGGGGTGATCGTCGTCCGCGCCCAGCCGGAAAGCATGGGCCCGGTGCAGCGCTCCACCGCCAACCAGCTGGAAACGGCGATGCTGAAGGGGATCACGGCGACGCGCGTGCCCGCGGTCGGGGTCGAGTCGACCAGCACCGAACCGTCCTCGATCTCCTTCTTCCAGTCCAACGGCCTCTCGACCGTCGACGACATCGACAACACGGCGGGCATGGTGGCGCTGGTGTCGGCGCTGAACGGGGCCGAGGGCAGCTTCGGCGTGAAGAGCTCGGCCGACCGCCTGCTGCCCGAGCTGCTGGCGCCGGGGGGCTAGGTGCCCGGCCGGGAAAGGCACTGAGTTGCACTGGGTGGGATTCCCGCTCGCGATCGCGCTGGCGGTGCCGATGCTGCCCGCCGGGGCGCGCGGCCTCCGCGACGCGGGGCTGGTGCGGACCAACTACCGCGGCGCCTCGCTGGCCTTCCCGCTGGGGGCGATCCTGGCGACGGTCGCGCTCGTCGCGCTGGCGCCGCTCGCGGTGCTGAACGACCGCGCGGGACTCGATCTGCTGGCGCCCGAACTGCGCCGCTGGCTGCCCTACGTGCTGGGGGTCGCCTTCCTCGGCTTCCTCGACGACGCGCTCGGCCAGGGCGAGGCGGCGGCGACGCCGCGCGGCTGGCGCGGCCACTGGGGGGCGCTGCGCGAAGGGCGACTGTCGACGGGGGCGATCAAGGCGATCGGCGCGGTCGCGCTCGCCGCCTACGTCGTCTCCGGGCAGGGACTCCCCACCTGGCGCTACGTCGCCGACGTCGTCCTCTTCGTCCTCGCCACCAACCTCTTCAACCTGCTCGACCTGCGGCCGGGGCGGGCGGAGAAGGCGCTGGCGCTGCTCGGTGCCGGGCTGTGCCTCTGCGCCTGGACGCTGGCGCCGATCGAACTGCTGGGGATCTTCGCCGGACCGGCGCTGGTCGGCGCCTGGCTGACGCTGGGCGAGCGGGCGATGCTCGGGGACACCGGGTCGAACCTGATCGGGGCGATCGCCGGCGTCTGGCTGCTCACCGTCCTGTCGCCGGACGCGCGCCTGATCGCCCTCGGCGTGGTGCTCGTTTTGACGGTTTATGGGGAGTTACGCTCGATCTCGGCGACCATCGACCGGGTTCCGCCCCTCCGCTGGCTAGACTCGATCGGCAGAGCATGAGGTCATCCACGCAAGGCGACACCCGATTCATCTTCGTTACCGGAGGTGTCGTCTCGGCTCTCGGCAAGGGTGTGAGCGCCGCCTCGATCGGCCGGCTGCTCGTCTCGCGCGGCTACCGGGTCCAGCTGCAGAAGTTCGACCCCTACATCAACGTCGACCCGGGGACGATGAGCCCGTTCCAGCACGGCGAGGTCTTCGTCACCGAGGACGGCGCCGAGACCGACCTCGACCTCGGCCACTACGAGCGCTTCACCGACGAAAACGCCTCGCGGGCGTCGAACGTCACCGCGGGCGGCGTCTACAACTCGGTGATCCGGCGCGAGCGGCGCGGCGACTATCTCGGCGCGACGGTCCAGGTGATCCCGCACATCACCAACGAGATCAAGCAGAAAATCCTCATCGTCGCCGAGTCCCAGGCGGTCGACTTCGTGATCACCGAGATCGGCGGCACGGTCGGCGACATCGAGTCGCTGCCGTTCCTCGAGGCGATCCGCCAGCTCCATACGGACCTCGGCCCGAAGCGGGCGATGTTCGTGCACCTGACGCTGGTGCCGTACGTCGGCCACGCGGGGGAGCTGAAGACGAAGCCGACCCAGCACTCGGTCAACCAGCTGCGCGGGATCGGGATCCAGCCGCACGCGCTGGTCTGCCGCTCCGAAGGGCGGCTCGACCGCGAGATCCGCGAGAAGATCGCGCTTTTCGCCAGCCTGCCCGTGGAAGCGGTGATCTCCGCCCACGACGTCGACAACATCTACAAGATCCCGCTGGTCTTCCGGGCCGAGGGCGTCGACGACCTGGTGCTGGACCACTTCGGACTCGAGGCGCCGTCGCCGGACCTCTCCGACTGGGAGGCGATGGTGCGGCGCGCCGACGCGGCGACCGGCAACGTGCGGATCGCGATCGTCGGCAAGTACGTGCAGCTCGAGGACGCCTACAAGTCGGTGATCGAGGCGCTCGAGCACGGCGGCATCCACCACGGCGTCAACGTCGACATCCAGCTGGTCGACTCCGAGCACCTCGACGAGGAGGCGCTCGAGGGGCTCGACGGGATCCTCATCCCCGGCGGCTTCGGCGAGCGCGGGATCGAGGGCAAGGTCCGCGCCGCGCAGATCGCGCGGGAGCGCAAGATCCCGTACCTGGGGATCTGCCTCGGGATGCAGATCGCGGTGGTCGAGTTCGCCCGCCACGTGGCCGGGATGGACGGCGCCAACTCCTCCGAGTTCGATCCCGAGACGCCCTACCCGGTGGTCGACCTGCTGCCCGAACAGAAAGAACTGCGCGACATGGGCGGCACGATGCGCCTCGGCGCCGACCCGGTGAAACTCCACGAGGGCACTCGGGCGCGCGAGATCTTCGGCGAGGCGGTCATCTACAAGCGTCACCGCCACCGTTACGAGGTCAACCTCTTCCTGCGGCGCAAGCTCGAAGACGAGGGTCTGGTCGCCGGCGGCACCTCGCCCGACGAGCGCCTGGTCGAGATGGTCGAGCTGCCCGACCATCCCTTCTACGTCGCGTCCCAGTTCCATCCCGAGTTCAACTCCCGCCCGAACCGCCCCGAGCCGCTCTTCCGCGAGTTCGTCGGCGCGGCGGCGATGCACGCCGGCGAAGTCCCCGCCGACGGCGGCGAGCTGGCCGAGCCCGAGGGCAACGGCGCCGACATCGGCATCAGCCGCTCCAGCACCGAGCACCCGGCCTAGCCGCCGCCCGCCCCACCCGGCGAGTTCGCAGAAAGCCGCGGTATGCGCGGAGAACTGCGAACTCGCCCACGAAGCCCCGAGGTCCGTCCAGATCGGTTGACCCGCGTCAAGTGTCGTGCCAGCCTCCGCGCCTCCCGCGGAGGAGACCGTGGGACGTCACCGATGAAGACCGATCTGAAGGAGTGATCGATGAAGTTCCTTGGGCTGATGGTGCCGGTCGCCGCCCTGGCGGCCGTTTTCTCGTTCGGTGGAGGCTCGGCGCTCGCCGCCAGTTGCCCTTCGGCCCAGTCGGTGCTCCCGTACTCGAAGAACGACCCGCCCTACCAGTGCGCGCAGGTCGCGGCGTCCGGGAAGAAGTCGATCGGCGCCTGGGACACCAAGAGCTGGACCAACTCGACCGCCTTCGGCTACAACGTCAAGTCCCACTGCAAGTGGCGCAGCAACGGTGAAGTCTCGATCACCGAGGCCTGGGAATACTCCAGCTACACCGCCACCGCGACCAACTTCGCGACCAGCAAGAGGCACTGGGCGGCCGGCGTCCTGTTCACGACCGGCGCCGTCGACAGCGGCGGCTACAGCAACGGCTGCGAGGACCACGACGGCCACATCGAGAACAGCATCCAGAGGATCACCTCGGCCCTGAAGCTGACCGGCGGCTACGCCGAAGGCGTCGCCGGGCAGCCGATGACGATCACTGCCTCGATCTCGCCCTCCGAGACGCGGGGCAACATCGCCCTTCTGGTCAACGGCACCCCGGTCGCCGTCGCGCCGATCGCGAGCGGCACGGCCACCCTCGCCTGGACGCCGCCCGCCGCCGGCACCTACCAGCTCACGGCGGCCTATCAGGGCGACACGTCGGCCTGTCCGTCGACGAGCTCGAGCTGTGGCTTCACCCCCGAGCAGTCCGGCAAGTACACCGCGACCGTCGCCGCGCCGACGGCGGCGACGGCGTCCTCCACGGCGACCGCGTCCGTCGCAGACCTCGCCGCGTCCGCGCGCCGCGGGGCGACCCTGGTCGGCGACGCGCGCCCGTTCGCCGATCTCGCGGCGCGGGCCGGCACCCACGGCGTCGACCTTCGCCTCACCACCCTGACGCGGAGCGCCACGCTGCCGGCGCCGCTCGCCCTGCGCTGCCCGGCCGGCTCGGTGCTGATGAACGCCTCGCTTCTGGCCGGGCCGGGCGCCGCCGAAAGCCTCCTGCGCGAGACCCGCCGCGGCGCCGTGCTGCCATCCCGCCGCCTGCCCGCGGGCAGCGAAGCGACCCTGCAGATCACCTGCCGCCAGGCCGGCGCGCCGCTGGCCATGCGCCTGCTCGGCTACGGGACGCCACGGCCCGACCGGATGGTCAGCGGGCGGCGCTCGGCGACGCTGTTCGGCGGGCCGGGTGCCGACTGCCTGCGGGTGCGCGGCGAAGGCGGCGTCGCCTTCGGCGGCCTCGGCGCGGACCGCATCGTGGTTGACGCGAGCTCCGGCGCCGGCGGGCCCGGGGACGATCGCCTCGTGGCGCGGACGACCGGGCGGGCGCTCTTGGTCGGAGGATCGGGCCACGACACCTTTGTCGCCTCCGGCGGCCGGACCTTCGTCAACGCTCTGGACGGCGAACGGGACACGATCATCTGCCGCGGCGCCGCCGGTCACGTGCTCGCCGACCCCGAGGACACGGTCAAGGGTCCATGCCACGTCTGGCGCCGGAGCGCCGACTGAGGTCGGGGCGCGGGTCTCGCGCGCGCTCGGCGGCGGCTGATCGCCCATAAGCGCCGCGCCGCCGTCCCGTCTAGCCTGTCGATGGTGGGGAACGAGAGGCTTTATGACACTTTCGTGCGGCTCTGCGAGATCCGCTCGCCGACCGGCGAGGAGCGCGAGGTCACCGACACGCTGGCGGCCGAACTGCGCTCGCTGGGACTCGAGGTGGCCGAGGACGATGCGGCGGGGCCCGCCGAAGCCGGGGCGGGCAATTTGCTCGCGCGCGTGCCCGGGGAGCGCGACGAGTTCGTGATGTTCTGCGCGCATATGGACACGGTCCCGCACCGGGGTCGGGTCGAGGTCGTCAACGACGAAGGGGTCTTCCGCAGCGCCGGCGACACGATCCTCGGCGCCGACAACAAGGCCGCGGTGGCGGTCTTCATGGAGCTGGTGCGGCGCGGGGTGGAGCGCACGCCGCCGGTCGGGATCGAGTTGGTCCTCACCGTCGCCGAGGAGCAGGGGCTGCGCGGCGCCAAGGCCTTCGATGTCGGCGGGCTGCGCGCCGAGGTCGGCTTCGTCCTCGACCATGCCGGGCCGGTCGGCGAGGTGATCACCGCGACGCCGACCCAGCACAAGATCCTCGCCGACTTCGTCGGGGTGGAGGCGCACGCCGGGGTGCGGCCGGAGGACGGCTCGAGCGCGATCGAGGCCGCCGCAGCGGCGATCGGGCGCATGGACCTGGGGCGGCTCGACGAGGGCACGACCGCAAACGTCGGGATCATCCGCGGCGGCACCTCCGGCAACGTTGTCGCCGGCCACTGTGCGATCCACGCCGAGGCGCGCAGCCTCGACGCCGGGCGGGCCGCCGAGGTAGCCGGGCAGATCTCCGACGCCTGCGCCTGGGGGGCGAGCGAGTTCGGCTGCGATGTCGACGTGCGGGTCGAAGAGCTGTTCCGCGGCTACAAGGTGCCGTCCAGCTCGACCGCGCTCGGCCTCGCCGAGGAGAGCCTGCGGGCCGCCGGGGTCGAGCCGCGCCGCGAGGCGATCGGCGGCGGCAGCGACGCCAACGTCTTCCGCCTCGCCGGCTTCGACAGCCTCCTGCTCGCCAACGGCCCCGACGGCGTCCACACCGCCGACGAGCACGTCGCCGCCGCCGACCTCGACAGGATGCTCGAGGTCTGCGAGGGCATCCTCGCGCGAGCGTGAGCGGCCGGCTCGACCTGCGGCGCGGGGTCGTCGCCTCGGCCGACCCGCTGGTCGTCGAGGTCGACGGGGAGCGGCGGCAGGCCTGGGCGGATGCGGTGCTGCTCGGGGAGATGCGCGAGGGCGACGAGGTCGTCGTCAACGCGGCGGCGCTCGACCTCGGCCTGGGGTCGGGCGGCTTCGACGTCGTCCACGTGAACCTGACCCGTGGGCTGGGCGGTGGGATGGAGGGCGACGCCCACGTGATGAAGCTGAACTACACCTCGCTGCAGCACCCGGTGGAGCCGGTGGAGGGGTTGGACGCGGGGGAGCGCGAACGCGGGCCGGGCGGGTCTGCTGGGGGTGGCGATGCCGGGCCGCCCGGAGCCCGCGCCATCCCGGTCGCGGTTCTGCCGCTTCACGGCCACCTGGCCCCGGCGGCCTGGGCGGCGGCGCAGGCGTGGCCCGGCACCCGCGTCGGCTACGTCCAGACCGCCGGCGGGGCGCTGCCGGGCTCGCTCTCCCGCGACGTCGCCGAGCTCCGCGAGCGCGGCCTACTCGCCGGCCACATCACCGCGGCGCCGTCTTACGGCGGCGAGCACGAGGCGCTGAGCACGGTCGGCGCCCTCGACGCGGCGGCGCGCGCGCTCGGTTGGGACGCGATCCTCGTCGGTCCCGGCCCGGGCATCATCGGCTCCGACACCGAGTACGGACACGGCGGCATGGAGGCCCTGAACAGCGCCCACGCGGCGCTGTCCCTGAAGCTGCCGACGATCCTCAGCCCGCGCCTGTCGTCCGGTGACCCCCGCGAGCGCCACCGCGGCCTCAGCCACCACACCGCCACCGTCCTGGCGCTGCTCCTCGCCCCGGTCACGGTCGCGATCCCGGAGGGGGCGCCGGAGCTCGCGTCCCAGGTCGGCGGCGCCAGCATCGGCCTGCACCGCGTCGAGACCGCGCCCGTCGACCTCGACGGCTACGCGGCTTCAGGCCTGCCCACGACCACGATGGGACGGCGGCTCGCCGAGGACCCGCTGTTCTTCGAAGCCCCGCTGGCCGCCGGTGCGTTCGTCGCTTCGCCGGCATAGGCCGTCAAGCGACGAACGCACGGTCCGTTGCGCCCGGAGGTTTCCTCCGGGCCGGGCCGAATGACCGGGCCATGGCCATCGCCGTGCGACACGACGCCCCCGCTGCGCCCGCCGACTCCGGCGCCGACGCGCGATTCAAATCGCTGACGCTCGATTTTCTCTCCTACCTGGAGCTGGAGCGCGGCCTGTCCCGCAACACCTTGAACGCGTACCGGACCGACCTCTTCCAGTACGGCGAGTACCTCTCGGCGCACCACCTCGACGCGCTGAAGGCGCGGCCGGCGGAGGTCGGCGAGTTCCTGGCCGAGCTGGCGACCGGCAGCGAGGAGCGCCAACCCTGTTCCTCGGCGACGATCCACCGGAAGGCCGCCTGCCTGCGCTCCTTCTACAAGCACCTGCGCCGCGACGAGCTGATCGGCGACGACCCGACCGCCAGCCTGGCGGCGCCGCGCCGCTCGAAAAAGCTGCCGCACGTCCTCAACTACGCCGAGGTGCAGAAGCTGCTGGAGGCGCCGCACGGCTCCGAGCCGACGGCGCTGCGCGACCGGGCGTTGCTCGAGGTGATGTACGCGTGCGGGCTGCGGGCCTCGGAGGTGATCGGCCTCGAGATGGCCGACGTCGACCTGCACGAGGGCTTCGTGCGGGCGCGCGGCAAGGGGTCGAAGGAACGGCTCGTGCCGCTGGGACGCCAGGCGATCGCCGCGATCCGCGCCTACCTGCGCGGCGGCCGCCCCGAGCTTCTCCACGGTCGCGAAGAGCCGCGCCTCTTCCTCAACTTCCGCGGCGGCCCCCTCACCCGCCAGGGCCTCTACAAGATCGTCCAGCGCCACGCCCGCTCCGTCGGCCTCGACGGCAGGATGAGCCCCCACACCCTCCGCCACAGCTTCGCCACCCATCTGCTCTCGAACGGCTGCGATCTGCGCGCGGTCCAGGAGATGCTCGGCCACGCCGACATCGCCACGACCCAGATGTACACGCACCTGTCGGGCGAACGGCTGAAGGAGGTCTACTACGAGGCTCATCCGCGGGCCAAGGCGGATTAGGGGGTTGGTTGGGCGGGTGGCCGTCGGACGGGGGTCCGGGGCGCTTGCGGCCGTCCGAGGTGGCGGGTGCGGGTGTCCTGGGCTCCTCATGGGGG
>CALCIA010000216.1 GCA_937907435.1 uncultured Actinomycetes bacterium
CCGGGAACTCCGGTCTTCCTCCCGTGTTGTGCAACACCGACCTACGCGCTGCGTGAGTTGACCGTGCTATAGGGGCCCTAAATCACGCAGCGCGTTTCCGGCCCTCTATTTCCGGCCCGAAAAGGGCCTCTGAGGGCCGGAAAGTGTGACGTTCCCGGCATCTTCGTCACGGATCCGGCCGAGGTGTGGAGGCTCCCCGACCCGATCGTCACGTAAGTCCGACTTCGCGACGTCCCTGTGACGCCTCTCCCACGAACCCCTCACGTCCTGGGCTCCTCATGGGGGTCACAGCCTGCCAGGACCCCCATGAGGAGCCCAGGACACCCAGGACCCCCCTCGGACGGCCGCCCGCCCCCCGGACCCCCGCCCGGCGGCCGCCCGCTCGCCCCCTACTCCACCGGCGCGTAGCGGTGGTGCAGCATCAGGTCGTTCCCGTCGGGGTCGGTGAAGAGGGCCATGTGGCAGACGCCGGTGTCGAACGTCTCGCCCGCGAACTCCACGCCTTTGGCTTCCAGCTCCGCGCGGGCCGCGGCGACGTCGTCGACATGGAGGGCCGGGTGGGCGTTCTTCTGGGGCGCGAACTCCATGCCGAGGCGGGCTGGCTCCCAGATGCCGAAGCAGGTGTCGCCCGCCCAGAACTCGTACTGGCCGTGGGGGTCGGGGCGCAGCCCGAGGGTGTCGACGTAGAAGCGCCGCGAGCGCTCCGCGTCGGTCGAGGGGACTCCGACGAAGTCCAGCTTGGTGATCATCCGCTCCTCCTCCGGAAAGTGGCCGCTCTGCGCACACCATAGAGTGCATGGCAGTGTCGAATCGGATGGACAGGCTGCTGTCACCTCGCCTGCGGGCCGCGGCGCTGATGCCGGCCGCGGTGCTCACCGTCCACCAGCTGCGCTTCCTGCTCGCCTTCGGCGGCGGCAGCGGCCAGGAGCTGGAGAAGGAGGGGCACCAGTACCTGAGCGCGCTGGCGGCGCCGATCGCGATGTCGGTGGCGATCGTCGCCGGCCTCTTCCTCGCCCGCCTGGCGAGCGCCTGGCGGGACGGGGCGGAGGAGCGCGCGCCGCGCCGCGGCTTCCTGCGCCTGGCGCTGCTCGTCGGCGCCGCGCTGCTGGCGATCTACTCGTGCCAGGAGCTGCTCGAGGGCATGCTGTCGAGCGGCCACCCCGGCGGCTTCGAGGGCGTCTTCGGCGACGGCGGCTGGTGGGCGGTGCCGCTGTCGCTCGCGTTCGGGCTCGTCATCGCCGCGGCGCTGCGCGGGGCGCGCGCCGCGATCCGCTGGGCCGCCGCCCGCCACCGTCGTCCCACGATTTCGCACGGGCGCCCGACGCCCGCCCCACGACCCCGTCGCCTCGCCCTGCCGCGGCCCGTGCCGCTGGCGGGCGCCGCGGCAGGGCGCGCGCCGCCGCTCGCGGCCGTGACCCTCTAGCGCCCGAGCACGCTGCGCGGATTTTCCACGCCATACGGTGGAAAAGGCACGCAGCGCGGTTCGCGGCGCGCCGAACCGCAATGCAAGGAGAAACGATGAGGAGCGCCATGCGGGCGCTGCTGGTCGCCGCGCTCGCCCTCGCGTCGGCGCTGGCGCTGGCACCCGCCCAAGCCCTCGCCCACGGGGGCAACCCGAACTTCCGGTCCGAGATCAACTCGTTCCAGCCACCGCTGCCCAGCGGCGTCTCGATCGAAGTGCTCGATTACGACAGCTACATGCAGCTGAAGGACATGCAGGGCCACGAAGTCGTCATCGACGGCTACAGCGACGAGCCCTACGCGCGGATCGAGAAGGACGGCACCGTCCAGATCAACCAGAAATCGCCCGCGACCTACCTGAACGACAGTCGCTTCGTGACCGACGTCGCGGTGCCGAAAAGCGCCGACCCGACGGCGCCGCCGGAATGGAAGACGGTCGACGACTCGGGGACCTTCATCTGGCACGACCACCGCATGCACTGGATGGTCGCGGGCCAGCTGCCGCCGCAGGTCAAGGACAAGGGGAAGAAAACCAAGGTCTTCGACTACGAGATCCCGCTCACGGTGGACGGACAGAAGACCACCCTGCACGGGACGCTCTGGTGGGTCGGCAGCACGAGCACCTCGAAGCTGCCGTTCGTGATCGCGGCAATCGTGATCGTGCTCGGGGGCGGCGCCCTGGTCCTGTGGCTGCGACGGCGCCGGGACGGTGGCGACGACGACGCGCCTCCCGAGCCGAAAGAGCCCGCGGCGGAGGCCTGGTAAGTGGAGCGACGGTCCCACCCCCGGCGCGGTCGAACCCGGTGCGTTCGCACTTTGCCGCGCATAGCGCGGCAAAGTGCGAACGCACTTGCGGTGCTTGCCGCGTTGGCGCTCCTGGCGCCCTCGGCGGCGTCGGCGCACGCGCGCCTGGAAGGGACCAGCCCGCCGCAGGGCGCGGTGGTGAAGCAGGAGCCGGGCGCGGTCATCTTCGAATTCGACGAGCCGGTCGAGGGCAACTTCGGCGCCGTGCGCGTCTACGACGCCGCCGGCGAACGGGTCGACGAGGGCGATGCCTTCCACCCGGACGGCGAAGGCCCGAAGCTCGGCGTCCACCTGAAGCCCGGCCTGCCCGACGGCAGCTACACGGCCACCTACCGGGTCGTCTCCGCCGACGGCCACATCGTCTCCAGTGGTTACGTCTTCTCGATCGGCAAGGAAGGCAAGGCGCCGGCCGAGACCGTCGGCGAACTGATCGGCGGCTCCGGCAACGGCAAGGTGACCGAGGTCGCCTACGGGCTGGCGCGCGGGCTCGAGTACCTGGCGATCGCGCTGGCGGTCGGCGGGATCGCCTTTCTCTTGATCTGCTGGCTGCCCGCGCTGGGCGCGGCGGCGGGAGTGGGGGAGGTGTCGCGACGCTCGGCCGCCCGCGCCTTCGCGCGGCGCCTCCGCACGGTGCTCTGGGTGGCCGCCGGCATCGGTCTGATCGCCACCGCCGCCCAGATCATCCTCGAGGGTGCCGAGGCCGCCGGCGTCTCCGGCTTCTCGGCGATCACCAAGACGATCATCGAAGAGACCCTGCAGACCCGCTTCGGGACGGTGTGGGGCTTCGCTCTCTTGGCTTGGGTGGCGGTTGCCCTGCTGACGCCCTTCGTGAGGTTTGCTCGGACCAACAGGACGCCGTTGGTGGTCGTGCCGCTCGTCTACCTCGTCTTGTGCCCGGCGCTGGGGGGGCACGGCTCGAGTCAATCCCCGGTCGCGCTCAACTTCACGGTCAACGCGATCCACGTCGCCGCGATGGCGGTGTGGCTGGGCGGGCTCGGGGCGCTGCTGCTGGTGTTGCCGGCGGCCACTCGCTCGGCGGAGACCCCCGCTGACCGCAGCCGCCTCCTCGCCGGCCCACTTGCGCGGTTCTCGACCGTCGCCCTGGCGATGGTCGCCCTGATCATGGCCACCGGGCTGATCCAGGCCTACGTCTACGTCCGTCACTTCGGCGACCTCTTCTCGACCGGGTATGGACGCGCGGTCCTGGCGAAGTTCCTGTTGCTGCTCTGCGTGATGGCGGTGGCGGCATTCAACCGGCGCGATTCGGTGCCGCGGCTGCAGGCGATCGCCGAGCGCGGGGAGTCGCCCGGCCGTCCCGGCATCCTCCTGCGACGCGCGCTGCGTGCCGAGGTGGCGCTGCTCGCCGTCGTGATCGGCGTCACCGCCGCGCTCGCCAGCTACGCGCCGCCCGTCTCCGCCCAGTCCGGCCCGTTCTCGATCACCACCGAAGTCGGCCCGACGACGCTGGAGATGGACGTCGACCCGGCCCGCGTCGGCGCCAACGTGATGCACGTCTACTTCTTCGACGCGAAGACCGGCGCGCCGTTCAGGCAGGCCAAGGAACTGACCGTCACCGCGACGCTGCCCGACAAGGAAATCGGGCCGCTGCCGCTGAGCGTCCAGAACGGCGGCCCCGGCCACTACATCATCCCCAGCGCGCTCCTGAACGCTCCCGGCGACTGGGAGATCAACCTCGCCCTCCGCGTCTCCGAATTCGAACAGTTCGAAGAAGAGATCGAGGTGCCGGTCGGGTGACCGTCCTCTTCTACCTCCTCCCGGCGCTGGCGCTGCTCGGTGCCCTGCTGCTCGGCCACTACCCGGGCGAGCGGCTGCGCCTGCGGCTGGCCGGTGCCCGCCGGCCGACCCGCGCGCCTGCCGCCACACCGCCGCGTCACCCCCTCTTCGCCCGCCCGCGACTGCCGCGCGGCGGCGCCCTTCTCGGCGCCGCGCTCGCCGGCCGCGCGCCGCCGTCGGCTCCCCGCGCCGCCCACGTGGCGGCGTCGGCCGACTTCAACCGCGAAGAAAGGATTCAGATGAAGGTCAAGACCCTCGTCCCGGCGGCGCTGCTCGCGCTGGCCCTGCTCGTCCCGGCGGCGGCGCAGGCCCACGTGACGGTGCAGCCGAACGAAGCCCCCGAAGGCGCCTACACGGTGCTCGACGTGCGGGTCCCGAACGAGAGCGACAGCGAAAACACGACCAAGGTGGCGGTCCAGTTCCCGGAAGGGTTCGGCGACGTCTCCTACCAGGCGGTCCCCGGCTGGAACGTGAAGGTCGTGCACGCGAAGCTCAAGAAACCGATCCAGACCGACGACGGACCGGTGACCGAAGGCGTCAGCGAGGTCATCTTCAGCGGCGGCAAGCTGCCGCCGGGGGAGTTCCAGGACTTCCCGCTGTCCGTGCAGATCCCCGGCAAGGCCGGCGAAGAGCTGACCTTCAAGGCCGTCCAGACCTACGAAAGCGAAGTCGTCCGCTGGATCGGCGCGCCGGAAACCGAACACCCGGCGCCGCAGGTGCTGGTGACGCCGCCGAAGGAACCGGGGCAGTCGACGGCCGCCGCGCCGACGGGCAGCGGCGAAGCGTCGTCCGCCGACTCCGGCGGCGCGAGCGAATCGAGCTCCGGCGGCTCCGGCGACAAGGGCCTCGCGGTCGCGGCGCTCGTCGTCGCCGTGATCTCGCTGCTGGTCGCCGCCGCCGCGGTGCTCGGCAGCCGACGGAAGGCGACGGCGTGAGGCTCGCCGCCTCCGCCGCTGTGGTGACTTACTCGGTCTGGGACCGAGTAAGTCACCCCGCCCTACGGCAGCCCCGGGTCGAAGCTCACCGACCAGACGCTCATCCCCACCTCCGGGACGAGCGTCACGGAGTGGCTTCCGTGGCGCTCGTGCGCCGCCAGCTCGTAAATCCCCGGTCCGGGGATCTCCAGCGCGCCGTGGGGCTCGCCGTCGACCGCGACAGTGAGCGACCCGAACCCCTCGACCGTGGCCCAGGCGCCGCCCGCTTCGTATTCGACGACCAGCTCGTCGGCGTCCTCGCCCGCGATCCAGGGCCGCTCCCAGCTGCCGCCGGGGAAGACCTCGGCGCTCGGCGCGATCACCCGCGCGTTCGGCGCGTCCTGGGGACGCAGCGGCGCCATCGTCTCCGGCAGCGGCCGCAGTGCGTCGAGCTCCCGCAGCTCATCCTGGATCGCCACCTCCGTCCCGAGATATTCGCCCTCGCCGAAGTGGACCCAGGCGAGCGCGCCGCCCATCGCCCAGAGGAAGAGGCTGGGCCAGCCCTCGCAGCCGTAGACGTGCCAGAGGTCGCGCCCGGCGTCGATCGCGACCGGGAACTCGACGCCGAGCCGCGCCAGCCCCGCCGCGACGACCTCGCGGTCGGCGCCGAAGCCGAAGCGCGGCGTCTGCACGCCGATCACCGAGAGCCCCGCCTCGCGGTAGCGCCGCGCCCACTCGCCGAGGTAGGGGAGGGTGCGCACGCTGTTCAGCTGGGCGAAGTCGATGAAGTGGATGATCGCCGGGCCGCCCGCGGTGAGCGCCGGCATCGAGTCCGGTTCGGCGCCGACCCACTCGAGGCCGGTCGGCAGGTCGGGGGCGGCGATGTTGTCGCGTCCGGGGCGCACGGGCGCAGGACGTTATCCTGGCGCGCCGCGCCGCGGCCCCGCGCCATCGGCCCCGGCCTCCGCCGCCCGCGCCACGGAGGTCCCGTCCGATGAACCTTGCCTTGCCCTACGCCCACGCCCTCGTCGCCAAGCAGGATCTGCCGATCCCCGCCTGGCTCTTCGCCTGGGCGGCGTCGATCGTCCTCGTCGTCTCCTTCTTCGCCCTCTCCGCCGCCTGGCGCAAGCCGCGGTTCGAGGAAGAACGCTGGCGCCCCTCGGCGGCCTGGCTGACCACGGTCCTGCGCTCCTGGCCGATCCAGGTCCTCTGCGGCGGCCTTGCCGTCTTCCTGCTCGGGGTCGGCATCTACTCCGGCATCCACGGCACCGAAGCGCCCGACCGCAACTTCGCGATCACCTTCTTCTTCGTCACCGCCTGGATCGGCTTCCCGTTCGTCTCGGCGCTCTTCGGCGACGTCTTCCGGGCCTTCAACCCGTGGCGGGCGATCGCGCGGGTCGGCGGCGGCGCCTACCGCCTCCTCGCCGGCCGCCGCATGCGCCACCTCGCCTACCCGGAGCGCCTCGGCCGCTGGCCCGCCGCGATCGGCCTGCTCGGCTTCGTCTGGCTGGAGGTCGTCTACGGCTCCAGCGGCGGCGTCGCGGTCGGCCTCGAACCGCACGCGGCGGGCGTCGCCGCCTGCGTCTACACCGGCTACACGCTGGCGATGATGGCCCTCTTCGGCTGCGAAAAATGGTGCGCGCGCGGCGAGGTCTTCTCGGTCTACTTCGGGATGTTCTCCCAGCTCGCGCCGTTCGGCGTGAAGGACGGGCGCATCGGTCGCCGCCGCCCCCTCGCCGCTGCGACCCGCTGGGCGACCGACGTCCGCGGCTCGACCGCGGTGGTGATCGCCTCGATCGCGACGACCAGCTTCGACGGGGCCGAGGACGGCGCCTACAAAGCGGCGCTCGAACACGTCGAGAAGTGGCTCGGCGAAGCCGGCGTCGGCCCCCTGGCGACGATCCGCATCGCCGACACCATCTTCATGGCGGCGACCGTGGCCGGCGTCGCGATCGTCTACCTGCTCGGGGTGAAGGGGATGCAGTCGGTCCCCGGCGCGCCGCGCTTCAAGGAGCTGGCCCGCGGCTTCGCCCACTCGCTGATCCCGATCGCCCTCGCCTACCTCGTCGCCCACTACTTCAGCCTCTTCGTCTACCAGGAGCAGGCCCAGTTCACCTACCTCCTGTCGGACCCGCTGGGGACCTCGACGACGAACCTCTTCGGCACCGCCGAATACGGCATCGACTTCAGCGCCCTGAGCCCGAACGTCATCTGGTACGTCCAGGTCGCCGCGCTCCTCGCCGGCCACGTCCTCGGCCTCACCCTGGCCCACGACAAAGCCCTGGTCTACTGGCGCGACTACCGCCGCGCCTCCCGCTCCCAGTACTGGATGCTGGCGGTGATGGTCGCCTTCACCTGCTTCGGGCTCTACCTGCTCTCGGTGGGGGCGAGCTGATGCTGGGCGCCATCCTCATCCCGTCCGCCCACCTAGGCCACTGGCTCTGGGTCTTCTACGTGATCCCGGTGCTGATCGTGGTCGCCGGCATCATCCGCTCGACCCGCGCCGAGAAGAAGCGCGAACGGGAGGAGGGGGAGAGCCCGCCGCCGAAGCGCCGCCGTTAGGAGTTCTTGATGGGCCGCGGGATAGAAGGGACGGGGCCCCGCAAGCTGGCGCCCGGATTACGGACGCGCCCCTCTCGCCACGGCCCGG
>CALCIA010000217.1 GCA_937907435.1 uncultured Actinomycetes bacterium
CTGCCAGGACCCCCATGAGGAGCCCAGGACACCCCCGCGCCACCTCGGACGGCCGTCCGGGCCCCGAGCCCCCGCCAGAGACGACTTCGGCCGCCGTCCCTAGCCCCTAATCCCCCACCAACCGCAGCATCAGCTCGTCGACGTAGCACCAGCTCCAGTCCTCACCCGGCTGGGCGGAGCGGATGATCGGGTGGCCGGTGCCCTTGAAGTGCGCGGTGGCGTGCTTGCCCTCGGAGTTGTCGCAGCAGCCGACGTGGCCGCAGGTCTGGCACATCCGCAGGTGGACCCACCGCATGCCGAGCGCCAGGCACTCCTCGCAGCCCTCGACGTCCTCGGGGACATCCAGGAACTGGACGGAGTCGAGATGGGAACACTCGGCGGGCATCGCCGTCCAACATAGCGATCCCGGCCGACTGGACGAATATACGAGCCCCGGCCGTGGGGCCAGACCCTATGCGGTCGGGGCGATCTCGGCGGGCTCGCCGCCGGGGAACCAATGGGCCTCGACCGGCGGCGCCGCGTCGCGCAGGTAGCGCTCGGCGTCGAGCGCGCCCATGCAGCCGGTGCCCGCCGCGGTGACCGCCTGGCGGTAGGTGTGGTCGACGACGTCGCCGACCGCGAAGACGCCCGCGAGGTTCGTCCGGGTCGAGCCCGGATCGACCTTGATGTAGCCGTCCTCATCGGTCGCCACCTGGCCCTTGACGACCTCGCTCCGCGGCACGTGGCCGATCGCGACGAAGGCGCCGGTCGCCTCGACCGCGGACTCCTCGCCGGTCTCGGCGTGGCGGAGGCGGACCTGCGCCAATTTGCCGTCATCGCCGGCGACGAACTCGAGCGGCACGTACGGGGTCAGGGTGTCGATGTTGTCGACCGCGAGCGCCCGGTCGTACATGATCTTCGAGGCGCGGAACTCCTCGCGCCGGTTCACGATCGTCAGCTCGTCGGCGAACTTGGAGATGAAGATCGAGTCCTCCATCGCCGAGTCGCCGCCGCCGATCACCAGCACCCGGTGGCCCTTGAAGAAGGCGCCGTCACAGACGCCGCAGGTCGAGACGCCGCGGCCGCCGAGCTCCAGCTCGCCGGGGATGCCGAGCCGTTTCGGCTCCGCCCCCATCGCCAGGATCACGGTCTTCGCGCGGTGCTCCTCGTCGCCGAGGAAGACCTTCTGGACGCCGCCGTCGGAGAGCTCGACGCGGTCGACGTCGTCGGTCACGAAGCGGGTCCCGAAGCGCTCCGCCTGGGCGCGGAACTGGCTCATCATCTCCGGTCCCATGATCCCCTCGGGGTAGCCCGGGTAGTTCTCGACGTCGGTCGTGTTCTGCAGCTGGCCGCCCCACTGGAAGCCCTCGAAGACGAGCGGCTCGAGGTTGGCGCGGGCCGTGTAGAGCGCCGCCGTGTAGCCGGCCGGGCCGCCGCCGACGATGATCACGTTCTCGACCTTCTTCTTCTCGCTCAACTCACTCACCTCTCGCCCGCCAATACTTTACTTTTTATAGTACCACCGGTCCGGTCGACCGGCAGCCCCTCGTCTTCCCAGCGACGGACAGTGTTGCGCAGTTGGAAGAAGGCGACGACGCCGGGTGGGATCGGCATCCAGAAGGAGACCAGGCGGAAGATCAGGATCGCCGGGAAGACCGTTTCCTCGGGCAGGCCGAAGAGGACGAAGGCGCCGATCATCCCGGCGTCGACCGCCCCCACCCCGGCGGGCGCCAGCGGGAAGAGGTTCGCGACCATGCCGAGGAAGAAGCCCTGCACGACCACAGCCAGCGGCACGTGGATGCCGAGCGAGTGGAAGGAGGCCCACAGCACGCCGATGCTGGCCGCCCAGAAGCCCGCCGCGCCGAGCACCGCGAGGCCGCCCTTGCGCGGGTGGGTGAAGAGGCCGAGGGCGAAGCGGAATCCCTCCCCGAGCGTCTCCGGCACCCCCGAGGCCCATTCGACGAAGCTGCGCATGTGCTCGCCGCGGACGTGCGGCATCAGCCTGCCTTCGACGTCGGCGGGGATCAGCGTGACCAGCACCCCGAGCACGATCATCACGCCCGCGACCGCCGCCGGGATGATCGTCAGCTCGACCGAGTTCTCGCCGTTGACGACGCCGGTCCGCAGCAGCAGGCCGAAGACGATCAGCGCCAGCGGGTAGAAGGCGTAGTGGAGGCTGACGAAGGCGACCATGCGCCGGGCGACCTCGCGGCGCCGCATCCCCGCTTTGCGCAGCGCCCAATAGGTCAGCGCCACGCCGCCCGCGCCGCCCGCCGAGAAGAGCAGCGTCGCCGCCACCCCGGCCATGTTGATCTGGTAGGTCTCGCCCCAGGTCAGCCGCAGGTCCTCGCCGCCGACCACCGCCTTGAACAGCGCGATGTAGGTCGCGTAGGAGGCGATCGAGAAGACGACCGCGACGGCGATCCAGATCGGGTCGGCTTCGCCGAGCTTGCCGACCGCGTCCCCCAGCCCGACCAGCTTCGGGAAGAGGAAGTAGATCCCGACCAGCAGGATCAGCACCACCGCGCCGGTCTGCAGCATGCGCTTGGTGGTGAAGATCGGCAGCTCGGTCAGGCCGCCGCCGCCGTTCTCTTCTTCTCGACGCTCCTCGTCGGGCACTACCCCGGACGCTACCGAGGCGCGCCGCCGCTGATCCGCTCGAGCCGCTGGATCACGGCGCTGATCCGCCCGACCGTGGGGGCGAAGACCGGGTCGGCACGGCGCACGGCGCCGACCAGACCGGCGCCGGCGAGGAGGTCGGTGACGTAGTGCTCGCCGAGGTAGACGAGGCCGAAGCCGAGGGTCAGCGCGTAGGCCCAGGCGACGGCGCCCTCCCCGCGGCTCGCTTCGCTGAGCGAGACCGCGCCCTGCACCGAGGTGGCGAAGTGGAGCGACGGCATCGCCGCCCAGGGATTGCCGCCGAGCGCCTTGTAGAGCGGGCCCCAGAGGCGGCCCCAGAGCGGTTCGCCGACCTCGAGCATGATCCGCCGCAGCGGCTCCTTGGTGTAGCCCTGCTCCGAGGACCACCAGGGCGGCGCGGTCGGCAGGGCCCAGTAGCCGAGCGCGCCGGCGTCGAAGACGGCGGCCATCTGGCGGGCGGCGCGGGGGAAGTTCTCCGGGTGGCGGACGAGGATCCAGGACAGCACCACGTAGGGCTCGAAGAACCAGAGCCAGTGGGTGACGGTGAGGACGTGGTCGAGCGCCGCCACGCCGCGGCGGCCGGCGAGGAGGGTCTGCAGGCGCGCGCCGGGGAGGCGGCCGCCGCCGATCAGCGAGTCGACCTTGATCGGGTAGCGGGTGTAGAGGCGGCGGCGGAGGGCTTCCGGATCGTCGTAGGGCATCTCATGGACGACCGTGAAGGCCCACATCTGCATCGCGAAGAGGGCGACGTCGCGGCGGCGCGTGCGCGGGGAGAGGACGGCGACGGCGAGCGGTCCCGAGGCGGCCACGGCGAGGGTCACCGGGCCGGGGACGCGGAGGCGCTTGCGCACCAGCGGCAGCGCGATCGCCGAGCCGACGATGGCAGCCGCGCCCGCCCTGACGGCCAGCCGTACCGCTTTGGGTGGCCGTGAGCGCCTCCTCATAGCGTCGGCGAGTATAGGTTGAGCCCACGCGTCACCTACCGACCGCACCGCATCCACGCCGCTCGCCGTGATTAGAATGGCCGCGCCTTGACGCCGCACTCGCCTGGCACCGGCCAGATAAACACTCTGATTTGGATCGGCTTCTTCGCCGCCCTGATCGTCGTCCTCGCGATCAACCTCGGCCTGTTCGGGGCGATCCGCCGCAACCGCGGCGAGCGGGGGCGCGTCGCGACCCAGCCGCGCGGCGCCGTCGGCCTCCAGTGGCGCGTCGCCGGCGTCCTCTCCGGGTTCGCCGTCCTCCTCTTCGTGCTGGGGATCATCTTCACCTCCAACGCGACCTCGACGCCGAAGACCACCGAGGGTGGGCTGACCTCCTACCACGGGGAAAAGCTGGAAGGCCCGCTGGTCATCAAGGCGACCGGACAGCAGTGGATCTGGCGCTACAACTACCCGAACGGCTCCTTCAGCTACTACAAGCTGGTGATCCCCGTCCACACCGAGATCGAGCTGAGACTCGCCTCCACCGACGTGATCCACACCTGGAGCGTCCCCGACCTGGCGCCCAAGGTCGACGCGGTCCCCGGCAAGAACACCAAGATCTTCTTCCGCGCCGACACCGAAGGCGAATTCTGGGGCCAGTCGGCCACGATGTCGGGCCAGGCGTACGCGCCGATGCGCACCGCGGTGGAAGTCGTCTCCCCCGAGCGCTTCGAAGAATTCATCACCGAACAGCAGAAGGACATCCGCAAGGGCAACGAAGGCGCCGAGGCGATCGAGAAGGAAAAGGTCGCCGAAGAGGAACAGTCGGCGGGCGGTGAGACCGCCGAAGAAGGCCCGGCGGAAGAAGCCGAACAGCCGACCGGCGAAGGCGAAGGCCCGGAAGGTGCAGCGGCGGAAGAAGGCGGCGAAGAAGCATCTGAAGAAGCCGAAGGCGAAGAATCCGCCGCGGCGGGCGGTGCGCCTGACGCCGAAGCGGGCAAAGAAGTGTTCGCCACGACCTGCGCGGCCTGCCACGGCGAAACGGGCCACGGCGGCGCCGGCGGCCCTGACCTGACGACGATGCCGAAAGCCCAGGAACAGGCGAGCGCCGAAGAACAGGTCACCAATGGCGGCGGCGGTATGCCCCCCTTCAAAGGGACCTTGAGCGAAGAAGAAATCTCCAATGTCGCGGCCTACGTGGTCGAAGACATCGTCGGTAAGTAAGGCGGAACAAGGAATGAGCACGAGACAAGAGCCCCGCCCCGAGATCGTCATCGACGGCTTCCCCCGCCGTAATCGCTGGGCCTGGATGGACTTCGTCACCAGCGCCGACCACAAGGACGTCGCCAAGATCCTGATGGTCGGCTCCGGCGGCTTCCTCTTCCTCGCCGCCCTGGAGCTCTTCCTGATGCGCCTGCAGCTGGCGATCCCGGAGAACACCTTCATGGAGCCCTACACCTTCAACCGGGTGCTCTCGCTCTACGGCGCCACCTCGATCTTCTTCTTCGTCCTGCCCTTGATCATGGGGCTCTTCCTCTACATCGCGCCGCTCCAGGTGGGCGCGCGGGGCACGGCTCTCCCCCGCCTCAGCCAGATCGGCGGCGCGCTCTGGGTCGCCGGCGCGGTCGTCCTCTACTCGGGCTTCCTCTGGACCCCGTCCGAGGCCGGCGTCAACCCGCTGCCGCCCCTCTCCGAGCTCGCCTTCCTCAGCAACAACGGGGTCGACGCCTGGCTCACCGCCTGCGGCTTCGCCACCCTCGGCTTCGTCCTCATCTCGATCGACCTCACCACCACGCTGCAGGTCGACCGGGCGCCGGGAATGGCCTGGCGCCGCGCCCCGATCTTCGCTTGGGCGGCCAACGTCGGCGCCTGGCTGATGCTCTTCATCGGCCCCGTCCTCCTCGCCGCCTTCACGATGCTGATGATCGACCGCAACTACGACGGCACCTTCTTCGCCGACGGCGGTGGCGGCGCGCCGCTCCTCTGGCAGCACTTCACCTGGATCTTCTACTCGGGCGCCTACATGCTGGTGCTGATCTTCGCCTTCGCCGCGGTCGCCGAGATCTTCGCGGTCTTCTCCGGCAACGAGCTCTTCAACCGCAACGCGGTGATGATCTCGCTCGCCGCGATCGCCGTGATCGGCACCCTCGCCTACATGCAGAACATGTACACCGCGCCGATCGGGCTCGGCTGGAAGTACTTCGGCATGCTGCTGTCGCTGACCCTGATCGTCCCGGTCGGCCTCGTCTTCTACAACCTGATCGCGACGCTGAACGGCGGTGCGCTGCGGATGCGGGCGCCGATGCTGTTCTCGATCGGCGCGCTGGTGATGATCTCGCTCGGCCTCGCGGCGGAGATGCAGCAGTCGCTGGTCGGCGCCGCCTTCTACCTCAAAGGCACCACCGCCTCGACCGCGGCGACCAGCTTCGCGCTGATCGGCGGCGGCATCTTCGGCGGCTTCGCCGCCCTCCACTACTGGTTCCCGAAGATCACCGGCCGCGCGATGGGCGAGCAGCTGGGACGGATCTCCTTCTGGACCACCGCGCTCGGCACCCTGTTGGCCTTCGTGCCGCTGGCGCTGGCGGGCTGGGAACAGGACCAGGTGGTCGACGCCTACAAGTTCTTCAACCACACCGGCGTCAACTTCTACAACCTGCTCGCCTCGATCGGGGTGCTGATCCTCTTCATCGGCGTCACGCTGATCCTGATCAACGCGGTGGCGAGCGTCAAAGGCGGCGCCCGCGCCGGCCACGACCCCTGGGGCGGCGACACGCTCGAGTGGTTCACGGTCTCGCCGCCGCCGATCCACAACTTCGACGTCCAGCCGGACGTCCGCAGCGCCCGGCCGCTTCGCGACATCCGCGCCGCGATCGCCTCCCGCGCCCGCACGACCGAGGAGCGCGCGGCCCGTGAGTCGCAGCCGGTAGCCTGACGGGCGCTATGCAATCCGGTGCCACGACGGTCGGGGAAGCGCCCCGCTCGGCCGCGCTTCAGCTCGTCCGTGACTACGTCACGCTGACGAAGCCCAAAGTCCAGTCACTGCTGCTGCTGACCACGGTGACGACGATGTACGTGGCCGGGAACCCGTCCCTGCGCCTGATCCTGATCACCTGCCTCGGCGGCAGCCTCTCCTCCGGCGGTGCCGGAGCGATCAACCACGCCGTCGACCGCGACATCGACGTCACGATGAAGCGCACCGCCGACCGCCCGGTCGCCTCCGGCCGCGTCTCCCCCGCCGCCGCGATCCTCTTCGGCTGCACCCTCAGCGCCCTCTCCTTCCTCCTGCTGGCGACCCAGGTCAACGTCCTCGCCGCGTCCCTCTGCCTCTCCGGCTTCTTCGGTTACGTCGTCGTCTACACCCTTTGGCTGAAGCGCACGACGCCGCAGAACATCGTCATCGGCGGCGCCGCCGGCGCGGTCCCGCCGCTGGTCGCCTGGGCGGCCACCACGGGCAGCCTCAGCGGCATGGCCTTCTACCTCTTCGCGATCGTCTTCTTCTGGACGCCGCCCCACTTCTGGGCCCTCTCGATCCTGATGAAGGACGAGTACGCCGCGGCCCGCGTCCCGATGCTCCCGGTGGTCGCCGGCGAGGACGAGACCCGCCGCCAGATCATGCTCTACACCGTCCTCCTCTACGCCGTCACCCAGCTGCCCTTCTGCGCCGGCGGCCTCGGCGTCGCCTACCTCATCCCCTCGATGCTCCTCGGCGCGATCTTCATCGGCTTCTCCTACATGCTCCTGCGCACCAAAGAGCGCCGCTGGGCCCTCCGCACCTACCTCTTCTCCCTGCTCTACCTGGCGCTGCTGTTCGTCTCGATGGCGATCGCCGCGCACGCGTAGGCGTTCGGCAGACGCCAAGGCTCGAGGCCCCGGCGGCGTCGGGCAGGGGTTCCGCTTAACCCCTTCGCGCGGATCCCCCGCGAGCTGACGCCTCGTTTCCCGCAAGCCCCGGGGTACAAGACGCTCCACCCCTGCCCGACGCCGCCTCGCCACACCTCCGGGTCGTTCGCGCGGTCCGGGCGGCCGTCCGAGATGGGTCCGAGGGAGGTCCTGGGCTCCTCATGGGGGTCCTGGCA
>CALCIA010000218.1 GCA_937907435.1 uncultured Actinomycetes bacterium
GCCAGGACCCCCATGAGGAGCCCAGGACACCCCCGCGCCAACTCGGACGGCCGGCCGGGCCGGGACCCCCGCCCGTCCCCGGCCGCCCGCCCGCCGTCCCTACACCCGCTGCAGCAACGTCCCCGTCCCGAAGCCGCCGCCGCAGCACATGGTCACGAAGCCGATCTCCTTGTCGTCGTCCTCCAGGGCGTGCAGCAACGTCGTCACCAGGCGGGCACCCGTCGAGCCGAGGGGATGGCCGAGGGCCATCGCGCCGCCGCGGGGGTTGACGCGATCCATGTCCGGTTCGTACTCGCGGCGCCAGGCGGCGACGACCGGGGCGAAGGCCTCGTTGATCTCGATGTAGTCGATGTCGTCGATCTTCATCCCGTTGCGGGCGAGGATCTTCGCCGTCGCCGGGATCGGCCCCTCGAGCATTTTCACCGGATCACAGCCGACCGTGGTCTGGTCGATGATCCGGGCGCGCGCCTTGAGGCCGAGCTCGTCCGCCTTCTCGCGGCTCATCAGCAGCACCGCCGCGGCGCCGTCGGAGATCTGCGAGGAGTTGCCGGCGGTGACCTTCCCGTCGGGCTTGAAGGCCGGCTTCAGCGCGGCCAGCGCCTCCAGCGAGGTGTCGGGACGGATGCCCTGGTCCTTGCTCACCGTCTCGCCGCCGACCTCGATCGCCACCATCTCGCGGTCGAACGCCCCGCGCTCGGTCGCCGCCGCCGCGCGCCGGTGGGACTCCAGCGCCAGTTCGTCCAGCTCGGAGCGGGGGATCTCCCACTCGTCGGCGATCATCTCGGCGCCGATCCCCTGGCCCTTCACCGGGTGCTGCTCGAAGAACTCCGGCGTGAACGGGCTGCCGTAACGCTCGGCGACCTCCTCGCCGACCTTGAAGGACACGTGGCCCATGTGCTCGACCCCGGAGCCGATCACGCAGTCGTGGATCCCGGCGGCGATCTGCAGGGCGCCGAAGTTGACCGCCTGCTGGGCCGAGCCGCACTGGCGGTCGACCGTCGTCGCCGGCGTCTCGAACGGCAGCCCTTCCTGCAGCCAGGCGTTGCGGGCGACGTTCATCCCCTGCTCGCCCATCTGCTGCACGCAGCCGGCGAGGACGTCTTCGACCTGGCCCGGCTCGATCCCGGCGCGCTCGATCAGGTCGACGTAGGTGCGTCCCAGCAGCGCGGCCGGGTGCAGGTCCTTGTAATAGCCCTTCTCCGGATGCCCGCGCCCGATCGGCGTCCGCACCGCCTCCACCACCACGACTTCTCGACCTTCCTGCTTCATCAGGGTTCCTCTCGATTCTGGGATTGCTCGAAGTTGACGCGCCCGCTCAGCAGCCGGCGGCGGTGACGCGGGGGCCGGTCGGCCAGGCGAACTCGATCCCGGCGGCGATCTTGGCCCGCGTCGTCTCGGGCTCGATCACGTCGTCGAGGATGATGTTCGCGGCCGCTTCCCACGGCGCCGCCTCGGCGTTCCACTCGGCCTCGAGCTCGGCGGCGAGGGCGTCGTGCGCCTCCTGCCCCTCCTCGGCCAGCACCGCGTCGAGCCGGCGCCGGTAGACGGTGCGGATGCCGGTGTCGGGCGCCATGAAGCCCATGTCCGCGGTCGGCCAGGCGAGCAGCAGGTCGGGCCGCACCGGCCGGCCGCCGAGCGCGATGTGCCCGCCGCCGTACGCCTTGCGGACGACCACCGCGACCTTCGGCACGCTCGCCCGCGAGAGCCGCGTCACCAGCACCTCGTAGGCGCGCAGGATCCCGGCCCGCTCGGCGTCGGTGCCGATCATCAGGCCGGGCACGTCCTGGAGGAAGACGAGCGGGATGTTGAAGGTGTCGCAGATGTCGACGAAGCCGACCTCCTTGGTCAGCGCCGGGACGTCGAGGACGCCCGCCCGTTGCAGCGGCTGGCTGGCGACGACGCCGACCGGCTGCCCCTCGATCCGGGCGAAGGCGCAGATCAGGCTGCGGCCGTAGCGCTCGCCCCAGTGCAGGGTCGAGTCGGCGTCGACGATCGCGGCGAGGACCTTGCGCATGTCGTAGCCGCGGCGCGGCGCGCGGGGGACGATCTCGGCCAGCTCGCCGCCGTCGACGGCGGGCGGCGCCGGCGGCGCGGTCGGCGCCGGGTGGGCGGCGGAGTCGGGCATGAAGGAGAGGTAACGGCGCATCGCGTTCATCGCCTCGGCCTCGTCGTCGACGACCGCGTGGACGACGCCGTTGGTCTCGGTGGCGACGGCGGGCCCGCCGAGCTCGCCGGCCTCGACCTCCTCGCCGATCGCCGCGCGGATCACCGGCGGCCCCGACAGCGCGACCGCGGCGTCGCGCTGCATGACGACGAAGTCGCCCATCGCCGCGTGCAGGGCGGCATCGCCGAAGCTCGGGCCGAGGACCGCGGTCATGTGGGGCACCGTGGCGCATCCCTCCGGCGACTGGAGGAAGGTGCGGAAGTCGAAGGGGACGCCGGAGAAGCGCCAGCCGACGAGGTCCGGGAGCCGGCCGCCGTCGTTGTCGCTGAGGCAGATCAGCGGCAGCCCGCGACGGCCCGCCCACTCGGCGAGGCGGTTCTGCTTGCGCATGTTCACCGGCGCCGTGGTGCCGGTCAGCACGGTCGCGTCGACGGCGAGGATCGCGACCCGCCGGCCGTCCATCCGCGCCAGCCCGGTGATGATCCCGTCGCCGGTCGTCACCCGGTCGGGGCGGCGCAGCTCGGGCTCGGCGAGCATGCCGATCTCGTACCAGGACCCCGGGTCGATCAGCTGCTCGATCCGCTCGCGCGCCGTCTGGCGCCCCGAGTCGTGGATCTTCGCCAGCCGCTCGGGGCCCGCGCCTTCGCGGGCCAGCGCCCGCCGCCGCGCGAGCTCGCCGTGCGGATCGTCAAGCACGGACGGATCCGTCCCTTCGAGCTGGCTGTTCACGCTCACCCTCGCTACCTCCCCTTGAATGTCGGCTGCCGCCGCTCTTCGAATGCCGCTATGCCCTCGCCGAAGTCGGCGGTGCCCTGGAGGAAGCTGACCGTGTCCATCGCCTGCTCCCACCAGCCGTCGTACTGGCGGTTGAGCGCCTGCTTCGCCGCTTCGAGCGCGAGCGGGGCGCGTTCGGCGATCTGCCGCGCCAGCTGCTCGGCGCGCGCCTCGTGCTCGCCCGCGGGGACGACGAGGTTGACCAGGCCGGCGAGCCGCGCCTGCTCGGCGTCGAGCAGCTCCCCGGTCATCACCATGTACTTGATCCAGTGCAGGTTGACGTGCGCGGAGCCGCGCGCCAGGCCCGGGCCCGGCACCAGGCCGACGGTGGCCTCCGGGGTGCCGATCCGCAGCGTCTCGTCGGCGACGACGATGTCGCAGACCATGGTCAGCTCGCAGCCGCCGCCCGCGCAGTGGCCGTGGACCGCGGCGATCGTCGGCTTGGTGAGGCCTTCGACCGCGCGGAACGCGCCCACCGCCTCGCGCATGTAGGCGCGGCGGTCGCCGGCGTCGCCCAGTTCGCCGAAGCTCTCGATGTCGCCGCCGACCGAGAAGGAGCGCCCGGCGCCGTTGAAGATCAGCACCCGCACCTCGGGGTCCGCCTCGGCCCGCGCCACCGCGTCGCGCAGCTCCGGCCAGAAGCCGCGCGCCATCGCGTTCAGCTTCTCCGGGCGGTCGAGGGTCGCCCAGGCGACCGGCGGCTCGGTGCGATAGCGCAGCATGGCGGTCGATCGTACCGAGTCTCCGGCCTTGCCACTGCCAATCGATTGGTCGGTTCCGGTGCTCATCCGGCCGCCTCCCCCGCCGCGAGCGCGCGCCGCAGCCGGGCGCGCACGGCGTGCGAGTCGTACCAGGTGCTGAGCCGGACGATCCGTCCCTCCTCGTCGCAGTCGAAGACGTCCACGGCGTCGAACTCCAGCGCCTGGCCGGACGCCAGCGCGCCGCGGAAGTGGATCTCGACCGTGGCGGTGCGACCGGCCAGGATCGTGCGCGTCACCTCGTCGCGGTGCTCGGGGTAGGGACGCAGGGCGGCGGCGAAGTAGCTCTCGATCTCGGCGGGCTCGCTCAGCGGCTCGATCCCCGGCGCGATCAGCTCGGCGCCGGGCGCGAAGAGGGCGGCGGCGCGGTCGTAGCGCTCGCCGTTGATGGCCTCGAAGTAGGCGGTGATTGTCGGCTCGATCTCGTTCACGACTCTCGACCGCCGGACTTTTTCGACCAAACGGTTGGCTGCATTATAGACTTCACCCGGTCTTGTCACAAGTGAGCGGTGAGGAGGGAGATGTGAGTACGGGAGAGCAGGGCATGCGGGTGCACCTCGGTGCCCCCGGCCGGATCATGCCGCCGGCCGACAAGGCGATCGAGTTCGCGCAGCGGGCCGAGGCCGACGGCTTCGACGCGATCTGGTGGCCCTGCCACCTGATGGGCTGGACGCCGGACTCGATGTGGACCGAGGACGTCACCGCGCTGCGGGGCTACCAGGCGAACCCGCACATGTACTTCGAGCCGCTGACGATGATGGGCGCCGCGGGAGCCGCCACCGAGAGCATCCGGGTCGGGGTCTGCGTCACCGACACGATCCGCCGCCACCCGGCGATGCTCGCCCAGCAGGCCCTCACCGTCGACCACCTGGCCGGCGGCCGCTCGATCCTCGGCCTCGGCTCGGGCGAGCGGATGAACGTCACGCCGTACGGGATCGAGTGGAGCCGCCCGGTCGGCCGCCTCGAGGAGGCGATCCGGGTGATCCGCCTGCTCTGGGAGTCCGACGGTCCGGTCGACTTCGACGGCCGCTTCTTCCAGCTCGAGGACGCGGTGCTGGGGCTCGACCCCTACGAGGGCAAGGCGCCGCCGATCTGGCTCGCCGCCCACGGTCCCCGCATGCTCGGCATCTGCGGCCGGCTCGCCGACGGCTGGCTGCCGACCAACATCGGGCCGGACGCCTACGCGGAGAAGCTGGCGGCGATCCACCAGAGCGCCGAGGAAGCGAACCGCGATCCGGCGTCGATCACCCCCTCGATGCTCGCCTACGTGATGTGCGCGCCGGACGAGGAGACCCTGGAGCGCATGTGCGAGGCCCCCCTCGCCCGCCTCCTCTTCGCCGCCGTCGACCTCGGCCCCGACGCCTACGAGCGCCACGGCAGCACCTCCCCCTTCGAGGGCGGCACCGGCTTCCACTCCTTCCTCCCCACCACCGTCTCCCGCCAAGAGGCGGAACGCATCGTCGCCCACATCCCCCCGGGCATCGTCCGCGACCACACCCTCTGCGGCACCCCCACCCAGATCGCCGCCCAGATCGAGGCCTACCGCCAGGCGGGCCTCCGCGATGCCGTCCTCTGGAACATCACCCCCTTCGGGGATCCGGCCCAGTCCGTCTACAGCTTCAAGGCGATGCGGGAGTTGCGGGGGTTGTTGGGGTAGGGGGGCGGGTTCGCGGCGGGGCGGGACGGGCGGGGGTCCGCGGCCCCTCCGGCCGTCTGAGGTGGTCCTGGGCTCCTCATGGGGGTCCTGGCAGGCTGTGACCCCCATGAGGAGCCCAGGACGTGAGGCGTTCGTGAAAAAGCCGGCACAGGGACGTGAGGAAGTCGGACTTACGTGACGATCGGGTCGGGGAG
>CALCIA010000219.1 GCA_937907435.1 uncultured Actinomycetes bacterium
GTGTATTGACCCCCCTATAGGGGCCCTAAAACACGCAGCGCGTTTCCGGGCCTCGCTTTCAGGGCGGAAAAGAGCCTCTTAGGGCCGGAAAGTGTGACGTTCCCGGCATCTTCGTCACGGATCCGGCCGAGGTGTGGAGGCACCCCGACCTGATCATCACGGAAGTCCGACTTCCTCACGTCCCTGTGACGCCTCTCCCACGAACACCTCACGTCCTGGGCTCCTCATGGGGGTCACAGCCTGCCAGGACCCCCATGAGGAGCCCAGGACCCCACTCGGACGGCCGCCAGCGCCCCGGACCCCCGCCCAAGGCCCGCCCGGCCCACGGAACCCCCGCCCCGCCCCTCAATACCGCAGCGTCGCCGCCACTCCTTCGGCCTCACGCAACGCTTCCGCAGCCGGGCCGTGGACGACGGTGACCTTGGCGCTCACGTTCAGGGCGCCGCGGATCAGGGACTCGGCGGCGGCGCCGAGGCGGGCGTCGATGACGAGGCGCTCGACCCGGCCTTCCTCGACGGCCTCGCCGACGTCCTGCGGGCCGCTCGCGCCGCGGCCGCCGCCGCGCACCTCTTCCAGCGCCGCCGCCACGAGGCGCGACTCGCGATCGGCGTCGGCGTTCTCGACCGCGGCGGCGACGGTCTCGTGCAGCTTGCCGGTCGGGACCGAGATCAGGTCGGCCTTCTCGGCCACCGCCAGTTTCACGTTCGGCGCGTTCATGCCCGCCTTGAAGTGCTCGAGGTCGGCGGCCGGGCCGAAGGCCAGCGCCCGGCCGATCCCCCGACCTTCCAGCTCGCGGCCGACCAGCGCGCCCGCCTCGCCGAGGAAGCGGTGGCGGTTGTGGTCGAGGCGGTCGCCGTATTCGTCCTTGCCCGAGGAGGCGACGCCGCGGGTCGGGCCGTTGCCGGTCTGCGCCTTGCGCTCGCGCCAGTCGAGGCTCGTCACCTCCAGTTCCCAGTCCTCGAGCTCGGTCAGCCGGCCTTCGGCGAAGCTCAACAGACGGACGCGCTCCAGCGAGACGATCGCGATCCCGCGCCCCTCGCCGCGGCAGGCGAGGTCGACCAGCGGCGCCAGCGCGGGGCGCTCCCCGAGCTCGACGCAGGCGTTCGCCTGGGGCGCCGCCCCGGTCCCCCACCAGTGCTCTTCGCCGCCCTTCTCGGCGACCTCGACGAAGCCCGCTTCGCCGCGCGGCGGCGGCCGGTGGTCGCCGTCTTCGTAGCGGTCGATGACCCGTTTGGCGACCGCCCGGAGGGCGAGCCGGCGGTCGTGCTCGGCGTCCTTGGCGGCCTCCAGCAGCGCGTCGAGGCCGTTGCGCAGCTCGGTGCGCCAGGCGCCGCCGCGGTCGGCGGGGTCGAAGGCCAGGTAGACGGAGACAACCCCCAGCGGGGGCTGCCAGTCGCTGAGACGGCGGGCGTCCTCAAAGGTCGGGTGGGCCATCGACTCTCCTCTCCGTCGTTGATCGGGGACCACTACCCCGACTCCGTTCGGTGGAACCTACCGGGCGCGCGGGACCCTCGCGGGAGTTCCGCCGGGCGGCGCGGACGGGCGTCCGAGGCGGCGCCGGTCAGGCGTCGCGGGCGACCCGGAAGCCCATGTTCCCGGTCGAGCTGTCCGGGGTGTTGAAGCTGCGCGCGGCGACCCGGTAGCGGTTGCAGTAGGAGGCGTGGCAGAGGTAGGAACCGCCGCGGATCGCCCGCGTCTGGCGGTCGAAGCGCTCGGCGCACCATTCCCACACGTTGCCGCTCATGTTGAGCATGCCGTGACCGTTCGGCTCGTATTCCGTGACCGGCGCGGTGCCGAGCCAGCCGTCGTCGCCGGTGTTCTGGGACGGGAAGGTCCCCTGCCAGACGTTCATCGCGTGGCGGCCGCCCGGCTCGAGCTCGTCGCCCCAGGGGAAGCGGGCCTGCTCGAGGCCGCCGCGCGCGGCCATCTCCCACTCGGCCTCGTGCGGGAGGCGGGCGCCGGCCCAGGCGGCGAAGGCTTTGGCGTCGTTCCAGGAGACGTGGACGACGGGGTGGTCGAGGCGGTCGTCGTCGAGGTCCGAGTGCGGGCCCTCCGGGTGGCGCCAGTCGGCGCCGAAGACCTGGCGCCACCAGGGCGCGTTGGCGATGCCGCGGGTCGGTTCGAAGTCGGCCGGGAGGAAGGCGGCGAAGACGAAGGACCAGCCGGCCTTCTCGGCGTCGGTGCGGTGGCCGGTCGCGTCGACGAACTCGGCGAAGCGCGCGTTGGTGACCGCGACCGGGTCGATCCAGAACGGCGGCAGGTCGATCTCGCGGACCGGGCCCTCGCGGTCTTGGGGGAAGCCGTCGGGGTCTTCGGTCCCCATCAGGAAGCTGCCGCCGAGGCGGACCATGCCGTCGGTGCTGCCGTCGTTGGCGCTCGCGGGGATCGCGGCCTCCGCCCCGCTCGGGGCGCGGCCCGGCGCGCAGCAGGCGTGGTCGTGCTCGTTCATCCCCCTCAGTGTGCCGAAACGGTGGCAGGGGACGGTCCGCCGCTGCCGAAAATGGCACCGTCAAGCGGTTTCGGCAGTGTCCCGACCCCGGATAAAGGAGATAGACGTGGAAGTGAGAGGCGAGGCGCGCGCGATGTTCGCCGCCATCCTGCTGCTCATCGCCGGCGTACTGAACGTGATCTACGGCATCGCCGCGATCAGCAACGCCGACTTCTTCAACCACCAGACGGCCTACGTCGTGTTCGGCCTCGGCTTCTGGGGCTGGGTGACCCTGCTCATCGGCCTCGTGCAGCTGACCGGCGGCTACTCGCTGTTCAGCGGCGGCGTCTACGGCCGCACGGTCGGCATCATCGCCGCCACCCTGGGCGCGATCGAGTCCCTGCTCTCGATCGGCGGCAGCTACCCCTTCTGGTCGCTCGGCATCTTCGCCCTCTGCCTGATCGTCCTCCACGGCCTGATCGTCTACGGCGAGCCCCTGGAGCGCTGACCCCCTCCGGACCAGGCAGCCGCAGCGCGAAGCGCGGTCGTCCTTTGGTCAGGTCGCACAGGCGCGGTCGTCCTTTGGTCCGGTAGACGGACGCTAGGACGACCGCAGGGCGTGGAGCGGACGTTAGGACGACCGCGGTACGGCGGTTCGGTTTGCCGGCGCGACTGGATCGCGGCCTCCTTCAGCGGCTGCCCGCGCCCGGCCCGGGCGCGCCCTTGCCGTCCTCGACCAGGCCACGGAGGCTCGTGCGGATGTAGTGGTCCCAGCCCTTCGCGCACATCTCCTCGCAGCCGAGGCCGGCGAGGCCTTCGTGGGCGAAGTCGAGGCGGGTGCGGCGGCCGTCGTCGAGCGGCGTGAGGTGGAAGTGGATCCGGGTACCGACCCACTCGTCGGTCAGGTCGAAGTGGTCGATTTGCTGGCCGACGCAGGTCCACTCGACCTCGCGGTCGGGCACCAGCTCCTCGACCCGCAGCTCGGTCCAGCTGTGGCCGAAGGTCAGCCGGCCGATCCCGCCGACCTCCTCGGCGACCTCGCCGTCGGTCCACCATGACCGCACGCCGGCGGCCGTCGCGATCGCCCCGTAGACCTGGGACGGTGGCGCCGCGAGCTCGATCTCGATCCGCTCCACAGTCATCGCATCCGCATTCATCTCGGCCCTCCTCGGTTGGGTAACGCTACGCTTATATAAGCATATGATTGAATAAGGACATGAGCGCGAAGGGCAGCCAGGTCTTCGATGCCGTCGCCGAGGGGTCGCGGCGGGAGATCCTCGACCTGCTCGCGGCGGGGCCGCGGGCGGTCGGGGAGATCGCCACCGCGGCCGGGCTCAGCCAGCCGAACGCCTCGCGACACCTGCGCATCCTGCGCGAGGCGGGGTTGGTCGAGCCACGGGTCGAAGGCCAGCGGCGGATCTACGAGCTCCGCCCCGCCGGGCTCACCGAGCTGATCGGCTGGGTCGCCCCCTATCAGCGGCTCTGGCAGGGCAGCCTCGATGCGCTCGAACGGCACCTCGACAGCGACAACGAAACGGAGGAGTAGCCATGCCCGACCAGTACGCCCGCCTGGAAGAAGTCGACGGCCGCCCGGCGCTGCGCTTCGAACGCGCCCTCCCCCACCCGCCCGAGCGGGTCTGGACGGCGCTCACCGACACCAAGGAGATGTTCGCCTGGCACCCCACCCCGGCCGCGTTCGAGCCGCGGGTCGGCGGCCGCGTCGTCTGGGACCAGGACGGCCACGTCGCCGACATGCCCGACAGCGAGGTGACCGACTGGGACCCGCCGCGGCTGCTCGGCTACACCTGGGCGAAGGAGGGCGAGCGTCCCGACCACCTGCTCTGGGAGCTGCGCCCGCACGACGACGGCTGCGTGCTGGTCCTCGTCCACACCTTCGAGGATCGCCTCAAGGCGGCCCGCGACGGGGCCGGCTGGCACATCTGCCTCGACGCGCTGGCCGCCGACCTCGACGGCCGGAGCGCGCGGCCGAGTGCCGAGCACGAGGCGGGGCCCTGGCCCGCCCTCAACGACGAGTACCAGGGCCGCTTCGGCATCACCCCCGAGGAGGCGACGCCGCCGCCCGCCCGCGACTGAGGGGGTCAGCCCCGCTTCTGCGCGTCCGCGTACATCAGCGAGGCCGGCGTGGTCAGGTCCTCCCCGGTCTCCAGCAGGGTCTTCAGGCCGGAGAGGATCATCGGCCAGCCGCCCCAGAGTTCTGAGTTGGCGTCCTCGCCGAGCTGGTCGTGGGTCACCCGCAGGAGGCAGGAATCCTCGCCGACCGGCTCGATCTCCCAGGTCACCCGCGTGGTGCCTTCGCGCTTCACGTCCTCGCTCCAGAGCGCGGTGAACGTCTGGACCAGGCGCCGCGGCGGGTCCACCTCGACGTTCTCGCCACTGGCGATATCCACCACGCCGGGGACGCTGGAGCGATACTCCGACCCCTGCGTCCACTCCGACTCGGTGCCGACGCCGAAGCTATAACGCTTGCGCATCTCCCCGTCGGTGATCGCCTCCCAGAGGCGCTCGGGGCTGGTCTTGATGTAGATCTCGAAGGCGGTCATCGTGCCGCGGCCGCCGACCACCGTGTAGAGCTGCTCGTCGTTCATCGTTGATCCTCCTCCTCGAGGTGTCGTTTGAGCCCGGTCAGGGCCGAGGCCCAGGGCTCCGCGTACTTGCTCACCCAGCGGTCGTGGACTTCGCGGATCGGCACCGGGTTGAGGAAGTGCAACTTCTCCCGCCCGCGCCGCCGCGTCGTCACCAGGCCCGCCCCCTCCAGCACCTTCAGGTGCTTGGCGACGCCGAACCGTGACATCGGCAACCGCTGCTCCAACGCGCTCAAGGTCTGCCCGTCCTCCTCGAACAGCTCGTCGAGCAGACGGCGGCGAGTCGGATCCGCCAAGGCCTTGAACACGTCGTCGATCATGGGACCGACAATAGGTGACTAAATGGTCACATGTCAAGGGGCTGGATTTTGTGGCTGGCGGGTGGGGAAGGGATGGGCACCCGCGGGCGGGCGCCCCGGAAGGGACGGGGACCCGCAAGCTGTCGCGCGGGGAAGGGTCCAGGCCCCGCAAGCTGGCGCCCGGATAACGGACCCGCCCCTCTCGCCACGGCCCGGGC
>CALCIA010000220.1 GCA_937907435.1 uncultured Actinomycetes bacterium
TTCGACGAGCAGCGCCGCTCCGAGATGCGCAAGAAGTCCTACCAGCCGACCGAGGGGAAGCCCCAGGGGGGGCTGAAATCTTGGCGCGAGGTCGCCACGCCCCACCCCGACGTGGCCTCCGGCCGCTACCAGCAGGCCGAGTTCGCGGCCGATCTCTGGCAGGTCTACCAGAAAGAGGGCTCGGACGAGTACAAGAACCCGACCGAGTTCTACCGCCGGACCTTCATCACCGAGGGGCTGGGCCGGCTCCTGTCGCAGGCGCTCCACCGGCTCGCCGGCAAGGGAGGCGACCCGGTCGTCGAGCTTCAGACCAATTTCGGCGGCGGCAAGACCCACTCGATGCTCGCCCTCTATCACCTTTTCTCGGGTGCCGCCGCAAGCGGCCTGCCCGGGGCCGAGGAGCTGGTCAAGGAGAACGGCATTCCGATCGCCAAGAACGTGCGCCGGGCCGTTTTCGTGGGCACCCAGATTTCGCCCGGTCAGGAGCACCGAAAGCCCGACGGCACGATCGTCCGCACCGTCTGGGGTGAGCTGGCCTGGCAGCTCGGCGGCAAGGAAGCCTACGAGATGGTCCGCCAGGATGACGAACGCGCGACCAATCCGGGCAGCACGCTCAAGGATCTGTTCAACAAGTATTCGCCGTGCCTGATCCTGATCGACGAGTGGGTCGCCTACGCCCGGCAGCTCCACGGCGGCGCGGACCTTCCCGCCGGGACGTTCGACACCCAGTTCACCTTCGCCCAGGCCCTCAGCGAGGCTGTGAAAGCCGCCAAGCAGACCCTGCTCGTCGTGAGCATCCCCGCATCCGAGAGTCCCCACCAGCGGGCCGATCGCGGCGTGACCGACATCGAAGTGGGCGGCGAGCGGGGCCGGGAGGCTCTGGCCCGTCTCAAGAACGCCGTCGGACGAGTCGAAGCGTCGTGGCGCCCCGCGAGCCCGGACGAGGGCTTTGAGATCGTCCGTCGCCGCCTCTTCCAACCCATGACCGGAGATCAGTTCATCGCGCGCGACGCCGTCGCGCGGGCCTTCTCCGACTGCTACGGCCAGCAGCCGCAGGACTTCCCGCCGGAGTGCCGCGAGGCGGACTACGAGCGGCGACTGAAGATGGCCTACCCGATCCATCCCGAGCTGTTCGACCGGCTGTACAACGACTGGTCCACCCTCGACAAGTTCCAGCGCACCCGTGGCGTGCTCCGCCTGATGGCCGCCGTGATCCATTCCCTCTGGGAGCGCAACGATGCGAATGTGCTGATCATGCCTTCGACGATCCCGGTCGACGACCCGATCGTCCAGTTCGAGCTGACCCGGTACATGGAGGACCACTGGGTCCCGGTGATCGAGAAGGACGTGGACGGCGCGAATTCGCTGCCGCTTGCCATCGACCGGGAGAATCCCAACCTGGGCCGGTATTCGGCCTCACGCCGCGTCTCCCGCACCATCTACATGGGGTCTGCTCCCACTCAGCGGGCCGCCAACCGCGGGATCGACGAGCGCCAGGTGAAGCTCGGGTGCGTCCAACCCGGCGAGGCCGTGGCGACCTTTGGGGACGCCATCCGCCGGCTCACCGACCGCGCCACCTACCTCTATGTCGACGGCAAGCGCTACTGGTACTCGACCGTCCCGACCGTGACCCGCCTGGCGGACGACCGCGCGAGCCAACTCTCGGACGACGACGTGGAGCAGGAGATCCAGAAGCGGCTCCGGGATGAGGCACGCACGCGGGGCGACTTCGCGAAGGTCCATGCCTGCGTCGAGAGCAGCGACATCCCTGACGAGCGTGAGGCCCGCCTCGTCATCCTCGGTCCGTCCCACCCGCACGCCGCTCGCGACGCCGGCAGCGCGGCCCGCAAGGAGTCCGCGTCGATCCTCGACTCACGCGGCAGCAGCCCCAGGAATTACAAGAATACCCTCGTGTTCCTTGCCGCCGACGCCACCCGCCTGCGCGAGCTGGAACAAGGGGTACGCCAATACCTGGCCTGGAACTCGGTCTGGAGCGATCGGGTCACGCTGAATCTCGACCAGTTCCAGACGCGCCAGGCCGAGTCCAAGCGCAAGACGACCGACGAGACGGTCGACGCCCGCATCCCCGAGACCTACCAGTGGCTGATCGTGCCCGGCCAGCCCGATCCACGCGGCAAGCCCGACTGGTCCGAGTATCGCCTCCAGGGCCAGGAATCGCTCGCCACCCGCGCCATCAAAAAGCTCAAGTCCGAGGAACTGCTGCTCGTGCAGCTCGGCGGCAGCCGACTCCGGCACGAGATCGACCGCGTGCCCCTCTGGCGCGGCGACCATGTCGGCCTCAAACAGCTCTGCGAGGACGTGGCCCGCTATCTGTACCTCCCGCGGGTCAGGGACGAGGATGTCATCGTGTCGGCGGTGGCCGAAGCCCTTGAGCGACTCACATGGCGTGACGACTCCTTCGCCTATGCCGAGGGCTGGGACGAGGCCAAGAGCCGCTACAAGGGCCTCCGGGCCGGTCAGGGCGGCCGGGTTGTGCTCGACTCGGCAAGCCTGCTGGTCAAGCCGGACGTCGCATCCCAGCAGATGGACGCCGATCGCCAGGCCGCTTCCATGACATCGTTGGCTCCCGGCGCAACCGTTTCTCCTGGCGATGCCGGCGGCCCCTCGCCCGCATCCACTAGCGGGCCAGATACACGCATCGCCACCGAGACTCCGCAGGCTCCCCAGCTGCGACGGTTTCACGGCTCGGTAAAGCTCGACCCGCTTCGTCTCGGCCGCGACGCTTCCCGGATTGCCGAAGAAGTCGTCCAGCACCTCTCCGGGATCGTCGGCGCCGACGTGCGGATCACCCTTGATATCCAGGTCGAACTGCCGCAGCCTGCAAACGACAAGCTGGTCCGAGACGTAACCGAGAATTGCCGAACGTTAAAGTTCGATGAATTCGGCTTCGAGGAGGACTGACCATGCCACTGTCTTACCAGCATGTCGTGCAAGTATATTGTGATATACAAGAGTCGAAATATTCGACAGAATTGACGTAGATCCCATGGGAATCCGAGCATCAATGTCGTCGAAGAAGAAGGTAAGAAAACCCGACACGACGCGGCAACGGGCTAGGCGTTATTCATCGCTAATTTATGCTGGGAAACACCTTGGTGAGTCGCGCGAAAAGGAGCTGAAAGCTGAGAGTCGAGCGGTCATCGACCACGTTCTGCGACACGCCCCGATCAGGCGTATTCGGCTCCTCGGTGAACCCTTCCCGAAGAGTCTTAACGATCTAGCTGGCCCAATACCTGTCGCGACGAGCGATGATTTGGTTACCCAAATCAATTGGCTGCATGCAGTGCTCTGCCACCACGCAGATCCGATCAACCACTTTCTGGCCGACCTGGATCAGTTTCAGAACGGCTTGCTTGTAGGCGACTACAATGCGGCCGAGGCGACGCGGGCGGAGATGGTGGAAAAATATGGATACTCATGGTGGTCAATCGAGGCCGAGCTCCTGTCAGCCCAGAAGCGGCGCGGGCTTGAAGGAAACCGGGAAGCGTTGCAGCGCTATCACGAAGGAGACACCAAGGATTGGATCAAATGCATCTGCCACATCGTCAGCTTGCGAGTCGAAGAAAGCTATCCGCCCGAGGATTATGACCGATACTGTGAGCTCCTTGTGGCTGGTGCGGACGACGACGAGCGAACGAAAAAATACTTCGAGTACCTGAAATTCCGCCACAACTTTCGAAATTTCCACGACGAGGGACTCCTCCCTTACTGTCTTGGATTCGAGGAATCCCATTCTCTGGTTGACCGTTACACTTCATTCTTGAGGGCCCTGCAATATGTTCTGTCCCACGCGAGCCAAGAACTATGCTCACGACTCTCCGGCATCGTGGCGTCGGCATCTAGATCTATTAGAGACCCTCGCCTGGCCGTGGTTGCGGGTATCCTGAAGCCCGAGTGCCTGGAGCGACATGCCTGCAGCGAGGTGATCTTTTCCGCTCTAGATCACTACACTGCGGGGAGGTACAGGCAGGCGGCGGAAGAGGCATCCGAGGGGTTGTCGCGATTCCCCGGGGTCTTCGAGCTCTACGAACTCGCCGTCCATTCTCGAATCCGGGGAGGCATGCCCTGGAAGAGCCCATTCTCGGAGAACAGCATCGCGTCGGAACTGCTGCTGCTCCTGGGCGACGTGCTGTCGCGGAACGAGAAGACGTCGAATGGCCTGCGACGCTTGGCCAAACTCTCGTACCAACTGGATTGCCTGCCGATCGGGGCGCAGGTGTATTCATTCGCACGGAGGCACGAGAGCAAACCAGCCGACATTACGAACTCATATGCGAACTACTCAACAAGTGTGCCCACGCCGAGGCTCTCCATCTTCATTTCGGACGGCGAATCCTCACTAAGATACCTTGAGCGCCTCGGTCAGCTCCACCAAGATAGCCTCTCCGTTCGGTTGTTTAGCGATGTCCGAAGGTCACTGATGGCCGACGCCGATCTTGTGGCCGGCGATCACCTTCCAGAAAGCCGCGTCTGGAAGTATCGCTCCTTCGTCTTCGAGCAGACCAGTCGTTTCGAGGCTGCCCTTGAAGCCTTCCAGCGGTTGGACGAGCTGTCGGCGGGCGATTTGCTCCTGAAATCGGATGCGACGGCAGGGCTATATCGGTGCTATCTGCGGCTTGACCGCGTGCTCGAATCAGCATCCATCCTCGCGCGCGCCGCCGCGGTGACTCCCTGGCTCGTCACGGAGACGACCATTAAGGAAGTGCTGACCAGATACCCGACCCGACGTGATTCGGCGTGGCTCGCTGATATCTGCTGGCCGGTACTACACGTTACGGCGAGCAGGGAGGGATACGCCAAGTACGACCTCGACCAGCTTCATGATGTGCTCGACGATTTTCTTACCTCGCACCGCGCAAGCTGTCCGACTGAGCTACGTCCCATCCAGGCGAGTTTTCCGAAACCATGTTTGGTTGTCCTGCTATGGTCTCTCTGTACGGCTGATGTCCTGCAATCCTCGGTGTGGTACGGCAACCAAGATGAGCTCGAACGGGAGCGGATAGCTATCTGTGAGTGGCTGGTCGAGCTAGACCCCGCGCACGCAGCGGACTACTTGCGTGAGATCGCGGAGCTAAACAGCCGTGCATCGATGCGAGAACTTGCCCACGTGGTCGGGCAGAGTAAGATCTACGTCGATACCGACGGGGTGAAGGATAGTCTGCCCCAGGCTTTCATTGACCGCGCCGAGCGATACCTTCAGTTTGCAGAACTGCGCTCAGACCTCCGAGGCACGCTGGAGGCGGCCAACTTCAAGGCCGAGAGCGTGAAGGCCGTGAGCATCGTCATCATCGATGGTGCTCCGAGTCAGTTCGCTCAGCTGTTCAACGAAGTGAAGCAACAGTTCTTGTACAGCAATGAGTACGGCCTCGACTCGAATCTCAGCCAGCGGATCAGACACGGCACACTCCTCGGCGCGATCAGGGCCCCTTTCGAGCAGGCCAACATGGTCACCCTGAAGAACTCCGAGGGAACCTACCTCGACAACTCACACTGGCTCGGAAAATTGACTGAGCCCGGCGAATCGCCCGTAGAAACCGCGAGAGCGGCACTCGGAGATCTCTCGCGGGACATCGATTCCATAGCCCATGAAGTGCGCACCCGATGGGTCCAGATCAAGGGATCTGCTAACGATAACCGAGGCATGTTCGATTATGAGTTTACGGATCGGGCATTGCGCGAGCTGCATGAGAGCGTCGGTACGCTCGCCACGGTTGAGGCGCTTGTGGACTTGATCCTTGATGCCCTATGGGGACGAACGGAGGAGGATCTTCAGACCGTCCGTTCTCAAATTACCGGGGAACTGAAGGAGCGGCTGTCCGCAGCGCTTGACCGGTGCCAGCAGACACTCGAAGCAGCGGTACCTCCCGACAAGGTCGTGGAGTTCCGCTCCGCGGTCACGAGCTGCAAAACCTCTCTGGAGTATGCACTGGACGCTGTTGCAGGCTGGTTCCGGGTGGATCAGGCGAATCGAATGCCCCATTTTACCCTGTCAAGTTTGATCGACGCTGTCCTGGATAACGTCGAAAAGTACTGCCGTCCGAGTCACCTCGACGTGACGAGAACGATTGCGGTGCCTCGACCGGTCCAGGGCCGACTCTTCCGGCCAATGTGGGATGTCTTCTTCCTCCTCTGCGATAATGTCGCGAAGCACTCCCAACTCACTCGGGTTCCCGTTGAGTTGAATGTGGCGGAGGTGCCGGGGAAGGTCCGGATCGAGGTGATTAACCAACTCGGTGAGGACGTCGACCTGCAGGAACTTGCCCGTCGAGCCGCGCGGATGTCCGGCGGCGAGCGTAGAGAAGACGAGTGGGATCTATTGCGTCGCGAAGGGGGGAGTGGGCTAACAAAGCTTCACAAGATCATCCGGTACGAGATGCACGCGGAGGCCTACGACCTCGACATCAATGTCCTCGAAGGCTCGCGTTTCTCAGTTTGCCTGTCCATCGCGCAGAAAGGAATCTTCGATGAAAGTCCTGGTAGTCGATGACGACCCCAACAAAGTGAAGCAGCTGCAGACCTGCGTCAACGAACTCTTGCCCACGGCCGAGGTCGTGCAGTGCCGCTCCTATCAGAGCGGCCTGAAGGCGGCGCTGTTCGGAAAACCCGATCTGATTATACTTGATATGACTATGCCAAACTACGATGTAGGGGGGAAGGAGACGGGTGGACGAGAGCGTCGTTACGCGGGCCAGCAGATACTGCGTCAGTTGAAGCGGAAGACCGCAGAAACCCGAGCGGTCGTAGTTACGCAATTCGAGCAGTTCGGCGAGGGTGACCAGCTCGTGACGCTTGAAGAGCTAAGCCGGAACCTCTCCCAAGAATTCGGCGAGATCTTCCTCGGGACGATCTTCTACCAGGCCGGAGATAAGCATTGGCGCGACGAGATTAAGCATCTTTTGGAAAGGGCTGGCTTCAGAGTTCCGTCGGAGTTCGAAGCATGATTCGCGTCCTATTGGTTGATGACAGCGAGAGGAAACTGGAACTCGTCACGTCTGCGATTCGAGAAGCAGTCGGCACAGCTAACGCAGATATTCATATCGCGAGAAACACCAACGAGGCCGCTCTGGCTCTCGAAGCTCATTCGTTCGAACTCATGATCCTGGATCTCAATCTGCCCATGCGAGCTGGCGAAGAGCCGAAGCAAGATGCCGGGAACCGCTTGCTGAGGCAATTGCTCCGGGGCGGGCCCCGCTTCCGGCGCCCGGTGCATATTCTAGGCTTGACGGGGTACGATGAGCTTCACCGCAATTTCGGGCCCCAGTTCGAAGCTGAGGGTTGGCAACTCATACGGTTCGACGAAACCTCCGTCGCATGGGCGGAGGCGCTGCAGAATAAAGTCAGGCATATCGCGGAGGCCATTGGCCCATTCGGCGGTTTCGATTATGACTACGACATCGCTGTGATCACAGCGCTGAAGGGTATCGAGCTCGAGGCGGTACTGCGGCTCGACGGCCATTGGGAATCCTTGGAACGTCCCGGCGACCCAACCCGCTATCACGCAGGCGTATGGAGTAGGGGTGGCAAGAGCGCCCGAGTTGTCGCCGCCGCCGCTATCGAGATGGGGATGCCAGCTGCTGCCAGCCTCGCCACCAAGATGATTATTGGCTTCAGGCCGCGGTACCTGGCGATGGTGGGCATCGCGGCCGGTGTTGGACTGAACTTCGGTGATATCATCGTGGCGGACCAATCCTGGGATTACGGGAGTGGCAAGCTCAAGCAGGGAGGCTCGTGCGACGCCGAGAGCATATTCAGCCCAGCCCCGAACTACATCCCGCTCGATCCTACACTCAAGGAGAAAGCAGAGACGTTTATCGGCAGCCGACGTGACTTGATCGCTGCCATCCAATCTTCCTGGCAGGGCAATCAGGTCAATTCCGTTCTGAAGGCGGTTGTAGGCCCGATGGCCTCGGGAGCCGCCGTAGTCGAGCATGAGGAGAAGATCAAGGAAATCAGGGAGCATAACCGCAAGGTCATCGGTGTCGAGATGGAGACCTACGGCATTTATCTGGCAGCCAGGACCGCACCGCAGCCACGGCCGTTCGTCTTCTCCGTCAAGTCGGTCTGCGACTTTGGGATGCCCCCGAAGACCGATGAGTACCAACGATATGCCGCGTTCACCAGCGCGAGCTTCCTCTTCGAGTTCTTCCTCGACCAGTTGATGAATTGAATGTAGATCATATGAACCGAAGATTAATAGACCTGACACGGGACGGCCCGAAGGGCACAGGAAGTCGCCGGACGTCGGTCACCGCGACCGTCTTGCCCGGCGCTCGGAAGACCTCGCGCCGTTCATGCCGGATCGCTCATCGGTTCGCTGACGGTCGTGCATGCGTTTTCGCTCGGCCCGGTCCCCGGTTCGATCGGGGGGACCAGACCGGCGAAGGGTTGGTTGATCGGCATCGCCCCCGGCGGCGATCGTGTTCGTCCCCCAAAGTCGCCCCGGCGGGGCGTTTCCCCCGCTCCCCTTCCGTCCCCTCGCCCCTTCGGGCGAAGGGAAACGGGGGGTGGCGCGATCGGAAGGCCCCAGAAGCCAGGCGATCCGCGTCGTGCGGCAGCCGTCCAAATAACCCTTGCGCTTGCGGCGGAGACGTATTACCACTGTTGCCATTCAAGCGATAGGTAATCGCGTCTCAGCATGGCATCACGGCACACTCCCTGGCCTCCTCTCCTGCCGGAGTCCCGGCGGGGCTCCACCGGCCAAGCCGTGTCGGACGATGCCGGCGGCGAGCGACCAGAAGGCAACCACAATGCACTACAAGACGATCGTCCTCGAACTGTTCCGAGATCACCCGGAACTGCAACTGAGGCTCCAGGCCGACAAGACGCTGCTCCCGACCCTGGAGCGCCGCGCGGGCGAGCTGAGATTGATCCACGAGGCGTGGACGAATTGCTTACTACAGGCGCGGCCGGACAGCGACGAGAGCCAGATCGCGAGCGAGGCGCTGGAGATCGCCGTGAAGGACCTGGAGGACCGTTTGCGCTCAGGGTCTCCTCCGGCCGAGACC
>CALCIA010000221.1 GCA_937907435.1 uncultured Actinomycetes bacterium
TCACAGCCTGCCAGGACCCCCATGAGGAGCCCAGGACCATCCTCGGACGGCCGGCGGCGCCGCGGACCCCCGCCCATCGCCCGCCCGCCCCGCCCGTCCCCCACCTGCAATCAACCTCCCCCACCCCGCCCCGTCCCAGGGCCGCTTTAGAGGCGAGTGCTAGCGTGACGCCGGTCGGAGCGGCCGATTCGTCGCCCGAGAGGTTCCGTTTACTCCGTGCGCTGGCAGGTGCCTTGGGGTCGCAGGATCTCCCATGTCATCAAGCGCAGGAAAGGGCAGGCACCACTTCGTGGAGATCGGGATCGGGCTGGCGGTGCTGGTGGCGCTCGCGACCAACCTCGCGGCCCTGCTGAAGCACCGCGGCTGCCAGGAGGCCCGCGCGGTCCAGATCGCCCGGCCGCTCGCCGCGCTGCGGGATCTCGCCGGCTCTCGCTGGTTCGTCGCCGGGTGGGGGCTCGCGGCGCTCGCCTGGCTCGCCCACGTGGCGGCCCTCTCCCTGGCCCCGATCTCGCTCGTCCAGGCGATCCTCGCCGGCGGCGCGGTCACCCTCGCGGTCCTCTCCCAGCGCCTCTTTGGCCACCCGGTCGGGCGGCGGCAGTGGCTGGCCCTGACGGTCGGCGCGGTCGGCCTGGTCCTCCTCGTCGTCACCCTGCCGCGCTTCCACGGCTCCGACTCCGACTTCTCCCTCTCGGCCATCGCCAGCTTCGAGGGCGGCCTCATCCTGCTCGCCAGCGCGATCGCCCTCTGCCACCGCTCCGAGCGCCTGATGGCGCGGCGCGGGATCCTGCGCGCGGTGCTCGCCGGCCTCCTCTTCGCCCTCGCGGGCATCGCGATCAAGGCGCTCACCGGCGGTGCCGGCGGCCCGCTCGGCGTGGCCACCCTGCTCGCGATCACCCTCGCCTGCGGCGCCCTCGCCCAGTACACCGCCGTCGCCGCCCTCCAAGGCGGCGGCGCGATCGAGACCATCGGCCTCATGGGCCTGGTCGCCAACGCCACCCAGATCGTCGGCGGCATCGTCGTCTTCGGCGACCCCCTCTCCCCCAGCCCCCTCGGCATCACCCTCCAGATCGTCGCCTTCGCGATGGTCTGCCTCTCCGCCCTCCTCCTGCCCGCCCCGCACTCGCGACAGGTCGCCGTCGCGGCCACCCCCGCCTAAACGCCGGCCAGGGCGGGTCCTGGGCTCAAGGCTTCTGTTGGAGGAGCCTGTCGATCCGAGACAGGCCTTGGATGTAGTGCCTGGCGTCCTCGTCGATCAGCTGGGCAAGCTCCAGTTGGCGGCCGAACTGCTTGTCGAGGTCCAACGAGAAGATCGCCTCGTGATGGGCGATGCGATTCCGGAAGCGAAGGATCGGGGTGGCCAGACGGTTGACCTGGGCCCTGCGGCCATTCCCATTGGGAAGGCACCGTGGAGGCGTGAGCGCCAAAGCTCCTCATAGCGGCCGCTGAAAAGAGCGCGCCAGAATCCGAACGAGAGCGAGGCCACGACGCGGCCGCGGGTCGGCTTCTTCTGCTCGAGGACGAGGCGTTGAATCGCCTCGTTGACCCGTTCGCGACTCTCATCCGTGAGGAGGCGGGGATCGCAGAGCCATGCATCGGCAACGCAGATCGAAAGTGATCGATCGGCAGGTACCTCGGGGAACTGCCGATCGATCGCATTTCGTAGTAGGACCTCGAGGTGGTAAAGCACCTCCATGAAGGCAGCCGAGATCTCGGCATTCCAGTTGTAGACGGCCACCGCCCGCCCGTGATCGCCATCAGAGGCTCCGAGGTAGGCGTCGAACCGCGCGTCAGTGAGCCAGGCAGTCACCTGATCGGGGCGCACTACAGAGCCATTTCAGTCGCCGGCGAGGACATTTGGCGCTGCTACGCTAATTTGCGAATGCCCCGGATCGCCTCTGCTTGCATGCGGCCGGGGCTTTGATGTTTCTCAGGCTCTAGCGCTCCCGACCGACCCGCGCAGACGATGTCGGTCCCGGTGCAAGATTCGTGCAAGGTTCGGTGCCTACCTTGGCGGGTGATGACCCGAACCGCGCCGCGCCTCCCTGTCCTGTCCCTCGTCGTCGCCCTGGTTTTCGGACTGGTGGCGGCGGCTCTTTTCGCCGGCGCGGCGCGGGCGGAAACCGTCAGTGCGGGGAATGGGATCTATACCGTCGACGTCAACAACGAAGACGGCGAATACACGGTGACGACGGGGCCGTCGCATCCGCTCGGGGAAGGGTTGAACGTGCTGTTTGGGGACGGGAGCCCTGGGACGTCGTTCGACAGCATCCACTCTTATACGAGCGGCGCCGACTACGAGCTGCCCTCGATCTCGAGCCAGAGCACGGTGGCGCTCGGCACGACCGGCTTCCAGACCAGCTACGCGCTGAGCCAACCCGCGCAGGAAGACGACCTCGGCGTCGTCCAGACCGTGCGCGCCGACGGCTCGACCTTCGGCGACTCCCGCGTCGAGGTGACGACGGTGGTGACCAACAACGGCGCCGCCCCGGAGCAGATCGGCGTCCGGTACCTGTGGGATTACCAGATCAACGAGGACGACGGGCCGACCTTCCAGGCCGACGAACCGACCGGGCCGGTGCTGCTGACCGAGCAGGACTTCCCGGCGCCGAGCTTCGACCACTACACGATCGAGGACAACGACGTGTCGCCCGCGCCGCCGACCTTCGACGTGCTGGGGACCGTGACCGGGCCGCCCGGATCCGAAGCGGTGCCGCCGACGCTGCTGAAGAACGTCTCCTGGGCCGAATCGCACGGCACCGCGTTCGACTACACGACCGTGCCCGGGCGCGTCATCTCCTCGGTCGAAGGCGAACTGAACGACAACGCCGTCCTCTACTACTGGGGTGACAGCGCCGCCGACGCGCCGACGATCGCCCCAGGCGGCTCCTACCGGGTGTCCGCCTCGATGTACCTGACGCGGCCGCGCGAAGGCCTGCCCCACAATCCGCCGCCGCCCGCGCCCCCGGCCCCGCCGGCGGCAGCCGCCCCCGCCCCGACGCCGCCGAGCGTGACGATCACCAGCGGCCCGGCCCACGAGAGCGCGAGCACCGACGCGGCCTTCACCTTCCAGGGCACGCCGGGCGGCAGCTACGAATGCTCGCTTGACGGCGGCCACTGGGGACCGTGCGCGAGCGGGCAGAAATACGCGCAGCTCGCCCCCGGGGATCACCTCTTCCAGGTCCGCGAGAAGCTGGGCACCCAGACCAGCGCCCCGGCCTCCTACCGCTGGACCGTCGATCTGCCGCGCAAATGCGTCCTGCGGGTCGCCCGCGCCCGCGTCTTCGCCTTCGCCAAGCTCGACAAGGCGCGCCTCGTCATCCACTACACCTCCTACCGCCCGGCGGAGGTGACGGTCGCCTACGCGCTGAGCGGCGGCAAGGGCAAGCTGACCCTCGGCTCGGCGAGCGCCAAGTTCAAGAAGGCCGGCGTCTATCGCCTGTCGGAGCACCTGAGCGCCGCCGAGATGGCGAAGTTGCGCGGCGCCAAGAGCTTCTCGGTGCGCTTCGCGATCCCGAAGACGCCGAAGAGCTGTGGCCGTTACTACACGAAGCGCCTGACGATCCCGCGCAAGGTGTCCGGGCAGACCGTCTGGTTCCAGTCCGACTCGCGCTTCGCGCCGGGGAGATGAGCGGCGCCTTCTTCCGGTCGGCGGCGGCCGCGCTCCTGAGCGGGGCCGTGCTGCTGCTGGCCGCCGCGCCCGCCCAGGCGGAACCGGTCTGGGTCGAAGGCGCCTTCCAGGAGACGAACATCTCCAGCTGCATCCAGGCGATCCCGGAGAAGGGCACGAGCGCCTTCCTCGCCTACCAGGAGCCGGCCGCGAACACGCCGCCGCGCGTGGGCGACGTCTACTACGTCGGGGTGGTCGTGGCGGGGCTCGGCAACACCTGCTCGGGCACGATCTACAACCCGCAGGTGAAGCTGCCGCCCGGCACCGCGCCCGCGGTCTCCGCCCAGAACCCGGTCTACTGCTTCGCCAGCCCGTCGCCGGGCGCGGCGATGCAGCGCTACAGCGGCATGTGCGCGGGGATCGAGACCCTCGGCAACGGCAACGTGCAGATCGACTCGTCCCCCGCCTGGGCCGGGACGTTCAACGGCAACCCGATCGCGCCGTTCTTCCCGATCGCCCAGGGCTACTTCGAGGAGGAGAACTTCCCGGTGATCTCGAGCCTGCCGCTCTCCGGCGCCCAGAAGATCGAATCCGACATCTACACGACCGACGAAGGCGGCCAGCACCTCTACCCATGGGTGGCGCCGGTGGTCCTGGCGAGGGAAGAAGCCCCTGGGGGCGAACCGGGGCCGGGTCCGGGCGGCGGATCCGGCGGCGGCAGCCCGGAAGGCGGCGGCTCCGGAGGTTCGGGAGGCGGCGGTTCGGGCGGCGGTAGCCCGGGAGGTGGTGGGACGAGCGGAAGCCCGGGTGTCGGCGGCTCCGGCGGCAGGCCGGACGGCACCGGCTCCTCCGGAGACGGCGGCGGAGCACAGCCGACCGGCACCGTCCCGCGCCCGCGGCTCACCAAGCCCAAGATCGACGGCGCGCGGCGCACCGCGACCTTCGTCTTCCACGCTCCAGCGAGCGCCGGCGCCACCCACTTCAGCTGCTCGGTCGACGGCAAGCCCTACCGTCCGTGCCGCTCGCCGAAGACCTACAAGGGCCTGAAGAACGGCCGGCACACCTTCGCGGTCAAGGCTCTCGCGGCCTCCACGAGTTCGGGGCCCGCAAGGGTGAAGTTCACGATCCGCTGACAGGCGCGAGCGCCTTCGACAGCCATACCGATCGGTCCCGGGGCGCCGGGCTCCGAGGAGATAAGGGACGGAGGCCTGGCGGCAGCCCGGGGCGCCTGCGGGGAGGGACAACACACGCGTTCCCGACTTTGACCCTGCCATGGCAGGGTCAAAGTCGGGAAGGTGAATCTGACCAGTGGGGAGGCGTCACGGAGCGACGGCCCCGTCACCGAACGCACTCCCCGGGGCTCCTCCGTCCCTCGGAACCTCCCCGGCCCGGCGGCCGAGGCGTCAGCTTTCCCACCCGCAGAGACCCGAGGCGACAGCGTAGGCGGCGATCGCGGGCGCCCGTGCTCCGGAAGCCGCCCTCAGAGCCGCGGCGCCGGCCTGACCCTGAAGCGCTGGGCCTGGTTCGGGTCCCCATTGGGGTCCTGGATCAGGCCGGCGCCGATCGTGATGCCGGCGAGCGTCGCGCCGCGGGGCGGGCGCGGCAGGCAGAGGTCGTGCATGTTGTCGGCGTTGAAGGAGGTTTCGTGGTCGTGGAGGTCGGCGACTTCGAGCGGCGCGATGGCGGCGGTCCGGCCGCTCGGCAGGCGGAAAAGCGCGCGGTAGGAGGCGAGGACCGGGGCGCCGACTTCTTCGCCGGTCGGGTAGGCGGTGAGCCCGTTCGACCACATCACCCGCACGAAGGTGGTGCCGACCTCGCATCGATTGGGGTCCCGGCGGTAGATCGAGGGCATGATCGTCCAGGCGTCGACGATGTAGGGGCCGCCGGAGAGCGGGTCCACCTTCGCCGCCGTCAGGTGCGTGATCGGCAGCCACCGACGCGCGCCCGGCGGCTTGCCTTCGAGCTCCCCGACCACCCGCACCGCGACCGGCGTCGGCCCGTTCGCGGCGTCGCCGAAGTTGCCGATCAGGTTCACCGTCTGCGCCTCGTCGGGCTCGTCGGGCGGGAATCGGATCGCGCAGGTGGGGACGGCGACGCTGCCGTCGCTGCGGAGCACCCGGAAGTCCCGCACCGGGATCCGCTCGCCGCGGATGAACCAGTTGAAGGTGACCGGGATGTTGTCGAGTTCCTGCGCCCCGTTCGGGCAGCCGACCTGGTTGTCGGTGCCCCAGGAGGCGCTGAGGATCCGCGGCACCGGCCGCACCAACGGCCCGGTCGCGCCGGCGACGCCCGGCAGCGCGCCGAGCAGCAACGCCCCCGCGAGCGCCGCGACGAAGAACGAAGCGCGCGGCCAGAGCGCGCCTTTCCCGATCATCGCGAGGACCGACATCCCGGGCTAATTTGACGCCCGCACCCCGTTCCCCTCCCCGCTCCGCTGTTCTTTATGGTCCCCACAGGGCCATAAAGAACAGCTGGCGGGGGGCGACCTCAGTCCAGGTCGGCGTAGACCTCGATCTCCACCAGGGCTCGCGGGTCGGCCAGCTCGGTGACACCCACGGTGGTCGAGTTGGGCGGGGCGGCGTGGAAGAACTCGACCCAGACCGGGAGGCCGTGCTCGAGGTAGTCGGCCATGTCGCAGACGTAGGTCTTCGAGCGCACCACGTCGTCGAAGGTCGCGCCGGCGGCCTCGAGCGAGAGGCGGATGTTGTCCAGGACACAACGGGTCTGGGCGCCGACGTCGCCCTCGCCGACCAGGTTCTGCTCACGGTCGAAGGGCAAGGTGCCGGCGACGTGGACGTGGCGGGACCGGGTCGAGACCACGGTCTGCGCGTAGATCTTGCCGTCCACGGTGGGCAGGTTGCGCACGTAGACACCATCGGGCCACATTCGCTCGATACTCATGTTCGCTCCTTACTGCTGTTGGTTGGGCGGGCTGGCCGCGCTTATCAATGAAGATCCGGAGGCGGGGCGGTCGACCTCGCCGGTGCCGCTCTCGCGGGCGAGCCGCTTGGGCCGCCGGCGGGGCGGGAAGACGAATTCGCGGCCGCCGGTGATGCCGGCGGGGCGGAAGGCGAGGCAGGCCAGCATCACCAGCGCCACCCCCACCTGCCGCAGGCCGGGCGTCGCGCCGAAGCCGATCCCGCTGACCTCGATCCCCCGCTCGGCGTGGCGGAGGATTTCCGCCAGCGCGGTGACGACGAAGGTGCCGACGACCGCCCCGGCAAGGCAGTTCTTGCCGCCGATGATCAGCATCGCCAGGGTCGTAAAGGTGAGGTCCAGGTAGAACGCGACCGGGGCGATCGAGCCGAGCTGGTGGGCGATCAGGTTGCCGCCGATCGCGACGAAGAAGGCGCTTGCCGTGAACGCGATCACCCGCTCGCGCCAGATGTTGATGCCCGCCGCCCGGGCCGCGGGCTCGTCTTCGCGGGCGCCCCGCAACTTCAGCCCGGTCCGCGACTGCTGGAAGAGGAAGGCGGCGACCAGCGCGACCAGCACCCAGGCCAGGGCGCTGCCGAGGCCGGTGGTCCGCGGGATCCCGATCATCGAGCCGGTCCCACGCGTCAGCTCTTCCCAGTTGCTGGCGACGACGTTGACGATGACCAGGAACGAGAGCAGCGCGATCGGGATACTGATTTCGTTGAGCCGCATCACCGCCATGCCTAAGAACAGGGCGACGATCGCCGCCACCAGCCCGGCGATCAGCGCGGCGCTGGTGCCGTCCATGCTGGCGTTGGCGAGGAAGCCCGGCAGGTCGGGCAGCAGCGCGCCCTTGACCGCCAGCGGGATCGTCAGCAAGGCCGACGTGTAGGCGCCGATCGCGGCGAAGCCGATGTGCCCGAACGAGAGCACCCCGGACGTGCCGACGAACATGTAGAGCCCGATCACGATCACGAGGCTGATCAGCCCGTTGGTGACGGCGCGCTGGGTCGAGCCCGACGTGAAGGTCGAGAGGACGACCAGCGCGATCACCAGCAGGGCCGGCCCGAGCAGCGGCGAGACCGTGCGCATGGCCTCGGCGCGGGGGAGCTTCGCCAGGCGGGTCATACGCGCTCCTGGAGGGCGCGGGACGGGAACAGCCCCTGCGGGCGCAGCAACAGGAGCACGATCACGAAGCCGAAGACCAGCGCGTCACGGTACGGCAGCACCGACAGCGGCAGGTAGCTCTGCAGCAGGATCGTCACCAGGCCGAGGACGTAGCCGCCGATCACCGCGCCGTAGAGCCGGCCGAGGCCGCCGATCACGGTGGCGACGAAGCCGACCAGCGCCGGCACCAGGCCGATCGTCGGCGAGATCGTGCCCGACTGGGCGAGCAGCAGCATCGCCACGATCGCCGCCGCCAGCCCGCTGATCGCGAAGGCCATCGCGATCACCCGGTTGGCCCGCACGCCGATCAGCCGGGCGGTGCGGAAGTCCTCGGCGGCGCCGCGCATCGCGATGCCGGCGGTGCTGCGGGTGAGGAACAGCGCCAACCCGCAGAGGAACGCCGCGGTCACCGCGAGCGTGACGAGGTCGAGGGTGGTGGTCGAGATCGGCCCGACGTCGACCGGGTTCGCCAGCATGCTGAAGGCGTCGACGGTCTTCGGCCGGGCGCCGAAGATGATCCGCGCCAGGTTCTCCAGCAGGTAGCTGACCGCGAAGGAGGTGACCAGCAGCGTCGCCGGGTCGGCCCCCCGCACCGGCCGGAACGCGATCCGCTCCATCAGCACCGCGCAGACGATGACCGCCACCACCGTGGCCCCGACCACGAACAGCCAGCCCTCGCCGTGGGTCAGCAGGATCACGTACCCGCCGACCATGACCAGGTCGCCGTAGGCGAAGTTGATCAGTTCCATGATCCCGAAGACCAGGGCGATCCCGAGCGCGATGAGCGCGTACAGGCTGCCCAGGCTGAGGGCGTTGACGGCAACTTCGAAACCCATCAGACCACCGTCCCGAGGTAGGCACTTGACACGACATCGGAGCTCTGCAGCTCGCTCGCGGTCCCTTCCGCCTGGATCGCGCCGGCCTGCATGACGTAACAGCGGTCGGCGATCGCGAGGGTCTGGGAGGCGTTCTGCTCGACCAGGAGGATCGTCGCCCCGTCAGCGCGCAGGGTGTCCACGGTGTCGAAGACGCGGTCGACGAGGAGCGGCGCCAGGCCCAGCGAGGGCTCGTCGAGCAGCAGCAGCTTCGGGCGCAGGAGGAGCGCCCGGGCCAGGGCCAGCTGCTGCTGCTCGCCGCCGGAGAGGCGGCCGGCGTACCCGCGCAGCCGCTCGCGGAGGATCGGGAAGAGCTCGAAGACGCGTTCGAGGTCCTCCGCCTTGCCGGCCGAGGACCGCACCGCGGCGGCGGCCAGCCGCAGGTTCTCCTCCACGGTCAGCCGGCCGAACACGTGGCGGCCCTCGGGGACGAGGACGAGGCCGTCCCGGACCAGCGACTCGGGCGTGCGCCGGCCCAGCTTCTTGCCGTCGAAGACGATGTTGCCGCGGTCGGGCCGCAGCACCCCGGACAGGGTGAGGAGCGTGGTCGACTTGCCGGCCCCGTTGGCGCCGATCAGCCCCACGAGCTCGCCCTCGCCGACCCGCAGCGAGATGCCCTTCACCGCCGTCACCTTCCCGTAGGAGACCGCCAGGTCCTCAACCGCCAGCATTCGCACCGCTCCTCTTGCGTCCCAGGTATGCCTCGATCACGGCGTCGTCGGCGCGCACCTCGCCCGGCGTGCCGACCGCGATCGTCTTGCCGTGGTCGATCACCTGGACGCGATCGCAGAGCCGCATGATCAGCCGCATGTCGTGCTCGATCAGCAGGATCGAGCAGCCGTATTCACGCGACCAGCCGCTGATCGTGCCCAGCAGCTCGTCGCTCTCGGACTCGTTCAGCCCGGCCGCGGGCTCGTCGAGGATCAGGACCTTGGGGTGGGTGACCAGGGCCCGCGCCATCCCCAGCCGCCGCTCCTCGCCGTGCGGCAGCGAGCCCGCCGGGACGTGGGCGAGGTCGCCGCGCCCCATCTGCTCGAGGATCTGCCAGGCGCGGCGCCGCGACTCACGCCGGCTGCCGCCGACGCCGACCCCGCTCGCCTCGATGTTCTCGAGCACGGTCAGGCCCGCGAACAGGTGCGCCCCCTGGAAGGTCCGGGCGACGCCCCGCCGCGCGAGGCGGTGCGCCGCCACGTTCGTCACCTCGTCGCCTTCGAGGAAGACCTGCCCCGTCGTCACCCGCTGAAATCCCGTCAGCGTGTTGACGAAGGTGGTCTTCCCGGCCCCGTTGGGACCGATGAAGCCGAGGATCTCGTGCTCCTTGAGCACGAGATCCACGTCCTCCAAGGCGGCCAGGCCTTCGAACTTGACCGTGACCTGCTTGGCCTCCAGGAGCGGGGCCGATGCGGTGTTGTCGGTCATCACACCCACCCCACTCCACCTAGTATTCGACCTTCGAGATGACCTTCGGGGTACGGGTTTCGACGTAGTCGTGCTTCCCGTTCTGCACCTCCATGATCACCATCGGCCGGTGGAGGCTGATGTGGGTGTCGGGGGTGAAGGTCGTCGGGCCGACCAGCAGCGGCACGTCTTCCATTTCGTCCAGCGCTTCCCGTACCGCGGCGGTTTCCGTGGTGCCGGCTTTCTCGACCGCGGCGGCGTACATCTCGATCACGCTGTAGCCGGTGAAGCCGAGCGCCTGGGCGGGCGGTTCGCCGACCTTCTTGGTGTACCGCGTGACCAGCTGGTTGAACTGCGGTCGCGGATCGTCACCGAACATCGAACCGTACGTCTGGTAGTAGAAATCGCTCAGGTTCGGGACCGCGTTCAGCCAGTAGTCACCGTCCTGGGACTCCGAGCCGATCACCGGCGTGTCGACGCCGGCGTTGCGGAGCTGCCGCAGCGCCTGGGCGCCACCGGGGTTGTAGGTGCACTGGAAGATCACGTCGACGTCCGGCGTCGACTTGAGCCGGGAGATCTGCGAGGCGATCGACGCGTCTTCGTTTTTGTAGGTGTCCCGACCGACGATCTTGCCGCCCAGCTTCGGCCACACTTCTTCGAGGCCGGCGCAGAGGGTTTTGTCGTAGTCGATCGTGTCGTCGAGCAACATGTAGGCGTTGCGGAAGCCCTTCTCTTCGTAGCCGAATTCGGCCAGCACGCCCGCCAGCGCCGGGGTCCCGTTGCTCATCGTGTAGGCGTTCGGGCCGATCCCCTGGACGCCGAACTTGGGCGAGCCCGCGCAGGTCGAGAAGGCGATCTTGTCGCTTTCCTGGGCGACCAGCGCGGCCGGGCTGCCGTAGTCGAAGTCACAGCTGACGATCACCATTTCGGCGCCCTGTTCGATCACTTCCAGCGCCGCGGTGCTGCCCTGTGCCTGTTCGGAGGCGGTGTCGGCGGTGATCAGCTTGAGCGGCCGCCCGAGCACGCCGCCTTCGGCGTTGATGTCTTCGATCGCGAATTCCTCCATCACCTTGGCGGGCACGTCGGTGGCTTCGAGCCAGCCCGATTCACCGATCGCGGCGCCGATGACGATCGGTTCGTCGCTGCTTTCGGCGGTGTCGGCGGCCGTTTCGGTGCCGCCCGAGCCTTCTTCGCCCGTCGCTTCACTGGTCGCGGCGCCGGTGTCGCCACCGCCGCTGTCGTCGCTGCCGCCGCAGGCGACCAACACACTGCTGCCGACGGCGACGCACAGTGTGACCAGCAGGTACCTCCACCAGCTCCGACGACGTTTAGATACGGCGAATCCCTCTCCCATGTCATTCCCTTTCTCGATCAAAACCCAGTTCCCGTTCGGTGGCCTTCCCGAGCCACACAGCTGTTACCGCTAGAGACTGCTGTTCATCGCAAGACCTCCTCGGCGCCGTGCCAGATCGGGATCTCACTCAAGCCCGAGGTCATCCGCACCGCCTTGGTGCGGGTGTATTCCCGCAGGGTCTCGACCGCGTGCTCGCGTCCGTACCCGGTGCCCTTCGTCCCGCCGAAGGGGGTGCCGAGGAACGCGCGGTTGTAGTTGTTCACCATCACCACGCCGACCGAGAGGTCGCGCACCGTGCGCTGCGCCTTGGCGAAGTCACGCGAGTAGACGCCGGCGACGAGGCCGAACTCGGTCCCCTCGGCGATCTCGATCGCCTCCTCGTAGCCCGAGAACGGCATCAGCGCGGTGACCGGACCGAAGATCTCCTCGGTGGCGATCCGCATCGAGCGGTGCACGTCCCCGAACACGGTCGGCGCGACCCAGTAGCCGTCGCGCAGGCGCGGGTCGTCGGGCAGCTCGGCCTGGGCGAGGACCTTGGCGCCCTCCTCGGCGCCGATCCGCAGGTACTCCTGGACGCGCTCGCGGTGCTCGCCGGTGACCAGCGGGCCGACGTGGGTGGCGCGGTCCATGCCGTCGCCGACGATCAGCCGGCGCGTCGCCGCCGCGAAGCGCTCGGCGAACTCGTCGTAGATCGAGTCCTCGACCAGGATCCGCGAGGCGGCGGTGCAGGCCTCGCCCTGGTTGAAGAAGGCGCCTTCGATCGCCCCGTGCAGGGCGAGGTCGAGGTCGGCGTCGGCGAAGACGATCAGCGCGTTCTTGCCGCCGAGCTCGAGCAGGGCCGGGGTCAGGTTGTCCGCCGCCGCGCGCAGGACCGCGCGCCCGGCCGGGGTCGAGCCGGTGAACGAGAGCTTCTTCACCCGCGGGTCGGCGACCAGCGCCGCGCCCGCCTCGAGGCCCCCGGGGACGACCTCGATCGTGCCCTTGGGCAGCACCTCCTGCATCAGCTCGACGATCCGCATGATCGCCAGCGGCGCCTGCAGCGGCGGCTTCAGGACCACGGTGTTGCCGGTCGCCAGGGCCGGCGCCGACTTGCCCGCGGTGTGGATCGGCGGCCAGTTGAACGGCAGCACCCCGCCGACCACGCCGAACGGCTCGCGCAGGGTGTAGACCGAGATCGGGTCGTGGGCGGTGTACTCGCTCGGCAGCTTGTCGGCGAGGCCGGCGAAGAAGCGGAAGCCGCCGATGCAGAACTCGAGGTCGAGCTCGCGCGACTGGCGGAACGGCTTGCCCATCTCCATCGTCTCCAGCTGGGCGATCTCGTCGGCGTGCGATTCGATCAGGTCGGCGACCCGGTAGAGCAGCCGGCAGCGCTCCTGGACCGGCACGTGGCGCCACTCGCGGAAGGCCTCCTCGGCCCGCGCCACCGCCGCCGCGACCTCGCGCTCTCCCCCGCCCGCGACGCGGGCCAGCTCCTCGCCGGTGGCCGGGTTGTAGACCGTGAACGCCTGCGCCTCGTCCGCCGAGGAGAACTCGGTGCGGACGTTCCAGGGCGGCGCCTCGAGATTTGCCGTGATCATTGGTTGGACACCCCTCCTGAGGCAGGGCCTGCCTCGGTTGGTTCACGGCCGCTGCCGCCGAGCAGCGATGCGGCCGCCGAATCAAGCGCGTCGGGATCCAGCCCGGCGGCCCTGGCGTGGGCCACCGGATCCGGGTCTCCCATGTCGAAGGGGGAATCGCTGCCGACCACGATCCGGCCCGGCGCCAGGCGGGCGAGGAACTCGAGCGGCGCCGCGGCGTGGGTGATCGTGTCGAACCAGAGGTTGCCGAGGTACTCGCTCGGCAACCGGGTCGCCGCCCCGCGCCCCTCCGGGCGCACCCGCGCCGCGTGGTCGAGGCGGCCGAGCTGGTAGGGCAGGAAGCCGCCGCCGTGGGCGAGCAGGACGCGCAGGCGGGGGAAGCGGTCGAAGGCGCCGGAGAGGATCAGGCTCGCGCCCGCGACGGTCGTCTCCAGCGGCACCCCGACCGTGTTGGTGAGGTAGTACTGCTCGAGGCCCGGCTTGAGGCTCGTGTAGTACGGGTGCAGCATCAGCATCACGCCGAGCGCCTCGGCCGCCTCCAGCAGCGGATCGTGGCTCGCGTCCCCGAGGTAACGGCCGTCAGGGTCGCTGGTGCCGATCTGCGCGCCGACCATCCCCAGCTCCTCGACCACCCGACGCAGCTCCGTCGCCGCCGCCGCCGGGTCCTGGAGCGGCAGCGCAGCCAGGGCCATGAGGTGGGGACGATCGGCGACCAGCGCCGCCAGCTCGTCGTTGGCGGCCCGCAGATAATCGATGCCCGCCGCGCCGACGTCGTAGAAGAACATCTGCGGCACCAGCGAGAGGACCGAGACGTCGACCCCGTGGGCGGCCATCCACGCTTCGCGGTCCTCGATCTCGGCCGCGGTGGCGACGATCGGATAGGCGAAGCCCTCCCGGTGGGTGAAGGTTCCATTTCGGATCCGACCGCCGAAAAGTCCCTCCGAAGTTTCCGCCTGGGCAAGCGAAAATTGGGGCGCGAAGTGGGTATGGAAATCGATGACGCTCATGGACGAGTCACGAAATCAAGAGATTGGATCCAATGTACCCGATCTACATCCGAAGTCAAGAAACCGCGTGAGCGCCCCCCGTTCATCGGGCCAGCGCTCCCAGATCGACGGGGACGCAGGCGCCGGTGATCGCCGCCGCGGCGGGCGCGGCGAGGAAGGCGAGGGTCGCGGCGACCTCGGCGGCCTCGACGAAGCGCGGCGCCGCGTGCTCGTCGACCAACGCCCGGATCGCCTCCTCCTCGGAGCATCCCTGGCGCGCCGCCCGCTCCGCGACCTGGCCCTCGACCAGCGGCGTGCGCACCCACGAGGGCGCCACCGCGTTGGCGGTGAGGCCGTGCGGGCCGCCCTCCAGCGCCGCGACCTTGACCAGGCCGAGGACGCCGTGCTTGGCGGCGACGTAGGCCGACTTGCCGGGCTCGGCGACGAAGCTCGAGGTCGAGGCGGTGACCAGGATGCGGCCGCCCGGGACGCGGGTCAGCTGCGGCCAGGCCGCCTGCACCGCGAGGAACGGGCCGCTCAGCATGATCGCCAGCAGCCGGTCCCACTCGGCGGGCGGGAAGTCGGCGATCGGGGCGACGCGCTGGACGCCCGCGTTCAGCACCAGGTGGTCGAGCTGCCCGTGGGCGGCGACGCAGGCGGCGACCGCCTCCTGGTTGCCGGCCGCGGTGCCGACGTCGGCGCGGAGGTCGACATCGCCCGCGAGGTCGACGCCGAAGACCCGGGCGCCCTGGGCGGCGAAGGTCGCGGCGATCGCGCGCCCGAGCGCGCCGCCCGCGCCGGTCACCAGCGCGACCTTGCCGGCCAGCGGCGTCCCCACCGCGGTCGCGGCTGTGCGGTCCTCAACCACGGCTTCCTCCGGGCGCGGTCGGGACGGCGGCGCGCAGGCGCTCGCGCAGCTCCGCCGGGGTCGCGATCGGCCGGCCCACCGCCGCCGCCAGCCCGACCGCGACCTCGACCAGCTCGGCGTTGCCGGCGGCCAGGCGCTCGCGCGCGGCCCGTACGTTGTCCTCCAGGCCGACGCGGCAGTCCATGCCCAGCGACAGGGCCACGGCGGCGTGGCGGAACTGCATCGGGTAGCCGACCGCGGCGACGCCGAGGTCGGCCAGGTCGGGCCCCAGCACCTCGCGGGCGCGTTGGCGCAGCAGGAAGAGGTCCTCGATCGCGTTGCCCGCGCCGCCGAGCACGCCGAGCACCAGCTGCACCCGCACCGGCGGGATGAGCGTGCCCTCGTCGACGAGGAAGCGGGCCATCGCCAGGTGGCCGAGGTCGTAGGCCTCCAGCTCGGGCACGACGCCGAGGTCGTTGAGCGCGCCGGCGATCTGCCGCAGGGTGTCGAGGTCGTTGACGAAGACCCCGGACCCCGAGCGCTCCAGTACCTCCCGTTCCCAGTTGGCGTCGACCCGCGGCCAGCGCCCGCGGTCCGGGAAGGACTCGTAGTTCATCGTCCCCAGGTTCAGCGTCGCCAGCTCCGGCCGGGCGGCGGCGATGCCCGCCAGCCGTTCCTCGATCGTCATCCCCGGCGCGCCGCCGGTGGTGACGTTGACGACCGCATCACAGCCCTCGCCGACGCCCGCCGCGATCTCGGCGTAGAGCGCCGGGTCGGCGCTCGGGCGCCCGTCGGCGTCACGGGCGTGGAGGTGGACGGCCGTCGCCCCGGCGGCCGCCGCGGCACGGGCCTCGGCGACGATCGCCTCCGGCCCGCAGGGGATCGCGGCGCTCTGGCTCGGCAGGACGTCGCCGCCGGTGACGGCCGCGGTCAGGGCCGAGGCCCGATAACGGTCGGCGCGCGGCGCGGTCATTGCGCCACCCAGCCCCCGTCGACGACGAAGCTCTGGCCGGTGATCCAGGACCCTTCGCCGGAGGCGAGCAGCAGGACCAGCGGCACGATGTCGGCGGGCCGGCCGTTGCGGCCCAGCGGCGTCGCCGCCAGCATCGCCTCCAGGTAGGCGGGCTCGGCCATCAGGTGGGCGTTCATCGGCGTCTCGACGTTGCCCGGCGCGATCGCGTTGACGCGGACGCCGTTCGGCGCCTCCTCGACCGCCAGCGACTTCGTCGCCAGCTCGACCGCGCCCTTGGTCACGCAGTAGGCGGCGGCCGCCGGGAAGCCGACCTTGCCCGCGATCGAGGAGAAGAAGATGACGTTGCCGCGCGAGTGGCGCAGCGCGGGCAGCGCCGCGACCGTGAGCCGGTAGGGCGCCCGCACGTTGGTCAGCCACTGGCGGTCGAGCATCTCGAGGCTCTCGTCCACCGGCCCGACTTCGAAGATGCCGGCGCCGTGGACCATGCAGTCGATGCCGCCGAAGCCCGCGGTCACCGCCTCGACGACCTCCTCCGCGGCCCGGTCCCCGGTCAGGTCCACCGGCACGCTCAGGGACTCGCCCGCCGCGGCGGCGATCTCGCCCGCCGTCTCCGCCAGGCGCTCCTCGCTGCGGCCGACCAGCGCCACCCGGGCACCCGCCGCCGCCATCGCGACCGCGATCTCGCGGCCCATCCCCGAGCTCGCCCCGGTCACCACCGCCACCTGGCGGTCCAGGGATCCGTTCCCACGGCCTGCGTCGTTCATCGCTGCTCCCCTCTGAGTGCGTCGGTTGCCTGCCTGTCGACGGTGCCGTCCGCGGCGAGCGCGACGCGGTAGACCTCGCGCGCCCGCTCCGCGCTGACCCAGCCTTCGCGCACGTCGTGGGCGACCCGCTCCGGCGCGCGCGCCTCCGGTGCCCCGTAGCCGCCGCCGGCGGCGGTCCGGACGACGATCGTCTCGCCTTCTCCCAGCTCCGCCTCGCCCTGGCCGGCGAGCTGCTCGAGCGCCCCGTCGGCGCGCCGCAGGTGCTGGTCGGAGGCGGCGCCGCCGCGTCCGCCGCGCACCCCGGCGGCGGGGTTGATGTGGCCGTCGCTGGCGTAGACGAGGCGCAGGTCGCCGACCAGCGGCCCGTACTCGACCCGCGCCGACGGGGCGCCGCGGAACTCGCCCGCGCCCTCGGTGTCGGGCTCGATCCGCTGCTCACGGACGAGGATCGGGAAGTTCAGCTCGTCGACCTCGACGCTGTCGACGAACAGCATGCCGCCGTTGCCGGCGTGGCAGATCGTCAACCAGCCGTCGTTGTATGGACCGCCGGCGCCGCCGGTCAGCATGAGGAAGATCTGGTTGACGAACGGCGCGTCGTCGTCGCGCCGGTCGCGGCCCGAGATCACCGCCGCCGAGGGCGCCCCGAAGGGCCCCGGCTCGGCCATCCCGAGGCCGTCGCCGATCGCCGCGATCGCCCGCTGGACCGAGCTCGTCACCCGGTCGGCGACGTTGGTGGTCGCGACCGAGGTGCTGGTCGGGTGCCGCGGGATGCCGACCACGCAGCCCTCGCGCAGGTGGACCCGCACCCGCCGCAGGCTGCCGGCGTTGGTCGGCACCGAATCGGGGACGCTGTTGAAGACGCCGATCATCGCCGCCGTGCGTGAGCAGGCCTCGCTCAGATTGAGCCCGCAGGGGTAGGTGTCGGGGTTGTCGCGCAGGTCGACCTCGACCACCCGGGCCACCGGGTCGACCGCGACGACGGCGGTGACCGGGATCCCCTCGGGGGCGCCCGCGGTGGCGTCGTGGGTCGCCGAGGCGGCGGCGGAGCCGGCCGGCAGCTTGGCGATCGCGTCGGCCATCCGCTGCTCGGAGTAGTCGAGCCAGGCGGCCCCGTAACGGGCCAGGGCGTCGAAGCCGATCTCATCGCCCAGCGCCAGCAGCTCGCGCTCGCCGATCCGCCCGGCGCCGACCATCGCCAGGTAGTCGCCGCGCCATTGCTCGGGGACCCGGATCCGCGCTTCGCACATGCGGACGATGTCGTCGTGGTCTTCGTAGTCGGTCTGGACCCGGACCACCGGGAAGATCAGGGCGCCCTCGTTGTAGACGTCGACGGCGCCGCCCATGTAGGTGGTCGGCAGCGAGTTGCCGCAGTCGGCCTGGTGGGCCTTGACCAGGACCGTGAAGCGGTGGGTGCCGTCGTCGTCGACGACCGGGATCAGCAGCGAGTGGTCGGCGGGGTGCGAGTTGCCGTGGTAGGGCGAGTTGTGGAGGAAGGCGTCGCCGGCCCGCAGCTCGGGGTGGAAGCCGCGCATCGCCCGCGACATCAGGTCGGGCCCGCTGAGCACGTGGATCGGCAGGCTGTCGGCCGCCATCAGCAGCTCGTCTTCGGGCGAGATGATCGCGCAGGAGAAGTCGCGCGCCGTGTTCAGGACCCCCGAGCGGCCGGTCCGGTAGAGCGTGTTGCTCATCTTGCGGACGATCGCCCGCAGGCGGTTGGAGACCACCGCCAGTTGGACCGGGTCCTCGAGCCGCGGCTTGGTCGTCATCTCGCTCATCGCTGTCCTCCGTCGCCGATCGTCAGTAGGAGCGTCCCCCGGTCGGTGCGCACCGCCGTCGTCCCCGGGTCGACGACCACGGTCGTGTACGGGGACTCGAGCACCGCCGGCCCCTCCACGCGCTCGCCGGGCCGGAGGCTGTCGACCTCCGCCACCGTGGCCTCCTGCCGGCCGCCCTGCTGGAAGTAGACCTGCCGCACGCCGCGCGGGGCGGCCGCGGCGGAGCCCGCCACCGGGCGGTCGGAGACGTCGCCGAGCGGGCAGCTGACCCGCGCCCGCCAGGTCGTCACGTGGACCGGCGCGTCCGGCTCGCTGATCGCGAAGACCCGCTGGTGCATCTCGTGGAAGCCGCTCGCCAGCTCCTCGACCGCGCCCGGGTCGCCGAGCTCGCAGTTGCGCAGCGGCGTCTCCAGGTCCCAGTTCTGGCGCGGATAGCGGCCGTCGAAGGAGTACTCGATCCGCGGCTCGCCGCTGGTTCGCGAGCGGCCCGCGAACTCGCGGCAGCGGGCGGTCAGGCCGGCGAGGACGGCGTCGATCCCGGCGGCGTCGAAGTCGGCGGTGCTGGTCACCGAGGTCGCCGCGAACTCGGCGCCGAGGTCCGACATCAGCGCCCCGGCGGCGCTGAGCGCCGCGGTGGTCGGCGGGATGATCACCTCCGAGCAGTCGAGGCGGGCGGCGATCGCGCCGAGGTTGAGCCCGGCCGCTCCCCCGCCCCCGACCAGGACCGCGTCGCGCGGGTCGATCCCCTGGTTGACGGTGATCTCCTCGATCGCGTGGACCATGTTCTCGGTCGCGATCCGCATCACCGCGGCGGCGGCCTCCTCGACCGGCAGGCCCAGCGGCTCGGCCACGTCGGCCTCGATCGCCGCCCGGGCGGCGGCCAGGTCGAGCTCCATCGCCCCGCCGAGGAAATAGTCGGGGTCGAGATAACCGAGCACGGCGCTGGCGTCGGTGACCGTCGCCCGCTCGCCGCCGCGCCCGTAACAGGCCGGGCCGGGGCTCGAGCCGGCGCTCTGCGGGCCGACCGTGAGCAGACCGCCCGCGTCGACCGAGGCGATGCTGCCGCCGCCGGCGCCGACGCTGGTCACGTCGACCGAGGGGAAGCCGGTGATGTGGCCCTGGTACTGGGGGCCCAGCCAGGTCTCGGTCGTGCGCGGGATCCGGCCGTCGCGGACCAGGCTGACGTCGAAGGTGGTGCCGCCGGTGTCGGCGATGATCGCGGTGCGCCGGCCGGTGTCCTCGCGGGCGTAGAAGCGGCCCGCCACCGGCGCCATCGCCGGGCCCGAGTTGATCGAGTGGATCGGCATCCGGGCGACGTCGGCGGCGTCGAGCATGCCGCCCTGGGAGGTGACGATGAGGACGCGGCCGTTGAAGCCGATCTCCCCGATGCGCCGCTCGAGCCGGCCGAAGTAGCTCGTCATCCGCGGCTTCAGCGAGGCGTCGATGCAGGTCGAGGAGGCGCGCCGGTACTCGCGCAGGATCGGGTTGAGCTGGTGCGAGAGCGTGTAGGGGACGCCGGGCAGCTCCTCCTCCAGCAGCTCGCCGACGCGCAGCTCGTGCGCCGGGTTGACCATCGCCCAGAGGAGCGCGACGCCGACCGCCTCCACCTCCTGCGCCGCCAGCTCGGCCAGCCGCGCGCGCAGCAGGTCTTCGTCGAGCGCCTCGACGACGGTGCCGTCGGCGGCGATCCGCTCGGGCACCTCCCAGGTGAGCTCGCGCGGCACCAGCGGGTCCGGGTAGGGGACGGAGAAGTCGAACGGGTTGGCGCGGCCGCCTTCGCGGAACAGCAGCACGTCGGGGTGGCCGCCGGTGCTGAGGAACGCGGTGCGGGCGGTGGTGCCGGTGACCAGGGCGTTGATCGCGTGGGTGGTGCCGTGGATCAAGAGCTCGCCCCGGCCCAGCATCTCCTCGCGCGAGAGGCCGAGCCCCTCGGCGGCGACGCCGAGCACGTCGATCACGCCCGCGACCGGGTCCTCGGGCACGGTCAGCGCCTTGAACAGGTGGAGGGCGTCGCCGGTGTCGACGACGAGGTCCGTGAAGGTGCCGCCGGTGTCGATCGCGAAGTTCATGGCGCTCACAGGGCCACCCCCAGGGGCTCTTGCAGCAGGTCCCGGATCCGGGCGAGCAGGCGCGCCGCGTCGGCGCCGTAGAGCACGCGGTGGTCGCAGGCGAGCGTCAGCGTGGCGGTCGGCCGCACCGTCGTCTCCCCCTCGGCGTCGGCGTGGACGCGCGGGGCGATCGCGCCGACGGCGAGGATCGCCGCCTGCGGCGGGTTGATCACCGCGTCGAAGAAGTCGATGCCGAACATCCCCAGGTTGGAGACGGTGAAGGTCCCGCCCGCCAGCTCGGGCGGCGTGATGCTGCCGTCGCGGGCGCGCTCGGCGAGCGAGCGGGTCGCGCGGGCGATCTCGCCGAGGCTCTTGCGGTCGGTGTCGAACACGGTCGGCACCACGAGCGAGCCCTCGGCGGCGACCGCCATGCCGACGTTGACGCGCGAGTAGAGCTCGACGTGGGAGTCGATCCAGGCCGAGTTCGCGCGCGGCTGCTCGCGCAGGGCGAGCGCGCAGGCCTTGAGGATGAAGTCGTTGACCGAGGGCGCGGGGGACTCCGGCCCGGCCATTTCTTTGAGGCGCCGGCGCAGGTCGAGCACGCCGCCCATGTCGGTGACCGCGCCGACCTCGAAGTGGGGCACGGTCGCGCGGGAGACCGACATCCGCCGCGCCACCGTCTGCTGCAGCCGCGATTGCTCCTCGACCGTGACCTCGCCCTTCGCGCCGGTGGAGCCGTCGGCGGAGGCGGGCGCGGGCGCGGCCGGGGACCCGTTGGCGGACGGGGCGGCACCGTCGCCGGCGGGCGCCGCGGCCGGCGCCGCGGCGGGCGCGTCGAGCGCCGCCAGCACGTCGCGCTTGACGATCCTGCCGCCCGGACCGCTGCCCCGCAGACCCTCCAGGGCGAGGCCCGCGTCGGCGGCGATCCGGCGCGCCAGCGGCGAGGCCGGGGCCTCGGCGCGGGCGGGCGGCGGCAGGTCCGCCGCCGGCGAGGCCGGCCCGGGGCCGGCGGCCGACGGAGGCGCGGCTGCCGGCGGGTGGGTGCCGGCCTCCGCGCCGCGTTCGGCCTCTTCGGGGTCGCCGACCTGAGCCAGGACCTCGCCGATCGGCAGTGTGTCGCCCTCGCCGCCGCTGAGCGCGAAGAGCACCCCGGCGACGTCCGCCTCGTAGACCATCGTCGCCTTGTCGGTCTCGATCTCGACCAACGCGTCGCCGATCCCGATCTGGTCACCCTCCCGCTTCAGCCAGCGGACGATGGTGCCCTCGGTCATCGAGTCGGAAAGGCGCGGCATCACGATGTCGGCGGCCATCACGCGGCCCCTTCCGGCATCACGCCGCCGCGCTCGCGGACCGCGCGCACGATCGCCTCGGTCCCGGGCAGGAAGGCGTCCTCCAGCGGCGGGCTGTAGGGCAGGGGAAGGTCGTCGGTCGCCAGGCGCCAGCAGTCGTCGAGCCGGCCGAGGCAGCGCTCGCTGATCGACGCCACCACCTCGCCCGCCCAGCCGCCGGTCCGCGGGCCCTCCTCGACCACCAGGAGCCGGCCGGTCTTCTCGACCGACGCGGCGACGGCGTCGATGTCCAGCGGGCGCAGGGTGCGGAGGTCGATCACCTCGCAGTCGATCCCGAGGGTCGCCAGCTCCGCCGCCGCGGCGAGGCTGTCGTGGACGCCTTTCATCGCCGTCGCGATCGTCAGGTCGCTCCCCTCGCGCACCGTCTCGGCGCTGCCGAGCGGGACCAGCTCGGGCTCGGAGCCGTCGACCTCGGCGCTCAGCGAGTAGAGCCGCTTGTGCTCGAAGAAGAGGACCGGGTTGTTGTCCCGGATCGAGGCCTTGAGCAGCCCCTTGGCGTGCGCCGGGGTCGCCGGCGCGACGATCTTCAGCCCCGGGATCGCCTGGAACCAGGGGGCCGGCACCTGCGAGTGGATCGCGCCGAAGCGCCCGCCGCCGCCGACCGCCGAGCGCACCACGAGCGGCACCGGGGCCTGGCCGTTGGAGAGGTACCAGTACTTCGCCGCCTGGTTGACGAGGCTGTCCATCGCCAGGGCGAAGAAGTCGGCGAACATGATCTCGAACACCGGCCGCAAACCGCAGACGGCGCTGCCGAAGGCCGCCGTGGAGAGCGCCAGCTCGGAGATCGGGGTGTCGAAGACGCGGTCCTCGCCGTGGCGGTCGCGCAGTCCCGGCGTCACCTGGAAGACGCCGCCGGCCTTGGCCACGTCCTCGCCGAAGAAGATGACGTTCTCGTCGCGGGCCAGCTCCTCGTCGAGGGCCTGCCAGATCGCCTTGCGGAATTCGAGCTCGGCCATGTCCCTAGGCCTCCGCCGGCGCGAACTCGGGCACGGTCACGTCGGGGCTCGGGAAGGGCGCCGCCAGCGCCCGGCTGCGCAGCTCGGCGATTTCGGCGTCGACGTCCGCGACCAAAGCGTCGAGGCGCGCGGCCTCCACCCCGTGCTCCGCGGCGAGCCGGGTGCGGGCGATGTCGATTGGATCCCGTTGACGCCATTCCTCCATCTCCTCGTCGGAGCGGTACTTGATCGGGTCGCCGCGGCCGTGGTCGGTGTAGCGGTAGGTGCGGGCCTCGAGGAAGAACGGGCCGCCGCCGGCGCGGACCTCGGCCACCGCCTCGAGCGCGGCCGCGTGGACCGCCCAGACGTCCTGGCCGTCCACCTGGGAGACCGGGATGTCGAGCGCCGCGGGCCGGCCGACGATGCCGCCGGGGGTGACCGCCTCGGTCGGCGTGTACTCGCCGTAGCCGTTGTTCTCGCAGACGTAGAGGACCGGCAGGCCCAGCACCCGGGCGAAGTTCGCGCACTCGTAGAAGTAGGCCTGGTTGACCGCGCCGTCGCCGAAGAAGCCGACCGCGACGTTGCCGGTCCGCCGCAACGCCAGCGCCGCGCCGGTGGCCGCGGCGAGGCTGCCGCCGACGATCCCGAAGCAGCCGATCAGGCCGTGCTCGAGGTCGACCACGTTCATCGAGCCGGCGCGGCCGCCGCAGATGCCGGTCTCGCGGCCGATCAGCTCGTCGAGGAACTTCTGCGGGCTCATCCCGCAGGCGAGCGCGTGGCCGTGGCCGCGGTAGGTGGCGGCGATCCGGTCGTCGGCGCCGAGCGCGGCGGCGACGCCGACGCTCACCGCCTCCTGGCCGCTGCAGAGGTGGGTCGAGCCGTAGACCTCGCCGCGCAGGAAGAGCGACTGGACCAGGTCCTCGAACTTGCGGATCAGGATCATCGTCCGCAGCCGGGCGAGGTAGGCCTCGGCCTCCTCGCCGACCTGGCCGTTGCCGCCCGCCGCGGCGGCGTCCTTGGTGGACCGCTTGGCCGGGCTCACGACGCCGCCCCCGCGGTCGCCGGGGCGGGGCTCGGCCAGCGCGAGGTGACGACCTTCGCCCGCGTGTAAAAGGCGAAGGCGTCGCGGCCGTTGGCGTGGAGGTCGCCGACGAAGGAGTCCTTCCAGCCCGCGAACGGGAACCAGGCGATCGGCGCCGCGACGCCGACGTTGACGCCGAGCATCCCCGCCTCGATCCCGAACCGGAACGCGCGCATGCTCGCCCCGGAGGAGGTGAAGATCATCGCCGCGTTACCGAAGCGCGAGGAGTTGGCGATCTCGATCGCGGCGTCGAGGTCGGGGGCGCGGCGGATCGCCAGCACCGGGCCGAAGATCTCCTCGCGCAGCAGCTCGTCCGCCGGGTCGGCGGGCTCGACGATCGTCGGCCCCATCTCGGCCCCGGCCTCGCCGCCCTCGCGGCGGCCGTCGAGCACCAGCCCGGCGCCCCGGTCGAGCGCCCCGGCGACCATCCCTTCGACCCGGATCCGCGCCTCCGGGGAGACCAGCGGGCAGACGTCGGTGGCAGGGTCGGCGCCGGCGCCGACCTGCAGGCCTTCCGCCCCGGCCACCAGCCGCGCGAGCGTCGCCTCCTGCTCGGCGTCGTCGCCGACCACGATCGCGACCGACCCGGCCAGGCAGCGCTGCCCGGCGGCGCCGAAGGCGGAGGAGAGCACGCCCGCGACCATCGCGTCGGGCTCGGCGTCGGGCATCAGGACGAAGGCGTTCTTGGCCCCGCCGAGGGCCTGCACCCGCTTGCCCGCCTCGGTCGCGCGGCTCGCCACGTAGCGCGCGGTCGTGGTCTGGCCGACGAAGGAGACCGCGTCGACGAGCGGGTGGGTGAGCAGCGAGTCGACCGCCTCGTGGGCGCCGTTGACGAGGTTGACGACGCCCGCCGGGATCGCCTCGATCTCACCGACCAGCTCGCAGATCCGCCGCGCGGTGAGCGGGTCGCGCTCGGAGGGCTTGAGGACGAAGCAGTTGCCGGTGGCGATCGCGTAGGGGAGGAACCAGAGCGGGATCATCGCCGGGAAGTTGAAGGGCGTGATCGCGGCGACGACGCCCAGCGGCTGGCGCACCATCTCGACGTCGACCCCGCCGGCGACCTGCTCCAGCACCTCCCCCTTCAGCTCGCCGCTGATCGCGCAGGCGGCCTCCACCGACTCGATGCCGCGGCGCACCTCGCCGCGGGCGTCGTCGAGCGTCTTGCCCATGTCGAGGGTGACGAGCTGGGCGAGCTCCTCGCGGTTGGCGTCGAGCTTCTCGCGCAGCGCGAAGAGGGCCCGCGCCCGGGTCAGGACCGGCGTCGCGCGCCAGGCCGGGAAGGCCGCGGCGGCGGCGGTGACGGCGCGGTCCACGTCCTCGGCGCTCGAGAGCGGGACCCGGGCCAGGATCTGGTCGGTGGCCGGGTTGCGGACGTCGAGCTCCTCGCCCCCGGCCGGCTCGATCCACTCGCCGCCGACGTAGTTGCGCAGCCGCTCGCTCGTGCCGTTCGACGAATCGCGCGTAGGCGGCACCGTGTGTGCTTGGACGGACACTGATTCTCTCCCCGTTTCCTCTCCGTGGACCAAAGGGACCCGGTGGCGGCGATGCCCCCAACGGCTCCCTCAGATTGGATCCAACCGTAACAGGGATTGGATCCAAGTCAAGGAACTTTTTTCCCGACGCCGCCTGGGAGGGGGAAAAATGGCTCTGGAATCAGTGCCCATTTCGCCTGTCGGCCGATGTCGGATACAGTCTGCGGTGCGATGGCAAGCGGGAGTTCGAATAGGCGTGGGGACGCAAGCAAGGGGAGGCATCGGCCGGAGAAGAGCTACGAGCCGATGGGCAACACGGTCACCAACCGGCTGCGCGAGGAGATCCTGCAAGGGCGGCTGGCGCCCGGGCAGCGGATCCGCCAGGAGGCGGTCGCGGCCGAGATGGGAACCAGCCGCATCCCCGTGCGCGAGGCCCTGACCCGGCTCCAGAACGAGGGCCTGGTGACGGTCACCGCCCACGTCGGCGCCCGCGTCGCCCAGCTCCACCTGGCCGAGCTGAACGAGGTCTACCTGATCCGCGAGCGCCTCGAGCCGCTCGCGATCTCGCTCAGCACGCCGAACCTGACCGACAAGCAGCTCGCGACGCTGGGCCGGCGGCTGGAGGAAATCGAGGACGCGGCCAACGTCGACGATCCCTCCGCCTGGGTCGACCTCGACCGCCGCTTCCACCTCGAGACCTACGACGGCATGGAGATGCCGCGCCTGCTCGACATGATCGACGGGCTCTGGAACGCGACGCAGCAGTATCGGCGCGCCTACGCGCGGCTGCCGGAGCGCTTCGAGATCGCTCACTCCGAACATCGGCTGATCCTCGAGGCGTTGCAGCTGCGCGACCCCTGCAACGCCTCGCTGATCAGCCAACTGCACATCCGGCGCACGCGGCTCACCCTCGACGAGCACTCCGAGCTGTTCGCCGGCGACGACGACTCCAACGGCGGCGGCCGCAAATCTTCCGGCCGCAGGTCCTCCCGCCGCAACGGCTCCTGAGCCGGGTCCCCGCCCGCCGTCGGCAGCCGCTTCGGCACCAGCAGCGTCGGGTCGAGCCCGATGATCCGCATGTCGCGCAGGATCTCCTCCAGCGAGGCCGCCAACGAGTCGGAGTCCTCCCCTCGCTCGCCCTCCAGGCTGATTTCGATCAGCCAGCCGTCGTCGAGCGTGGCCGTGGGCAGATCCTGGACCAGTCGGGTCAGGCGCACCGCGGCCCGCGGGGTGTCGGTGCTGAGCTGGGTGACCTTGCCTTCGAGCCAGTCGGTGAGCTCGACGGTCGACGCCGGCGTGCAGGACCGGCAGCGCACCAGGAGGCAGCTCACCGGTAGGCCTCCCGGCGTCGCCGCTTGGGCGGGCGGGGGTCGCGCGGCCGCCGGGGCTTGTGCCGGTGCCGGCGCGTCAGGGCTTCGACCCCGACCACCAGGGCGGCGAGCAGGAGGGCGACTCCGGTGCCGACGCCGAGGGTCGTGACGACGCGCTCGGCGGCGGCGCCGAGGGCCTCCTGCGCCGACCCGTCCATCGCTGCTGTCCGAAATGCGTTCAACATGGGTCCAATGTCCCAACGAATCGGTGGCAGAGCCATGGGGCGAAAGGCCCAACTCGGCGGTTCGGGCGCCGCGCCGCGGCGTCGACGGCGACGGCTGACCGTGGTCGAGCGGGTCCTGCTCTCGAACACGGCGCTGCTGGCGCTGATCCTGGCGCTCCTGATCGTCACCCCGGTCACGGTCAGCGCGCCGATCCGCACCGGCGAGGTGATCGTGCTCGTCGGTGCCTTCTTCGTCCTCCTGGCGCTGAACGTCGCCAACGTCCGCCGCACGCTCGCGCCGCTGACCCGCTTCGCCGCCAAGCTGCGGGAGGTCGACCTGGCCGGGGAGAGCCGCGTCGCGATCGACCCCGCCGACGAGACGCCGGAGCTGGCGGCGCTCGCCGAAGCCTTTGACGAGATGCTGGCGCGGCTGCGCGAGGAGCGCCGGGCGGGGGCGCGCGCCGCCCTGCTGGCCCAGGAGCGCGAGCGCCTGCGGGTCGGCCAGGCCCTGCACGACGAGGCCGGGCAGACGCTGACCGCGGTGGCGCTGGAGATCGAACGGATGGCGTCCGACGGGCCCGAGGCCGACCGCGCGCGGATGGCGGCGATCGCCGCCGAGGTGCACGACACGCTCGACGAGATCCGGCGGATCTCGCGCGAACTGCGCCCCGAGGCGCTCGACGACCTGGGCCTGGTGAACGCGCTGATCGCGCTCAGCACCCGCATGGCGCGGCAGGGGGACGTGCGGATCGAACGCGACTTCGACGGCGACCTGCCGCCGCTCGGCGAGGACGTCGAGCTGGTCGTCTACCGGGTCGCCCAGGAGGCGCTGACCAACGTCCTGCGCCACTCCGGCGCGCGGCGCTGCCGGATCGGGCTGGCGCAGGCGGGCGGGACGCTGCGGCTGGAGGTCGTCGACGACGGCGTCGGGATGCCGGCGGCGCTCAGCGGCGAGACGATCGGGGTCGAAGGGATGCGGGAGCGGGCGCTGCTGGTCGACGGGCGGCTCGCGATCGGGCCGGGGCCGCGGGGCGGGACCGCGGTCGTCCTCGAGATCCCCCTGGAGGAGGACTGAGATGCCGGTCCCGCTGAAAGCGCGGCTGCTCCTCGCCGACGACCACGAGCTGGTCCGCGGCGGCCTCAAGATGGTGCTCGAGTCGGCGCCCGACCTGAGCGTCGTCGCCGAGGCGGGCGACGGCGCCCGGGCACTGGAGCTGGCCCTGGCCGAGGAGCTCGACCTGGCCGTGCTCGATGTCTCGATGCCGCGCCTGACCGGGCTCCAGGTCGCCGCCGAGATCGGCCGGCTGCGGCCCGAGCTGCGCACGCTGATGCTCTCCGGCCACGACTCCGAGCAGTACTTCTTCGAGGCGCTGAAGGCCGGCGCCTCCGGCTACGTGCTGAAGTCCTCGGCCAACCAGGACCTGATCGACGCCTGTCGCGCGGCCCTCCGCGGCGAGCCCTTCATCTACCCGGCGGCCGCCGCGGCGCTCGTCCGCGACTACCTGGAGCGCGCCGGCCGCGGCGAAGAGACGCCGACCGACCCCCTCACCCTGCGCGAGCTCGAGGTCACCAAGCTGATCGCCGAGGGCCTGACCAGCGACGAGATCGCCGAGACCCTGGTGATCGCCAAAGCCACCGTCAACCGCCACCGCGACAACATCCTCGAGAAGCTCGGCATGCGCAACCGCGTGGAATTGACCCGCTACGCGATCAAGCGCGGTCTGGTCGAGCCGTAGGCATGTAGTGCCGCAAGCTGTCGCCCGGGGAAGGGTCGGGGCCCCGCAAGCTGTCGCCCGGAAGGGTTCAGGTCCCGCAAGCTGTCGCCCGGCTGGGGACGCGCCCCTCTCGCCACGGCCCGGGCAGGCTGTGGCCGTGGCGAGAGGG
>CALCIA010000222.1 GCA_937907435.1 uncultured Actinomycetes bacterium
ACGGATCCGTGAACCTCCCGTGCGCCTCCCGCCGGTGTCCCTCCACACCTTCCATGCACCCGCCCCTCTCGCCACGGCCACAGCCTGCCCGGGCCGTGGCGAGAGGGGCGGGTCCCCTGCCCGTGCCCCCACCGGCGACCGGAGTTATGTCAATTCCGTCCCCCTACGACTCAAGCATGTCCTGGAGGAGGCCGAAGACGTACAGGAATGGAGACGCTTCCCGCTCATCCACCTGGGCCTGTCGCCGACAAGCTGAGCATCTGGCCGCTGGATTTGGGGCAGTACGGGCTCGATGCGACTTTCCAGGGGCTCACGGGCTTCGAACGGATGGAGATCCACGAGCGAACGCTGAAGTTGGCAGGTGTCCGATTCCGGATGGTCCAGGAGCTCGGGAACGCGTGGACGTTGCGATTCGGCCCGCTCAGCGCAAAAGAGGTCTCGATGGCGCTGCGCTCGTTCGTGCATTAGGCGATTTCGGGGGCTGAGAACGGCTCTCAGGGGGCCGGTTTCCCCCCGGATCCAGATCCAACGCACGATAATGATAGTTATGTCAACTTGAAGGGCGAGGGGCTCTCAAGGAAGTCGGATCGCCCCGCGTCAGCTCGCCGCTTCGATTGCTTCTTCGAGTTGGCCGGGAGTTTCGGGGGTGCTGATCGTTTCCAGGCCTTCGATGCTCGGGCCTTCGATCGCGAAGGATGGCGTGCCGTGGAAGCCGAGTTTTTCGGCTTCTTTGGTCTCGGATTCGAGCTGCTTTTTGTACTTGCCGCTCTTGCGTTCCTTGTTCCACTTGGCGAGGTTCGGGATGCCGGATCGCTTGCCGATGGATTCGATGAATTCGTCGGTCACGTAGCCGGAGTTCTCCTCGCCCTGGTTGCGGTAGAAGAGCTCGATGAAGTTCCAGGCCCGGTTCTGGGCGCCCGCGGCCAGGGCGGCTTCGCCGGCCGGGATCGATTCGGGGCCGATGATGATGAACTGGCGGAAGGTGATGCTCGCCTTGCCGCTGCGGACCTGGTTTTCGATGACTTCCGGCGTCACTTCTTCGGCGTTGGCCTTGCAGAACGGGCACTGCAGGTCGCCGTACTCGTAGACCTTCACCGGCGCGTCGGGATCGCCCAGGCGCGTCCCGGACTGCGGGATCCCGCTCAGCAGGTGGCCGACCTCGCCCTGTTCGGCCTGCGTCGGTTCGCCGCCGGAATCACCGCCGCCGGAACTGGCGACGATGATCACGACCACGACGACGATGATCGCCAGGAAGGCGCCGCCCGCCGCGAGCTGCAGCAGCCGCTGCCGGCGGGCGTCCTCCACGGCGGCTCAGCTGACCTTTTCGATCGCTTCTTCGAGCGCTTCGGTCGAGCCGGGCGTGCCGAGCAGTTCCAGGCCGTCAGATTTGGGACCTTCGATCGAGAACGACGGCGTCCCGGTGAAGCCGAGCTTTTCGGCCTGGGAGGTCGTTTCTTCGACCTGTTTCTTGTATTTGCCGCCCTGCCATTCTTGCTTCCATTTGGCCATGTCAGGCACGCCCACGTACTTGGCCATCGATTCGATGAACCCGTCGGTGGCGTAGCCCGAGTTCTCCTCGCCCTGGTTGCGGTACCAGGTCTCGATGAAGCTCCAGCCTTTGCCCTGGGCGCCCGCCGCGAGGGCGGCTTCGCCGGCCGGGATCGACTGCGGCCCGATGATGATGAAGTTGCGGAAGGTGATACTGACTTCGCCCTTCTTCACCTGGTTTTCCATGATCTTCGGCAGGATTTCTTCTGAGTAGTCTTTGCAGACCGGGCACTGCAGGTCCCCGTACTCGTAGAGCTTCACCGGCGCGCTCGCCTTGCCGAGGATCGTCGCGTTCTGCGGGATCCCGGAGAGCAGTTTTTCGACGTGCTCTTTTTCGACCAGGTTCGAGGCGTCGCCGCCCTTGTCGCTGCCACCGGAGCCCGCGACGACGATCACGACCACCACGGCGATCACCGCCACCAGCACCCCGATCGCGGAGAGCTTGAGCAGCCGCGTCCGCCGATCGCCGCCGGCCGCCTGCTTTTCGGCCGCGATGCGCTCTTCCCGGCGTTTCTCCCTGTCGCGCTGGTTACTCATCAGTCCTCCGTGTCGTATACGTGCAAAATCGGTACTGCGCTGCCCGCGACCCTAGTCGTCCTCGCCCCGGCCGTGTTCAGCCGTCTTCGGCGATCGGCCTCGCGGTCGCGCCTCCCCCGCCGCCGAGCACCTTGCCGCCGTCGGGCGTCCCGACGTAACCGAGCAGCCGCGTGACGTTGAGCAGGAAGCAGATCGTCATCAGGATCGCGTTGGCGACGCACCACTGGCAGATCGCTTCGATCTTCCAGATCTCCAGATAGGTCAGGTAGATGCTGAAGCCAAAGCCGCCGAGCGTGAACAGGAAGCCGCCGAGGCGCGCGTAATCGTTCCCCCACAGGACCGTGGCGAGGATGAAGATCCAGCCGAGGATCCCGAAGACGGCGACGTTGATCCCGAGGATGTGGGAGTAGGAGCTCTTGGCGACCGTCTCGCAGCCGCCGCCGCCCGCCAGGCAGGCGGGCGCGCCCGAGGTCGAGTCGGAGATGAAGATGTACGTGGCCACGCACAGTCCCAGCACGCCGACGAACGCGATTGCGCTCCGAAGAATTCGTTCACTCGGGAATCTCATACCAGTCCTCTAGCTGGATAGTGCCACGTCTGGCTCAAGGGCGAATAAGGAAATCTCGCGTGAAAGGCGCCCACCCTGCCAGGCCAGCGGCGACTGTCCCACATCCTCGCTGATCAGGCGGGCGTTCGGCAAGGTCTCCGCGTAGCTCTCGGCGACCGCGTAGGGATGCCCGGGGTCCGCCTCGTCGTGGGACGCGACGACCAGCGCCGGGACGTCGAGCCGGGCGAGGTCGGTCAGGGACCCGAACGGCCGGGAAGCCGGAGTCTCGCGCAGCGCCCGCGCCATCTCGCCGAGGTTCCGATGCAGTTCCATGCGCTGGCGACTGGCTTTCGCGACACCGTCCCGCCAGGCCTCCGCCACGCCGCTCTTCCGCATCAGATAGTCGACGAAGCCGTCGAGCCCGCCCGCTTCCAGCGCCGCCGCCAGCCCGTCCCAGTAGGCGAGCGCGCCCGCCGAGATCTCCCCCGTGTAGGTCGGCCCGACGACCACGAGGCCGCTCAGCCGCTCCGGGTGCGCGAGCGCGTACCCGACCGCCGTGTGGGCGCCCATCGAGTGGCCGCCGAGCAGGAAGCGGCCGTCGCCGACCTCCGCCTCGACCACCCGCTCGAGGTCGGCGATCAGCTCCGGGTATCCATAACTCTGCCCGGCCGGGGCCGGGTCGGACTCGCCGTGCCCGCGCGCGTCGTAGGTGATGACGCGGTGCCCCTCGCGCTCGAGGAAGCGCGAGCCGTGGACGACGTAACGGCGGCTCGCGGTCAGCCCGTGACAGAGGACGATCGGCGTCCCCTCCCCCGCGGCGGAGCCGCGCAGGACCGGCGCCCGGCCGACCGCGAACTCGGCACCCGCGGCGGCGGGCATCAGCCGACCCCCGCGACCGCGCGCTCGAGGTCGTCGACCGACTCGTAGGTCAGCCCGGCCAGGCTCACCTTGCGATAGCCGATCCGCCCCTCCTCGTCGACGACGAAGATCGAGCGGCGGATCAGCGGCCCGGCGGCGACCCCGTAGGCCTTGGCGACCGCCTTGTCCTCGTCGGCCAGCAGCGGCACGTTCAGCCGCTTCTCCTCGGTGAAGCGCTCGTGCGAGTCGACCGACTGCGGCGAGATCCCGAGCACGTCGGCGCCGAGCTTGTCCAGGCGATCGCCTTCGTCGCGGTAGGAGCAGAACTGTTTGGTGCAGACCGCGGTGAAGTCGCCCGGGTAGAAGGCCAGCACGACCTTGCGGCCGCGATAGTCGGACAGGCGGTACGTGCGCCCTCCCGTGCCGGGAAGCTCGAACTCCGGCGCCACGTCTCCAACGTCAAGCTTGGCCACTGCCAGAGCTTACGGAGCGGGACCTACCCGCGTTCGACCGTCATCTTTTCGATCACGACGGGCTGGGTCGGTTTTTCTTCCGGACCGCCGAGTTCGCCGATCCGTTCGACCACGTCGAGGCCTTTCGTCACCTTGCCGACCAGCGCGTATTCGGGCGGCAGCGTTTCGCCCTGCGGGCCGCTGACCACGTAGAACTGGCTGCCGGCCGTGCCGGGCGCCTCTTCGGAGGTCTTCGCCATCGCCACCGTGCCGAGCGTGTATTTGAGGTTCTTCGGCGGCGCCTGGACGACGCTGTAGCCGGGGCCGCCGCCGCCGGTGCCGGTCGGGTCGCCGCCCTGGATGACGAATTCGGGGACGATCCGGTGGAAGGTCAGTTCGTCGTAGAAGCCTTCTTCGGCCAGGTAGGCGAAGGAGTTGGCGATCGTCAGCGCTTCGGAGGTGGCAAGCGCGATGTCGAAGGTGCCGCAGTTGGTCTTGACGACCGCGGTTATCTTTTCGCCCTTCTTGGTCGTCAGCTTCGGCTTCGACAGGCTCTCTTCACGCGGTTCCGGCTGTTCCACTTCGGTGCAGCCTTTGGCACCTTTGCCGCCCGCTTCGCCCTGCTCCTTGCTCGCGGTGGTCTTCGTTTCGTCGCTGGAGCTGCTCTCGCCGCCGCGGGTGATCAGGATGACCCCGACGATCACGATCGCGAGGACGGCAAACCCGCCCAGGATGTACCACCGTTTGTCGAACTGGTCCCCACCCATCCGGCCCAGGAGAGTAGAGCAATTACGATCGGACCGATGTCGAGCCCCCCGCCGCTGACGCCGCTGGCCGCCGCGGTGCTCCACGTCGGCAGGCCGGAGCGGGTCCTGCAGGTCGCCTGCGGGGACGGCGAGGCGGCGCTCTTCCTCGCCCGTGAGTTCCCGACCGCGCGGGTGCGGGGGATCGACGCCGACGCCGGCGCGGTCGCCGCGGCGACGGGGCGGGTCGGCCTCGACCCGGAGGGCCGGGTCGCCTTCAAGGTCGGCGGCCCGCGCCGCATCCCCTACCCGGAGGACCACTTCGACCTGGTCGCGGCGGTCGACGCGCGGCCCTCGCCGGGTGAAGTGGCCCGCGTCCTACGTCCCGGCGGCCACCTTATCCTCGCCGCGACGCGCGGCGGCGCGACGGGGCGCGGGCTCTCCGGCAGGCTCCTCGTGCGCCGCCTGCGGGCCCGCGGGTTCGAGGAGATGGACGCCGAGGACGCGGGCGACGGCAGCTTCGCGGTCATGCGCCTCACCGATGCATAGGGTGGGCCGATGCGGCCGCTCGTCCTGCTGGTCAACCCCTCCTCCGGCGGCGGCCGGGCGCTGAAGCTGCTGCCGCGGGTCGAGGCCGTCCTCGACGAGCGCCGCGTCCCCTTCCGCGTCGTCCGCACCAGGAGCATGGAGCACGGCGTCGCCAAAGCGCTGGCCGCGGTGGAGGCCGACGAGCTGCCGGTGGTGGTCAGCGGCGACGGGATGCTGGGCGCGATCGGCGGTGCGATGGCGGGCGCCGAGACGCCGCTCGGGATCGTCCCGGCCGGCCGTGGCAACGACCTGACGCGCGTGCTGGGCATCCCGACCGATCCGGTCGAGGCCACCGAGGTCATCCTCGCCGGCCACAGCCGCACGATCGACATCGGCGAGGCCAACGGCCGGCGCTTCGTCGGCATCGCCAGCGTCGGCTTCGACTCCGACGCCAACCGCATCGCCAACGAGAGCCGCCTGCGCGGGAACCTCGTCTACGCATACGCGGCGCTGCGCGCGCTCGTCGCCTGGAAGCCCGCCCGCTTCACCATCGCGATCGGCGAGGAGCGCACCCGCGTCGAGGGCTACTCGGTCGTCGTCGCCAACAGCAGCGCCTACGGCGGTGGCATGTACGTCGCCCCGGACGCCCAGCTCGACGACGGCGAATTCGACGTGGTGACGATCGAGAAAGTCGGCAAGCTCCGCTTCGTAAGTAACCTGCCGAAGGTGTTCAAGGGCACCCACGTCCACAACGACGAGGTGCATGTCGTGCGCGCCTCCCGGCTCTCGCTCAGCGCCAGCCGGCCCTTCGCGGTCTACGCCGACGGCGAGCACCTGACCGACCTCCCCGCCGACCTGCGCGTGATCCCGCACGCCCTCCGCGTGCTGGTCCCGGCGACCGCTTGAGCGCGGCCGTGGCGGGCGGGCGAGCGGGCCGCGGCGGGGCCGCCTTCGGCGCCAAGCGGGCGCTGGCGCGGGCGATCGGCGCGGCGAGCCGGCGCAGCGGCCGCGGCGGCGGCACGACGCTGCCGGGACGGGTGCTGCTGCGGCTGGAGCCGGAGGCGATCGCGCGGCTCGGCGCGAGCCTCACCGGCGGCTCCACGATCGTCTCCGCGACCAACGGCAAGACGACCACCGCCGGGATGATCGCCGCGATCCTCACCGCCGAGGGCCGCCCGCCGGTCCACAATCGGGCGGGGTCGAACATGACCTGGGGCGTCGCCACGGCGCTGCTCGAGCAGCGCGGCGCGGAGGGGCTCTTCGAGGTCGACGAGGCCTGGCTGCCGCGCGTCGCCCAGCAGCTGGAGCCCCGCCTGATCGTGCTGGGCAACCTCTTCCGTGACCAGCTCGACCGCTATGGCGAGATGGAGGCGCTGGCGGAGGAGTGGGCGAAGGCGGTGGCGGCGGCGCCCACCGGGACCGGCCTGGCGTTGAACGCCGACGACCCGCTGATCGCCGACCTCGGCCGCGATCCCGACACCGAGCGCCCCCGCGAGGGCACGCTCTACTTCGGCATCGAGGACCACTCCCAGGCGCTGCCGGAGCTGCAGCACGCCTTCGACGCCAAGCACTGCCGCCGCTGCGGGCACCCCTACGCCTACGAGGTCGCCTTCGTCGGCCACCTCGGCCACTACTCGTGCCCGAACTGCGGCGCCCAGCGGCCCCGGCCCGACGTCGCCGCGACGCGGATCGAGCTGCGCGGGATGGAGGGCTCGGCGGCGACGGTGCGCGTGCCCGGCGGCGAGATCGAGGTCGAGCTCCCCCTCCCCGGCCTCTACAACGTCTACAACGCGCTGGCGGCGATCGCCGCCGCGATCGTGCTGGGAGTCGACGCGGAGCGGGTCGCCGCCGCCCTGCGCGACATGCGCGCCGCCTTCGGCCGGGTCGAGACGATCCCGATCGGCGACCGCGAGGTCTCCATCCTGCTGATCAAGAACCCGGCAGGCGCCAACGAGGTCCTGCGCACGCTGCGACTCGAGGCCACCAGGTCGAGTTCGCAGAAATCCGCGGATAGCGCGGAGAAGTGCGAACTCGACGGGGGGATCGACCTCTGGATCGCGCTGAACGACCGGATCGCGGACGGGCGGGACGTGTCCTGGGTCTGGGACGCCGACTTCGAGGTGCTGACCGGGGCCGTGCGTCGGGTCACCTGCGCCGGGACCCGGGCGCCGGAGATGGCGCTGCGGCTGAAGTACGCGGGCTGGCCAGAGGACCGGATCGCGGTCGAGCCCGACATCGCCGCCTCGCTCGACGCCGCTGTCGCCGCGGCGCAGGGACGCCTCTTCGCCCTCCCCACCTACACCGCTCTGCTGGAGCTGCGGAAGCTGCTCGCCCACCGTGGCCTGGCGAAGGAGTTCTGGCAGTGAGCGCCCCGCGCGGAGAGATGCGCGGCGGCTCGGCCTCGACCTCCGAAGCCGCGATCTGGCATGACGTCGAGTGCGGCGCCTACTCAGCCGACCTCTGCGTCTGGGACGACCTCGCCGACCGCTGTGGCGACCCGATCCTCGAGCTCGGCGCCGGCACCGGCCGCCTCGCGATCCACCTCGCGCGCCGCGGCCACCGGGTGATCGGCCTCGACCACGACCCCGCGCTGATCGCCGCCCAGCGAGAGCGCGCCGCCGGGCTCCCGGTCACGCCGCTGCTCGCCGACGCGCGCGGCTTCGAGCTGCCCGAGCCTGTGGCCCTTGCGCTCGCCCCGATGCAGCTCCTGCAGATGCTCGCCGACCGCGCCGAGCGCCTCGCCTGCCTCGACGGGGTCGCCGCCCAGCTCCTCCCCGGCGGCCGCCTCGCCGCGGCGATGGTCGAGGGCATGCCGGAGCCCGAGGAAGGCGAACCGCTCCTCCCCGACGTGCGCGAGGTCGACGGCTGGGTCTACTCGAGCCTGCCGCTGGAGGCGACGGTCGGTCCGGAGTACATCGTCGTCCACCGCCTGCGCCAGCGGGTCTCGCCGAGCGGCGAGCTCACCGACACCCCCGACCAGGTGACGATCTGCACCCTGACCGCCGACCAGCTGGAGGCCGAGGCGGCCGAGGTCGGCCTCGTGCCGATCGAACGCCTCTACATCGACCCTACCGACGATCACGTCGGCTCCACGGTCGTCGTCCTCGGCGAGGAGGAGTGATGGAGCTCCGCGTCCTCAGCCTCTATCCCGAGCAGATGAACATCTACGCCGACCGTGGCAACATCCTCTTCCTGCAGCGGCGCTGCGATTGGCGCGGGATCGCCTTCAGATGGGACGGAGCCGGGCCGGGCCAGTCCATCGATCCCTCCTCGCATGATCTCTTCTACATCGGCGGCGGCCAAGACCGCGATCAGCGCGTCGTCGCCGCCGACATGGTCGAGACCAAGCGCGCCGCGCTGGCCGCGGCGGTCGAGGACGGCGCCGTCCTGCTCGCCGTCTGCGGCGGCTACCAGCTGCTCGGCGAGAGCTACCAGCTCGGCGAGGAGACCCTGCCCGGCCTCGGCCTCGCCGACCTCCGCACGGTCCGCGAGGACGGTCCGCGGCTGATCGGCAACGTCGCGATCGAGACCGAGCTCGGCGGCGAGAAGCGCGTGCTCGCGGGCTTCGAGAATCACGGCGGGCGCACCTACCTCGGGACGGACGCGCGTCCCCTCGGCCGCGTCGTCAAAGGCCACGGCAACAACGGCGCCGACGGCCTCGAGGGCGTGTGGCGCGACAACATGGTCGGCACCTACCTCCACGGCCCGCTCCTGCCGAAGAACGCCTGGCTCGCCGACCACCTGATCGGACTGGCGCTGGAGCGCTGCTACGGCGAGCGCCCCACCCTGGAACCGCTCCCCGACGAGCTGGAGCGCGCCGCCCACGCCAGCGCCCGCGCGGCGGCCGGCGTCTGATCGGCCCGCGTCGGCGGACTCCGGGCCCGGGGAGGGGACCGTAGGGACGGGGCCCCGCAAGCTGTCGCCCGGGGAGGGACGCGCCCCTCTCGCCACGGCCCGGGCAGGCTGTGGCCGTGGCGAGAGG
>CALCIA010000223.1 GCA_937907435.1 uncultured Actinomycetes bacterium
CCCGGGCCGTGGCGAGAGGGGCGGGTCCCCTACCCGGGCGACAGCTTGCGGGGTCCCGAACCCTCCCCGGGCGCCAGCTTCCCGGACCCCGTCCCCTACCGAGAGGAATTCCTGCGGCTTAGCGGCTCAGGCCGCTAAGCGGTCGACTTCTTCGCGCCGCCGCCCTTGTGGAGCGGCTTCTTCGGCTTCGGTTTGGGTTTGGGCTTCGGCTTCGCCCGTTCGACCTTGAAGCGGTAGACGACCTGGGTCGGGGCGGGGCCGCCGGGGCCGAAGGCGCGGACGCGGAAGGCATGGTTGCCGACGCCGACGCGCATCTTGCGGGGGTTGGCGCAGACGGCGCCAGGGCGGGCGTCGAGCTTGCAGCGGAACCAGAAGGGGCCGATGCCGCTGCCCTTGAAGCGGAAGGCGACGGTCGGGGCGGGGGTGTGGACGCCGAGGCGGATGAGCTTGCGCGGCGCGTGCATCAGGAGGGTGCTGGGCGGCGGTGGGGGCGGCGGCGGTTCGGGGAGGCCGGTGGCGGCGGGCGCGGTGGTGGTGAGGATCTGGCCGAATTTGCCGGCCGCGACGCAGAGGGCTTCGGTCGGGCAGGAGAGGCCGAAGAGGGCATTGGTGACGCCTTTGATCAGGTGTTCGGTGAGGTAGGTCTGGGAGCCGCCGGTCGGGTTGGTGGAGACGGTCACTTCGCCGTTGTTGCTGGTGAGCACGCAGAGGGACGTCGAGGGGCAGGCCGCGGCGACGATCTGGAAGCGCCGTTGCAGCGGCGCGAAGGGCCAGCCGGCGGTGCCGCCGGTCGGCGCGGGGGAGGGGAAGACGGCGCCTTCGTCGCCCGCGATGCAGAACGATTCGCTCGGGCAGCTGAGGCCGAGCATCGGGTTTTCGCCGTTCGGGCTGCCCTGGGAGGTCCAGGCCGTGGCGCCGCCGGCGGGCGCGCTGGTCGTCCAGATTTCGCCGTTGAAGGCGCTCGCCACGCAGAGCGCGCCGGCGCAGCTGAGCGCGCGGAGCGGCGGTTCGCCGGGCAGGGTGGTGCGCGTCCAGGCGGTCGGCCCGCCGGTCGGGTTGGTCGAGGTGACGACGAGGCCGCCCGCGCCGACCAGCGTGCAGAGAGTCGGCGACGTGCAGCTGACCGCGAAGAGCGATTTCGTCTTCGGGATCCGCGTCGGCGTCCAGGCGGCGGCGCCCGCGCCCGGGTCGGAGGTCGTCCAGACGCCGCCGCTGAAGTCGACCGCGACGCAGAGGGTCGCCGACGGGCAGGCGATCCCGCGCAGGTTGGCGCGCAGGTTTTCGGCCGGGCTGACGTGGCCGACCGTCCAGGCGCCGGCGCCCGAGCCCGGCGCGGTCGACTGGACCACCACGCCTTCCTGGCCGACGCCGATGCAGAAGGCGCTCGGTTCGCAGTGCATGCCGAAGATCGTTTCCCCGTCGCCGAGGTTGAGGTTGGTCAGCGTCCAGGGCGACGCGGCCTGGGCGGAGGCGGTCCCGACCGCCCCGAGGAGGGCGGCGGCGACGGCAAGGATCAGGGCGAGGCGACGCACGGCGGGGTTTTTATCGAGACGGAGGGAGGAATTCGCGTTTGGGCGTAGACGTGCAAAATTTCACGCTCTTCGGGACGGGTCGATCACGCTCAGGTGACCTTTGTCCGGCGATCGCCCGCACTGAGCGCGCAAACCCGCACGGTTGCGTGGAGTTTCGCCCTCGCTTGCCTCACCGCCCTGGTCCTGCTGGCGCTCGCCCCCGACGCCCGCGCCGGCTCCGGCGGCGTCTCCTCCTCCTACTCGGGCGAAACCGTCGAAACCCCCTCGATCCCCGCCACCACGGCGGAAACCGAAGTCCCCGGCGTCAGCGAACCAAGCGGCATCCCGACCCCCGCGCCGGTCGGCCCGACCGTCCCCGGCGCGCTCGCCACCATGCGCGGCACCGCCGCCCTGGCCCCGGCCTCGGCGCCCGCCGCGGTCAAGCGCGTCATCGCCGCCGCCAACCACATTCGCCGGACCCCATATATATGGGGCGGCGGGCACCTCAGCTGGGCCTCCAAGGGCTATGACTGCTCCGGCTCGGTCTCCTATGCGCTGCACGGCGGCAAGCTGCTCGAAGCGCCGCTCGTCTCCGGCTCCTTCATGACCTGGGGCGAACCGGGCCCCGGCCGCTGGATCACGATCTACGCCAACAAGGCGCACGTCTACATGGTGGTCGCCGGCCTCCGCTTCGACACCGGTGGCGACATCGCCGGCGAAACCGGCCCCCGCTGGCACGCCGAACCGCCCTACCCCAAGGGCTTCGTCGTCCGCCACCCGGTCGGCTACTGACAGCGCGAAGCGGGTAGACCCCCTGTGTCGATGGGCCGAAAACCTGCCTATATGTCCGGCTTTAGGCCCATCGACATCTGACCCGCGACAAAAGGGAGACCTATGCGCTATCGCAAGCTCGGCAGTTCGGACCTCGAGGTATCGGAGGTCGCCCTCGGGGCCTGGCTGACCTACGCGGGCGGGATCGAGTTCGAGCAGACCCGCGCCTGCACCGACGCCGCCTTCGAGGCCGGCATCAACTTCTTCGACACCGCCAATGTCTACGGCCGCGGCGCCGCCGAGACCGCCTGGGGCGAGATCCTCTCCGGCCGCCCGCGCGACTCCTACATCCTCGCGACCAAGGTCTGGGGTCAGATGTCCGACGACCCGGACGACCGCGGCCTCTCCGCTCCCCAGATCGCGAAGCAGATCGACGCCTCGCTCGCGCGCCTGCGGACCGATCACGTCGACCTCTACCAGGCGCACCGCTTCGACCCCGACGTGCCGATCGAGGAGACGATCGAGGCGCTCCAGAAAGTCGTCGCCGACGGCAAGGCCCGTTACCTCGGCTTCAGCGAGTGGACGCCGGAGCAGATCCAGGCGGCGCTCGACCTCGCCGGGCCCGACCTCTTCGTCTCCTCGCAGCCGCAGTACTCGATGCTCTGGCAGGCGCCCGAGGCCGAGGTCTTCCCGCTGAGCGCCGCCAACGGGATCTCGCAGATCGTCTGGTCGCCGCTCGCCCAGGGCCTGCTCACCGGCAAGTACCGGCCGGGAGAGGCGCCGCCCGCCGACTCGCGCGCCGCGAGCGACTCGATGAGCGCCTTCATGGACCGCCTGCTGACCGAGGAGAACCTCGCCGCGGTCGAGCGCCTGCGCCCGGTCGCCGAGGAGGCGGGGATGAGCCTGGTCGAGCTGGCGCTCGCCTGGGTGCTGCGACGCGAGGAGGTCGCGGCGGCGATCGTCGGCGCATCGCGCCCGGAGCAGGTGCACGCGAACGCGGCGGCCTCGGGGAAGGAGCTCTCCGCCGACGTCGTCGCCGTGATCAACGAGGCGCTCGGCGACGCGCCGGTGAAGGAGCCGACCTTGGCGCCGAACGCGCAAGGCGGTGTGAAACACCGCTGACGGGAGAGCTGCCGGGCCGCGCGGCGCCGCCGCGCATGGCCGACCAGGAGAGCGAGCGGGCGGGCTTCCGGCTCGGGGGGCTGGTGGCTGGCCGAGGGGGGTCCTGGGCTCCTCATGGGGGTCCTGGCAGGCTGTGACCCCCATGA
>CALCIA010000224.1 GCA_937907435.1 uncultured Actinomycetes bacterium
TGGTTGGAAACCCGCGCCATACGCGGATTTCCAACCACGGGAGATTCCTGACCGTCCGGGGACCGGCCCCCGGCGCCCGTCGTGGCGCATCCCGTCACGGATCCGTGCCACTCCCGACGCACTCCCGTGAGGCCCCGCGCCCGACCCTCCACACCTTCCATACACCCGCCCCTCTCGCCACGGCCACAGCCTGCCCGGGCCGTGGCGAGAGGGGCGGGTCCCTTCCCGGGCGACAGCTTGCGGGGCCTGGACCCCCCCTCCCTCCCGCCCGCCAGCCGGGCGCACCTTCGACGCCCCGCGGGGTGCATCGGCCTATGGCCGTGGAACTACTCGTCTAGGCGCTTCCTAGGTCGCCGCGGCAAGCTCTGGCCCCAACTTAAGCGGGGCGTGGGCTTCTTGGTAGGTCTCGGCCAGCCGCAGCAGGGCCCGGTCGCGGTGGTGGGGACCGGCGAGTTGGACGCCGACCGGCATCCCCGCCGGCGTGCGGCCGGCGGGCAGGCAGACGACCGGGGCGCCGGCCAGGTTCCAGAGGGTGCGGATCGTCGGCTCGCCGAAGCGCTCGAGGTCGCCTTCCTCGCGGACGTCGGCGAGCAGCGGCGTCTCCGCCAGCTGGCCGGGGACGATCACCGCGTCGAGCCGCTGCTCGGCGAAGGTCCGCGCCCAGGCCTGCCGGTAGCGCGCCACTTCGGCCGCGTCGCGGGCGCGGTCGGCCGTCCCCTCGCGCTCGGCGCGCCGCAGCAGCTCCTCGCCGAAGCGGCGGGTGAAGGGGGTGAGCAGCTCGCGGCGCGCTGACGGGAGGGCGCGGAAGAAGGCGACGTGCGCGGGGCGCGGGCGCGGATCGAGGCGCGGGTAGGCGGGCGGCGCGACGGCGACGATCTCGGCCCCGAGCTCCTCGAGCCGGGCTTCGAAGCGGGCGACCAGCGCCGCGATCGGGGCGGCCGCGACCTGGTCCTCCCGCAGCTCCAGCCGACCGCAGCGGACGCCGGCCAGGGGCTTGGCCGCGGGCTCGCCGGGCGTCCCGGCGGGGGCCTCGCGGGGCGCGAAGGGCGCGGCGATCGCCGCCACGACCAGGGCGCAGTCGGCGGCGGTGCGGGCGAGGGGGCCGACCCGATCGCTGCCGCGGTTGAAGCTGTGGACGCCGGAGAGCGGCACCGTCCCGGCGGTGGCGATGAAGCTGGTGAGGCCGCAGGCCGAGGCGGGGCGGCGCAGGCTGCCGCCGACGTCGGTCCCGAGCGCGACCGGGACGGTCCCGGCGGCGACCGCGGCGGCGCCCCCGTTACTGGTCCCGCCGGGGCTGCGGTCGAGGGCCCAGGGGTTGGCGACGAGCTGCGGCGCGTTGCCGAAGGCGAGCTCCTGGGTCTGCTGGTGGCCGAGCAGGACGGCGCCCGCCGCGCCCAGGCGCGCCCAGGCGCCGGCGTCGAGCGCCGCGACCTCGTCGGCGAAGGCGGCGCTGCCGAGGCCGCGCGGCAGGCCCGCCACCGCGATCGTGTCCTTGATCCCGATCGGGATGCCGTCGAGCTCGCCGCGGCTACCGCCCTCGGCGCGACGGCGGTCCGCCGCCCGCGCCGCGGCGAGCGCCCGCTCGGGGTAGGTGCGGGCCCAGGCGCCGAGGACGCCGTCGAGCGCCGCGATCCGCTCCAGGTAGGCCGCGGTCAGCTCGACGCTCGTGACCTCGCCCGCGCGCAGCAGGGCCGCGGCGGCGCGCAGGTCCAGGTCCCGCACGCCGGCCGCGATCCCCGCCGCGCCCTCAGGCATTGAGGTGCGCGGGCGGGCCCGCGCCGGCGCCCAGGGTGGCCGGATCGCCGGTGGCATCGCCGCCGGCCCCGGCCGCGCCGTCATCCTCGGAGGAGCGCCGCAGCAGGTCGGAGAAGTTGAAGCGGTCGCTCAACACCGCCAGCAGCAGGATCACCCCGGTGACGACGTTCTGCCAGTCGCTGGAGACCCCGGCCAGACTGAGGCCGTTCTGCAGGATCGCGATGAAGAGGACGCCGAGCGCGGTGCCGCCGACGCCGCCCGAGCCGCCGGTCAGCGCGGTGCCGCCGAGGAGGACGGCGGCGATCGCCTGCAGGGCGATGGTCGAGTCGACGGTCGGCGTCGCCGCGCCGACCCGGCCGACCGCGATCGCGCCCGCCAGCGCCGCGCAGCCGCCCATCACCCCGTAGACCAGCATCAGCGTCCGCGGCACGCGGATCCCGGCCAGCTTGGCGGCAATCGGGCTGCCGCCGATCGCGTACACGTCACGGCCGAAGAAGGTGAGGTGCTGCACGTAGAGCGCGGCGAGGAAGACCGCGGCCATGATCCAGATCGGCACCGGGAAGCCGAGCACGTTGTCGACGCCGATCATCGCCGCCACCGGCGCGGTCACGTATGACGATTCACCGCCCGACCAGAGTTCCACCACGCCGGTGAGGGCGATCATCGAGGCCAGGGTGACGACGAAGACCGAGAGGTTGAGGCGCCCGATCGGGATCCCGTTCAGGAGCGCCCCGACGAGCGCGCCGAACAACACCATAAGCACCAACACCACACCACCGGGCAGCCCGAGGGCGAGGACTTTCACCATGAAGATCCCGACCAGGGCGGCGGTCGCGCCGACCGAGAGGTCGAAGCCGCCGGAGATGAGGACGAACGTCATCCCCATCGCGATGATCCAGAGGATCGCCGAGTCGGCGAGCATGTTCTTCAGGTTCTGGTCGGTGCTGAAGGCGCTCTGGGTGACGGTGAAGAAGATGAACATCGCGACCACGAGGATCAGGATCGGACGGAAGTTGGCCGTCGCCCTCCAGGCCTTGCCGAGGAGCGCTGTGCTGGTGCTCATACGTGACCTCCTGCCGACGAGACCAACTTCGCCTCGGTGGCTTCGTCTTGTGAAAGTGAGGCGACCATTCGCCCGCGGGACATGACCACGATGCGGTCGCAGAGTTCGATCAGCTCCTCGTTCTCCGACGAGCTGACCAGCATCCCCACCCCGTTCGCGGCGATCGTCTTGAGGTGGGCGTGGATCTCGGCCTTGGCGGCGACGTCGACGCCGCGGGTCGGCTCGTCGAGGAGCAGCAGCGTGGGGTCGCGCAGGAGCCATTTGGCCAGCGCGATCTTCTGCTGGTTGCCGCCGCTGAGCGAGCCGACCGGCAGCGCCGGCGAGGCCATCCGCACCTGCATCCGCTCGCAGGTGTCGGCGACGCGCTGCCATTCGGTCTCCGGCCGCGGGATCGCCGCGCGGGAGCGGCCGATCGTCTCGACCATGGTCAGGTTGGTCTGGATGCTGAGGCCGAGGACCAGGCCCTGGCCCTTGCGGTCGGGCGGTAGGAAGCCGAGCCCGCGTTCGATCGAGTGGCGCGGGCTGCGCGGCCGGAACGGCTCGCCCGCCACGGTCAGCTCGCCGGCGGCGATCGGGCGGGCGCCGAAGATCGCTTCCAGCATCTCGCTGCGGCCGGCGCCGACCAGGCCGCTGACGCCGACGATCTCGCCGCGGCCGACCTCGAGGTCGACGCCGCGCACGGCGCCGGGCACCCGCATCCCGCGGACGGTGAGCGCGGTGCCGCCGCCTTGCGCGACGGGCCGGGCGGCGCCGTTTCGCCCGTAGGCCGAGCCCTCCCCGACCATCGCCTCGACCAGCGAGGTGTCGTCGAAGGCCGCGATCGGCCCGGCGGCCACGGTGGCGCCGTCGCGCAGGACGGTCACCTCGTCGCCGATCGTGAAGACCTCGGGCAGCCGGTGGGAGACGAAGATCACCGCGACGCCCTCCCGCTTCAGCTGCCGCACGACCCGGAACAGGGCCTCGACCTCGTCGTCGGTGAGCGAGCTGGTCGGCTCGTCGAGGATCAGGATCCGGGCCTCGCTGGAGAGGGCGCGGGCGATCTCGACCATCTGGCGCTGGTCGGGCGGCAGCTCGCCGACCCGGGCGCGGGGATCGCAGTCGAGCTCCAGCCGGTCCAGCACCGTCCGCGCCCGCCGCTCCGTCCGCCCCCAGCTGAGGATCGGGCCGCGCCGCACCAGGCCGCGGCCGAGCAGGACGTTCTCGGCCACCGAGAGGTCGGGGGCGACGGCGGTCTCCTGCGAGACCATCGCGATGCCCCGCGCGAGCGCGTCGACCGGGCTCGCGAACGTCACCTCTTGGCCGCCGAGCGTGATCGTCCCCTGGTCGGGACGGGTCTGGCCGGAGAGGATGCCGAGCAGCGTCGACTTCCCCGAGCCGTTCTCGCCGAGCAGGATGTGGACGACGCCCGGGCCGGAGATCGTCAGGTTGGCCGAGCGCAGGGCATGCACACCGCCGTAGCGCTTGTGCATGCCCTGCAGCGACAGGACAGGTGAGTGTCCGTTGTCGGCCGACATCGTTACTTCGTCGGTTCCACTTCGCCCGCGTTCTCCTGGGTGATCACGGTGCCCCGCAAGCCCACCGTTTCCGGCAGCGGCAGGTGTTGTTTGGTCGCCTCGTCGTACGCGCCCTTGATCATCTGCGCGCCGGTTTCGGCCCAGGGCATCTGGTAGCTCATCGTGATCTGCCCCGCTTCGATCGCCTTCAGGGCCGCTTCTTCGGTCCCCGAGCCGCCGGCGATTTCGATGTCCGGCTTGCCCGACGAGCGAGCGACCGTGGACGCGGTGAGGGCGACGGCGTCGTTGTAGGTGAATATCTGTTCGATGTCCGACGCCTTGGACAGGAGCTCGCTGGCGGCCGGGCCGTACGCGGTCGGCGTGTCCTGCTTGGCGTCGCTGGTACCGACGTATTCGAGGCCGAAGTGTTCACCCCAGAACTGCTGCCTGGCGGCGAGGTATTTCAGCGCTTCGACCGGCAGGCCGAGCCCGATGATCCCGAACTTGGCGCCGGGGTTCGATTCCGACATCACCCGCGCCATTTCGTAGGCCTCGACGTCAAGGGTCTGCTCGACGTCGGCGGTGTAGCCGGGCGGCAGCGGTTTGGTCACGTCGGGCCGGGCGTTGGTCGAGACGACCGGGATGCCCTCCGATTTGGCCCGTTCGAGTGACGGCCCGAGCGAGCCGGCGACGACCGGGTAGACGACGATCCCGTCGACGCCCTGGGCCAGCAGCTGGTTGAACTGCGACACCTGCGTCTGCGGGTTCAGCTGCGCGTCCTTGACGATCAACTTCACGCCGAGGTTGGCGGCTTCTTCTTCCGCCCCCTTCTGCTCGGTCCCCAGCACCGGCAGCGAGCCGTAGATCTGGAGGTAGCCGAAGGTCATCGGCCCGCCCGATTTCTGCGGCTCGCCGAAGGTGGCGGGCAGGTCTTTCTGCGGACCGCTGTATTCGCTCTCGGCGGTCGTGCCGGAGACGGTTTCGGAGTCTTCCGCGGCTTCGCCGCCGCCGCCTTCGGACGTCGCTTCGGTCGCCGAAGAGGTTTCTCCGGAGGTGCTTGAGTCGCCAGAGCTGCCACCACAGGCGGTGATGGTCAGGGCTGCCAACGCCAACAAGGCCAACACCGCGCAGATGCGCACGAAGGCCGCTCGATCAGATCTACGTTTCACTCCGGACTCTCCTCTCTGACTCGCATTCGCGTCCCACGGCACCCATGCGAGCAATGTCATTTAGAACCTAAGAGGCCACTGGCCATAGGGCAAATACCAACATTGGCGCCCTTTCATAGCCATATGACTATTTACTGGCGCTCGGTTACCCGAGCCGATTCAGGTACTCGACAACCTCCTTCGCATCCACCACGTCGCCGTACTTGGCGTCGAGGTCGAACAGGCTCGCCAGGTGGGGCAGCTCCGCCCTGTCACCGACACACTCCTCCGGGACGATGGTGTGGAAGCCGTGTGAGCAGGCGTCCACCGCGGTCGCCCGCACACACCCACTGGTGGTGCAGCCGGTGACGATCACGGTGTCGATCCCGGACGTCACCAGGCGCGAGGAGAGGTCGGTGCCGAAGAAGCACGAGGCGTACTTCTTCACCAGCCACTGGTCCGTCTCGGTGCGGTCCATGCGCGGATCGCACTCGACCCACTCCGAGCCCTCGGTCAGCCACTCGTGGGTGGGGACCTTGCGGATCCAGACCCCGGCCTCGGACAGCTGGCGGTCGTAGGCGACGGTGGTGTAGATCACCGGCGCCCCGGCCGCCCGCGCCGCCGGCAGCAGGGCGTTGATCGCCTCGATCTGCGGCGTGAGGTCGCTGGACAGCGGCGACTCGTCTTCGGTGAAGGCGCGGATCATGTCGATCACCAGCACCGCCGGCTTCTCGCCGAACCCGACCCGGTGGCCGAAGCCGCGTTCGGTGTAGAAGGCGAAGGTCTCCTTGTATGCCTCCGGGACCCGCACGTCAGGCCCCGTTCCGCTGCGCCAGCGCCGTCATCGCGCCGTCGTAGTAGTGCTCGAAGTAGTGGTCGGCGATCGCGTCGGTGGTGGTCAGCCAGACGCCGTCGTGGCCGGCGATGTACTCGAACGCCTCTTCGAGGTAACGGTGGCGCGAGGGCTGGTTGGCGATGAAGGGGTGCAGGCCCACCGTCATCACCCGCCCGGTCGACTCACCGTCCTTGTAGAGCTGGTCGAACCAGTCGATGATCATCTCCCGGAACTCGGGCCCGGTGAAGCTCTTGCCGACGAACAGCGGGATGTCGTTGAGCTCGATCGAGTACGGCACCGAGATCATCCGGTCGGGACCGAGCAGGGGGTAGGGCTGGTCGTCGTTGCACCAGTCGAGCACGTAGCTGCCGCCGAGCTCGGCGACGATCTCCGGCGTGTCGAAGGTTTCGGTGAGGGCCGGGCCCATCCACCCCTGCGGCCTGGCGCCGGTGCTCCGCTCCAGCTGGTCGAACATCCCGGCGACCGCCTCGGCCTCCTCGCCGCGAGTCTCGAACCCGGTGTGGAGCCGTGAATTGGTGGTGCCGTGCGCCACCCAGGACCAGTTCCGCTCGCGGCCGGCGGCGATGATCTCGGGGTTCTCGACGCAGACCTCGGAGTTCAGCAGCACGCTGGCCGGCATCTCGAGCCGGTCGAGCAGCTCGATCATCCGCCAGATCCCCACCCGCGGCCCGTAGTCGCGCCAGCCGTAGTTGAGCGGGTCGGGCTTCAGCGCCGCGGTGCCCGGGAAGATGCTCGTCGCGGGCGCGTCGACGTGGTAGTGCTCGATGTTGAGCCCCACGTAGAACGCCACCCGGGCGTCGCCCGGCCAGCGGATCGGCTCGCGCTCGGGGAGCGGGGTGTAGGTGAACGGTGGTCTCGGGCTGCTCTCACTCATACGGGCCTTCCTTTGTCAGGCGCTTTGTGACGCGGCGTTGTAGATCTCGACCTTGGCGACGCCTTCGGTGAGGACCTTCGAGACCGGGCACACCTGGTGGGTGCGCTCGGCCAGCTCGTCGACCAGGTCGGGGTCGAGGGCGGGGGCGTCGATGGTCAGGGTCGCCTTGGTGATGGTGTAGGTGCCGTTCGCGGCCTCGAGCGTCACCTGGGCGGAGTACTCCACCTCGGTGGCGTCGACCTCGGCGCTGCGGGCGGCATCGATGAAGGTCATGCCGAAGCAGGCGACCCAGGCGCCGGCGATCATCTCCTCGGGGGTGACGCCGTCGGCCTTCATCCCGGGGATCCGCACCTCGTGGTCGTAGGAACCCGAGGTCGACCTGACCCGTCCGAGCCGGCCACCGCTTCCAACTGCCTCACTGACGTGTTTCACATGTGTCCTTTCTCTCTGGCCGGCAGGGAGTCACATCACGTGACCGCCGGAGACGTTCAGAGTCGTCCCAACGAAGTAGTCGGCGTTGCTTGAAGCGAGGAGCACCACCGCCGGGGCGATTTCCTCGACCTTGGCGAAGCGTTTGATCGGCAGCTCCTCGCGGATCGCGTCGAGGGTCTCGGCGGGGACGCCGAGGAGGTTCTCGGTCTCGGTCGGTCCCGGCGCGATCGCGTTGACGTGGACGCCGCGCCCGATCAGCTCGACCGCGCAGGCGCGGGTGAAGCCCAGCACCCCGGCCTTGGCGGCGCAGTAGTGGGACATCTTCGGCGCGCCACGGAGCGCCAGCTGCGAGGCGACGTTGACGATCTTGCCGCGCCGCCGCTCCAGCGCGGGCAGCGCCGCCTGGGTCATCAGGAAGACCCCGGTCAGGTCGACCGCGAGCGTCTCGTTCCACTGCTCCAGGGAGAGCTCCTCCAGCGATGCCGTGTTGGTGATCCCGGCGTTGTTGACGAGGACGTCGATGCCGCCGAGCCCGGCCACGACGCGCTCCACCGCCGCCGTCACCTGCGCGGGCTCGCTGACATCACAGGCGACGGCAAGCGCCTCGCCTCCGGCCGCCTCGATCGCCGCCGCGGCCGCTGCGGCACCGTCGCCGTCACGGTCGAGGATCGCCACCCGGGCGCCCTCGACGGCGAGGGCATCCGCGATCGCGCGCCCGATGCCCTTGCCGGCACCGGTGACCACCGCCACCTTGCCCGCCAGCAGTGGTTCGCCCGGCATCGGCTCAGATCTCCCGCGCGGTCGTCTCGGCCTCGTAGATCACGGCCTCGATCGAGCGCGGCGCGAGCGCGTCGCCGACCAGCATCACGGCGCCGTCGCGGGCCTGGCGGAGCTCCTCGTGGAACTCGTCGCGGGGCAGCCGCGGCAGCGAGAGGACAACCGTGTCGACCTCGCGGTCGAGCGGCGGCCCGCCGTAGATGCCGCTGAGGCTGAGCCGATCCGGGGCGATCTCCTCGATCACCCGCTGCGTGGTCAGCGTGACCCCGGCGTCGAGCAGGCGCGGCGCGATCCAGTACCAGTCCTGGGTGCGGATCGTCTCTTCGCCGACCGCGTTGTGCGGGGTCACGATCTCGACCGTGACGCCGGCGGCGCTGAGCACCTCGGCGAGGCCGAGCGGCAGGTAATGGCCGACCTCGTCGTAGATCAGCACCCGCGAGCCGAGCGCGGCGGTGTCGGCAAGCGCCAGGTCGAGCGCCGTGCGGAGGTCGAGCACGTGCTCCAGCTCGCAGCCCGGGATCGCGTCGCGGTCCGGCCGGTAGGGGCTGGGGATGCCGCGCCGCGCGTAGGTGGAGCCGGTGGCGCAGACGACGACGTCCGCCTCCAGGCCCGCCGCCGCCTCGGCGTCGAGCTCGGAGCCGAGCCGCACCTCCACCCCGTGCTTCTCCAGTGGTCGGCGCAGGTTCGCGATCGCGTCGTCCCAGCCGGCCCGAGTCGGCAGCTGCTTCAGCAGGTTGAGGTGGCCGCCGAGCTCCGCCCCGGCCTCGTGCAGGACGACCTTGTGCCCGCGCTCCGCCGCGGTGCCGGCGAACCGCATCCCGGCCGGGCCGCCGCCGACCACGACCACCGTCTTGGCCTCGTCCGGGTCGACCAGGCGCAGGGTGCCGTCGCCGAGCTTCGCCTCGCGCCCGGTCGCCGGGTTCATCATGCACGGCACGCGTTTCTGGTCGAAGGCGTGGGACAGGCAGATGTTGCCGCCGACGCACTTGACGATGTCCTCGGTCCGTCCTTCCTGAGCCTTCTTGACCAGGAACGGGTCGGCGAGCTGGGCGCGGGTCATCGCCGCCATGTCGGTCGCCCCGCCGCCGACCAGCCGCTCGGCGGTGGCGACGTCGGCGATCCGGCCGACCAGGAAGACCACACCACGACCGCCGACGATGCCTTTCACCGTACGGCCCGCCTCCTCCATGAACCCTTCCGGGATCTGCATCGGCGACACCGTGCGGAAAAGGGTGTGGTAACCGCCACAGGAGATGCTGAAGTAATCGAACAGGTCACAGTCGACGAAGTAGGAGACGATCTCCTGCGCTTCGTCGCCGGTGAGGCCGGCGTCACCGATGAATTCGTCGTACGACAGGCGCACGCCGACGGTCATCGAGCCGCCGACCTGGGCGCGGACCGACTCGGCGATCTCCCGGATCAGCCGGCAGCGGTTCTCGATGCTGCCGCCGTAACGGTCGTCGCGCTTGTTGTAGGCGGGGCTGAGGAACTGCCCCAACAGGTAGCTGTGGGCGGCGTGGATCTCGACCCCGTCGAGGCCCGCGGCCTTCACGTTAAGGGCCGATTCGCCGAAGGCCTTGACGGTGTCGTCGAGCTCGGTCTGGCCCATCACCATCGGCACCTCGCGGTGGACGATCGAGGTCACCCGCGAGGCCGCCCAGAGCGGGTGCCACTCGTCGTAGATCATCGTCCCTTTGTCGTGCACACCGGAACCGAACAGCTGCACGAACTGGCGCCCACCGTGCTCGTGCACGGCCTCGGCGAGCTTCGCGTATTGCGGCACCGCGCGCCGGTCGTGGGCGGTGCAGCCGGGGTAGAAGGAGCCTTTCCAGATCGGGTGGCCCGCCTGCTGCTCGGTGATCATCAAGCCCACCCCACCCTTGGCCCGCTCGGTGTAGAAGGCGATGTGACGGTCGCTGAGGAGGTGTTCCTCACCGTAGAGAATGGTCTGTGCCGTGTACATGACACGGTTACGGACACGAGTAGGTCCGATGTCGAGTGGCTCCCAGAGGTGGGTAAGTTGACCGTTTCCGGGCGTGATCGACTGTGCCGCTGTCGCGGCGCCAGGGGGCGGCTGCATAGGTGACTCTCTCCTCAGGCCGGGGGGCCGGCGTCGAAGCTATACCTGTGTGTAACCAACTGCTCCGAGTATCACGATGAGGGGCCGCACCCGCAAATACATTTAGGGGAAGCGGAACATCGTGTTTCAGCTATCGGCGCCCGCGCCGGCGCTCCGCAGCAGGGCGCGCAGGTCGTCCGCGTCGGCCGCCCGCGCGTTGTTCGCGCGAAACGGGTGCTCCAGGGCCGCGGCGACCATCGCCTCGACCGCGTCGGCATCGAGCTCCTCCGCCGCGAAGCGCGCCTCGAAGCCGACCTCCTCATAGAGGCCGGGGAGCCGGTCGAGGAGATCATCGCGGTCGACCGGATTCACCTGCTCGCGGTTGAAGGCGGCGACGTGGGGCAGCAGGACCCCGTTCTGGTAGCCGTGCGGGAGGCGCACCGCCGAGGCCGCCGAGAGCGCGTGGGCGAGGCCCAGCCCGGCGCTGCCGCAGGCGAGGTTGGCCATCGCGCTGGCCTCGATCAAGGTCTGCAGGTCGGGGTCGCGGCGCTCCGCCAGCGCCACCGGCAGCGCGTCCAGGATCTGGGCCGCCGCGGCGCGCGCCAGCGCGTCGGTGAAGCGTGAGCGTCCGTTGGCCCAGAGCGCCTCCAGCGCGTGGCTGAGGGCGTCGAGCCCGGCGAAGAGCATCGGCCGCTCGGGAAGCTCGCGGAGGACCTGGCCATCGAGCAGCGCCACCCGCGGCTCGTAGCCGGGGCCGCGCACGATCGCCTGCGTCGGGCCGCCGCCGGTCCGCTTGAGGACGAAGGCGTTGGAGACCTCGCTGCCGGAGCCGGCGGTGGTCGGGATCGCCAGGCAGGGCGCGGCCGGCCGGCTCGCCACCCCCACCCCCTCAAGCTCCGCCAGCGGCTCCGGGTTGGCGAGGCCGAGCGCGACCGCCTTGGCGGCGCCGAGCCCGCTGCCGCCGCCGACCCCGAGCACCCGCTCGCAGCCGGCCGCCCGCGCTTCGTCGACCAGCTCGGCGGCGACCTCGAAGCTGGGGTCGGCGTCGACCAGGGCGCACTCGAAGAGCGGCTCGCCGGCGGCCGCCGCCTTCACCGTCTCCAGCAGCCCGGCCGCGGCGACGCCGCGATCGCAGACCACCGCGACGCGGCCGTCGCCGAGCCCGCGCAGCAGCTCGCCGGCGCGGGCCAGGGAGCCGAGCCCGGCGATGATCGTCGTCGGCGCCGAGAACCGGCGGGCCGCCGCCTCGGCGCCCACCTACCCGGCTCGATCCGTCAGCTCGATCGAGTGGAGGTCGGGCTCGCCGATCCGCCCGACCTCGCACTCCAGCAGGGTCGCGCAGCCCGGGCAGGAGAACTCGCGCAGCTCCAGCTCCGGATGCAGCCGGATGCGCCGGCCGTGCGCCTCCGGGCCGACCACCCGGCGCGCCGCGCGGCGCTTCCAGTCGTCGGTCACGTCGCCGAGGTCCTCGCCGCAGCGGCAATGCAGCCGCCCGGCCCCGTCGCGGGAGAGGTAGGGGCCGAGCGGCTCGCCCTCGGCGCGAGCCGCCGCGGGAGCCTCGCGGGCGGGCGGGGCGCCGAGCCGTTCGGCCCGCACCGCGGCGCGGCGGGCGGCCGTGGCGGCGGCGTCGAACGCCCCGTCCGTGACCACGACGCCGTAGTGCTCGCGCGCCGACTCGGGGCTGACCAGCCCGTCGAGGACGTCGGCGAGGACCGCCTCGGGATCGCGATCGAGCGGGTCGCCGAAGCCGCCGCCGCCCTGGAAGCTGTAGCCGAAGACTTCGCCCGCGCGCAGCGGGAAGTGCCCCGGCTTCGGCCCCGTCTCCTCGGTCCCCGGGACCGCCCGCAGGGAGTCGGAGTCGAGCACGCGGCCGACCGTGCCCTCGCCGTCGCGCAGCAGCAGCGGGTCGTTGCAGGCCGCCTCCATGCCGCCGAAGAGGCCGGCCGAGTTCGGCACCTCGACCCCGTGGGAGATCAGCATCGCGCCGAGCTGGTCGACGTCGTGCGGGGTCAGCGCCAGCCCGACGGCGGCGCCGCCGCGGCGGCGGCCGGGCCCGGCGGTGTCGGGGACCAGGCGCCGGTAGAGGTAGAGGATCGGGCCACCCGCCTCGTTGCTCTCGACGTTGGCGATCGAGGGCCGCGGCACGCAATAATCGCCGGAGCCGCTGATCCCGTCGTGGTCGGCGTAGGCGCCGCCGCCGCCCGCGGTCGAGTCGAGGACGAAGGTGCCGTACGGCCCGCCGTCGCGGTCCTGCCCGGCCAGGGTCAGCACCATCATCGAGCCCTTGGTGATCGCGGTCGCCTCGGGAGCGGTCGCGGCCGAGCAGGCAGCGAGGCGGGAGACGGCGGCGACGCTGACGTTGGTCGCGACCCAGACCGCCGAGACCGTCCCCGAGGAGACCGGCGCCGGCCAGGAGGCGTTGATGATCGAGGCCTCCGGCGCGCGCACCTCGACCGCGCGGAGGATCCCGTGGTTCCAGCGGATGTCGGGCGCGAGGATCGGCAGCAGCGCCGTGAACACCGCGCCGACCAGGCCGGCGCGGGTGCAGTTGATGAAGCCCGGCGCCTGCGGCGAGGAGCCCTCGAAGTCGAAGGCCAGCCGGTCGCCGGTCTTGTGCAGCGCGAGCCGGACCTCGTAGAGCAGGTCATCGTGGCCGTCGTGCTCGAGGAAGTCGACGGCGCGGAAGACGCCGTCGGGGAGCTGGCTGAGGCGCGCCCGGATGCGCCGCTCGGAAGCCTCGATCTCGCCCTCCATCACGCCGAGGACGACCTCCGTCCCGTAACGCTCCAGCACCTCCTCGAGCCGGCGGGCGGCGACGTTGTTGGCGGCGATCATCGCCTTCAGGTCCAGGCCGAGGACCATCGGCAGCCGCGTCATCCCCATGATCATCTGCCAGATGTCCTCGCGGATCTCGCCGCCTTCGACCAGCTTGACGCCCGGCAGCAGCATCGCCTCCTGCTGGATTTCGTGCGCGTCGACCGCCCAGCTGCCGAAGCTCATGCCGCCGATGTCGAGCTGGTGCGCGCAGGACCCGGCCCAGGCGATCAGCCGCTCGCCGTCGAAGAGCGGCGCGACGATCGCGACGTCGGGCTGGTGGACGGCGCCGCGGTAGGGGTCGTTGAGGATGAACATGTCGCCGGGGCGGATCCCCGGGTTGTCGCTGAACTGGGCGATCACGTTCTCGATCACCGAGGACATCGTGCCGCTGTGGAAGAGGACCTGGGGACCCATCGTCACGGTCGCGCCGTCGGCCAGGTAGATGCCGTTGTTGAAGTCGGTCGCCTCGGTCACGACCGGCGAGCCGGAGACCGACTTCAGCGTGATCGCCTGCTCCTCGGCGATCGCCGAGAGCTTGTTGCGGATCACCTCGAAGCTGATCGGGTCGAGGCCGTGCGCGTCGCGGGCGGCCTCGGCGACGGTGCTCATACCTTGGTCCTTTCCTCGATCACCAGGTTGCCGTGCGGGTCGACCGCGGCGACCTGGCCGGAGCCGACGAAGACCGTCGTCGTCGGGTGCTCGACCACGGCCGGCCCCGGCAGCTCGGAGCCCGCGGTGAGCCCGCCCCACTGCACCACCGCGGCGTCGGCGTAATCGCCCGCGACTGTGTCGTAGACGCGGCGGCTGGCACGCCCGTTCTCGCTCACCGGCGCGGTCGCCTGCAGGCTCGGCTTGCGCCGGCGGCCGACGGCGTCGACGCGGAAGGTCGTCATCTCGATCCCGGCCTCGCGGAAGGCCGCGCCCTTCCCGTAGGTGTCCTCGTACATCGCCTCGAAGCGCTCGAACAGGGCCTCCAGGGCGGCGTCGTCGAGTGCGCCCGCGTCGACCGGGACGATCAGCTCGTGGGTCTGGCGGCGATAGCGCATGTCGACGCTGCGGCGCAGCTCCGCCTGCTCGGGCTCGATGCCGTTGCCGCGCAGCCGCTCCAGGCACTCCGCTTCGAGGGCCTCGAAGCGCTCCTCGATCTCACCGACCTCGATCCCGGCGGTGAGCGGCTGATCGCCGCCGCCCGCGCGGACCAGGTGGGAGCGCTCGGCCGAGTGGTGGATGTCGGAGGCCAGCGCGCCGTAGGCCGACTGGACCATCGAGACCGCCGGGACGACGATCTTGGCGGCGCCTAGGTCGCTGCCGAAGCCGGCGCAGTGCATCGGCCCGGCGCCGCCGTAGGCGTAGAGGACGAAGTCGCGCGGGTCGTGCCCGCGGCCGATCGTCAGCTGCCGCAGGGTGTCCGCCATCTGCGAGTCGACGATCCGCCGGATGCCGGCCGCGGCGACGACCAGGTCCTCGCCCAGGGGCTCGGCGATCTGCTCGGCGATCGCCGCTTCGGCCGCCGCTTTGTCGAGCTTCATGCGGCCGCCGAGGAAGGTCTCGGGGTCGATCACGCCGAGCACCAGGTCGGCGTCGGTCACCGTCGCCCGGGTGCCGCCGCGCCGGTAACAGACCGGTCCCGGCATCGCCCCGGCGCTCTCCGGACCGACCCGGATCAGCCCGTCCTCGACCGAGGCGATCGAGCCGCCGCCGGAGCCGATCGCGGTGATGTCGATCATCGCCGCGCTGAGGTGGTAGCCGCCGACCTCGGTGTGGGAGCTGATCGAGGGGCGGCCGTCGAGGATCAGGCCGACGTCGAAGCTGGTGCCGCCCATGTCGGTGGTGATGACGTTGCCGTGGCCGAGCATCTCGGCCAGGTAGCGGGAGCCGATCACGCCGCCGCTCGGCCCGCTGGCCAGCAGCAGCACCGCGTGCGCGGCGGCGTCGCGGGCGCTCATCACGCCGCCGATGCTGTTCATGACGCTGAACTGGCCGGCGAAGCCGCGCTCGCGCAGCCCCTGCTCGAGGCGGTCGAGGTAGGCGGCGACGACCGGCCCGAGGTAGCTGTTCAGGACCGTGGTCGCGGTCCGCTCGTACTCGCCGATCACCGCGCTGACCTCGCTCGAGAGGCTGACGAAGAGCTCGTCGCCGGCCTGCTCGGCGATCAGCTCGCGCAGCCGCTGCTCGTGGGCGGGGTTCTTGAACGACCACAGCAGGCTGACGGCGAAGGCCTCGACCCCGGCCTCCAGCAGCGCCGCGATCCGGCGCCGCGCGCCTTCCTCGTCGAGCGGGACGAGGACGCGGCCGGCCTGGTCGACGCGCTCGGTCAGCTCGCCGACGAGGCGACGGGGGACGATCGGCTCCGGCTGTCGGCGGCGGCTGTACCAGCCGAGCTCGTCGGTCCCGAGCGCGGTGGTGAAGCCCATCAGGCGCTGGATGAAGAGCGTGTCGCCGAAGCCGGCGGTGGTCAGCAGGGCCGTCTTCGCCCCGGTCCGCTCGATCAGCGCGTTGGTCGCCTGGGTGGTGCCGTGGCCGAAGCTCTCCACCCCGGCGAGCAGCTGCTCCAGGGAGATCCCCCGTTCGCCCGCGATCAGGCCGAGGCCGTCGAAGACCCCGCGCTCCAGTTCGCCCGGCGTGGTCGGCGCCTTGGTGGTGACGAGGCCGTGCTCCTCGTCCATCACCACGATGTCGGTGAAGGTGCCGCCGATGTCGACGCCCACGTAGCTCCCAGAGTCCATCCGGATCAACCTATTCCTGAAATCGACATAGTGCAAATAGAAGGTTTCTCTCTGCCCAATTGCTGATTAGCTATAGTTGCCCCATGCCGATGGATATGCGCATCCAGCTCTCGAAGCTGGCTGTCTACTGCCGCGTCGTCGAGCTCGAAAGCGTCACCAAGACGGCCAAGGAGATGTACCTCTCCCAGCCGGTGGTGACCGCCCACGTGCGCACTTTGCAGGACCGGCTCGGGGTCCAGCTGCTCTACCGCGACGGCCACACGATGCGGCCGACCGAGGAAGGCCGGCTGATCTACGAGTGGGCGAAAGACCTGCTCACCCGCAGCCAGGAGATGGCGCGGCGGATCGAGGGCCTCGCCGACGGCAGCGCCGGGTCGGCGGCGATCGCCGCCAGCATGACCGCGGGCAGCTACCTGCTCCCCGACGTCCTCGCCCGCTTCCTGAACGAACGGCCCTCGGCCCAGATCAGCATGGACATGTTCGACCCCGAGCACGTGATCGCGACGGTCGAATCGGGCGAACACGACTTCGGCGTCCTGATCGGTCGCGAACCGCCCTCCGGCACCGCGCTCAAGTTCGAGGAGATCGGCGAGGACGAGTTCCTCCTCGTTACCCACGCCGACTCCGCCCAGCCCGAGCGGGTGACGAAGGACGACGTCGCCGGCCTCCACATGGTCACCTCCCCCAAGAACCGCGTCCGCACCCACCTCCTCAACGAACTCCTGCACGAGGACGGCATCGAACGCGGCCCGCCCGCGATCGAGCTCGGCCACGCCGAGGCGATGAAGCGCGTCCTCAAGACAACCGGCGCCGTCTCCTTCCTCTTCCGCTCCTCGGTCGAAGACGAGCTCTCCCGCGGCGAACTCCGCCGCATCGAGATCGAAGGCACCGAGCGCCGCCCCGCCCCCATCGTCCTCACCTACCGCGACAGCCGCAGCTTCTCCGCCCTCCAACGCGACCTGGTCGACGCAATCCGCCACGGCATCCCGGGTGCCCACTCGCCGGGCTCGTTGGCGGCGGCGGGGGCTTAGCGCGGCCGTCGGGCGGGGGTCCGTGGCGCCGCCGGCCGTCCGAGGGAGGTCCTGGGCTCCTCATGGGGGTCCTGGCAGGCTGTGACCCCCATGAGGAGCCCAGGACGTGAGGGGTTCGTGGGAGAGGCGGCACAGGGACGTCGCGAAGTCGGACTTACGTGACGATCGTGTCGGGGAGTCTCCACACCTCGGCCCGAACGGTCACAGAGATGCCGGGAACGTCACACTTTCCGGCCCTCAGAGGGCCTTTTCGGACCTGATTCAGGAGGCCGATAACGCGCTGCGTGTTTTAGGGCCCCTATAGGGGGGTCAATAC
>CALCIA010000225.1 GCA_937907435.1 uncultured Actinomycetes bacterium
GACCCCCATGAGGAGCCCAGGACACCCGCACCCGCCACCTCGGACGGCCGCAAGCGCTCCGAGCCCCGCCCGTCCGGCGCCAGCCCCCGCCCTCGTGGAACCGCTCATCTATCCCAGAAAAGCTTTCAGTCAGGACCTTGCCGACCGCTCCTCGATCAGCTCGGCGACTCGGCGCTCGACCAGGTCGGTGCCGATCTTCAGGAAGCGGACGATCGCTTCCAGCTCGGCGTTGGAGAACTTGTCGATCAGCGGCATCGCTCGCAGGGCGAGCGGGCCGTAGAAGCGCTGGGACACCTCGTCGAGCTTCTCGGTCTGCTCGATCAGGACGCGGCGGCGGTCGGCGGGGTCGGCGACGCGGCGGACGTAGCCCTTCTCGACCAGGCGATCGATCACCGCCGTGACCGCGCCACTGGAGAGTCCCGCGTCGCGGGAGAGCCTGCCGGCGGTGACCGGGCCGAGGCGCTCGACGATGTCGAGGCAGCGGGCGTCGGTCCGGTTGACCCCCATCCCCCGCGCCGCGGCGTCGTCCATCTTGTCGGTCGCCAGCTGGTTCGTCCGCACCGCGTCGAACAGGTCAGCGATTAGTTCGGCCTTCGTCTTCCGTCTCACTCGTGTGTCCGTGTCGTGTGTCCGTCTGTTATCTTGATTTTAAAGATACTTGAGAATCGAAGTAATCTTAGGAGGTCTGGGTGAGCGAGGCAAACGCGATCGAAGCGGTCGATCTACGGAAGTCCTACGGGGAGGACGTGGTGGCGCTCGACGGCCTCACCTTCTCGGTGCCGGCGGGGACGGTCTTCGGCCTGCTCGGCCCGAACGGGGCTGGCAAGTCGACGACGGTGAAGATCCTCACCACGCTGGCCCACCCCGACGGCGGGTCGGCCAAGGTCGCGGGCTTCGACATCCTGCGCGAGCCGGCGCGGGTGCGCGAGTCGATCGGCGTCGTCTCCCAGGCGGGCGGGCTTGACCGCGAGGCGACCGGCCGCGAGAACCTGCGCCTGCAGGGTCAGGTGTTCGGCATGGGCGGGCGGGAGCTGGAGCGGCGGATCGACGAGCTGCTGGAGCAGTTCCGCCTCGCCGACGCGGGCAAGCGGCTGGTCCGCGAGTACTCGGGCGGGATGCAGCGGCGCCTCGACGTCGCCCAGGGCCTGGTGCACAAGCCGCGGGTCCTCTTCCTCGACGAGCCGACCACCGGCCTCGACCCCGAGGTGCGGGCGGAGATGTGGGACGAGATCGCGCGCCTCTCCGGCGCCGGGCTGACCGTCCTGCTCACCACGCATTACCTCGAGGAGGCCGACCAGCTGGCGGCGCAGCTGGCGATCGTCGACAAGGGCCGGGTCGTCGCCGAGGGCTCCCCCGACGCGCTGAAGCGCGAGCTGCGCGGCGACGCGATCCACATCGAGCTCGGCACCGAGACCGCCGCCGAGGCGGCAGTGCGCGAGGCGCTGGCCCGCGTCGACGGCCTCGACGAGATCATCTACGACGAGAACCGGCTCCTCCACGCCCGCGCCGAGGACGGCGCGCGGACCGTGCCCGCGGTGCTGGCGGCGCTCGACGGGGCCGACCTCGAGGTCGCCGCGGTGACCGTGGCGCGGCCCTCGCTGGACGACGTGTACCTGCGCTTCGCCGGACGCACCTTCGGCGAGGCCGAGAGCGCCGATGGCGGGCGACGAACCGACGACGAGAAGGAGGCGACGCGATGAAGGCGCTGCGCGACACCCGACACATGACCGTCCGCCATCTGCTGGCGCTCTGGCGCCAGCCCTGGTGGATCGCCGTCTCGCTGATCCAGCCGGTGATCTGGCTGCTGCTCTTCGGCGCCCTGTTCAAGGCCGTCACCGACATCCCCGGCTTCGGCTCCGACAACTACATCCAGTTCCTCGCCCCCGGCGTGGTCGTGATGACGGCGTTCTTCGGCGCCGGCTGGGCGGGCATGCCGGTGATCGAGGACATCGACCGCGGCGTCATCGACCGCTTCCTCGTCTCGCCGGTGAAGCGGAGCTCGCTGATCTCCGGCCGCCTCGCCTCCTGGTCGCTGACCACGGCGATCCAGTCGCTGATCATCGTCGTCCTCGCCCTGATCGTCGGCGCCAGCTTCGCCAACAGCGTCCTCGGCGTCGCCATCCTGATCGTCGAGGCGATCCTCGTCGGCGCGGCTTTCGGCTGCCTCTCGATCGGCCTGGCGCTGCTGATCCGCAAAGAGGAGACGCTGATCGCCGCGGTCCAGTTCCTCGTCCTGCCGCTCTCCTTCATGTCGGTGACCTTCATGCAGAAGAGCCTGATGCCGGGCTGGATGCAGACCGTCTCCGACTTCAACCCGCTGAACTGGGCGGTCGAAGCGGGGCGCGACGCGGTCACCGCCGGGCCCGACTGGGGCGCGATCGCCGGCAAGACCGGCCTCCTGGTCGCCTTCCTCTGCCTCTGCGGCTTCTTCGCGATGCGGGCGTTCCGCACCTACCAGCGGGCGGTCTGACAAACGCGGTCGCTGAGCTCGCCACACCAGAGTGTGGTCAACTCAGCGACCGTCAGCTCTGGGCGCCGAGCCGGCGGACGCCGCGCTCGGTGACCGCCCAGATCTCCTCCCCCGATGCGGTTTGAAGCTCGCCGGAGACGACGCCTTCGGCGCCGAGTTTCCGCAGCACGTCGGTGACGTCGCCGGCGTCGCGTTCGAGCGAGGTGGCGACGGCCATCGCGGTGCGGTCGTCGTCGGCACGGCCGGACTGGGCGAGCACCGCGAGGATCGACGCCTCCTCGGCGCTCAGTTCGCCGGTGGCGGGCTCGAGCGTCGGCGTGGGTGCGATCGCCGGGGCCGCGTTGATCGGCCGCGGTGCCTCCTCGAGCTCCGGCTCGCTCGCGGGCGCGGGCACGTCGACGGCAGGAGGCGGGCCGGCCTCGGCCGGCGCGGTCGGCGCCGCGGGCTCGGGCTGCGCGGCCGCCGCCGGCGCCTCGAACTGCACGTCCGACTCGAGCTGGATCTCCTCCCCATGCCGCTTACGCCGGAAGATCGCGGCGCTGAAGACCGCACCGGCAGCCAGTCCGGCCAGAGCCAGGCTACGTCGTTGATCGCTCAGCCGTTGCAGGGGACTGCGGCGGGACTTGCGCTTCGAGAAGGGCACGCGCGCAGGTTAGCGGCCCGCCTCATCGATTTTGGTTAACGAATCACGCAGCTTCGATGTCGGTCTGCGCGAAGTCGTTGCCGACGAACAGCAGCGGGCTCCCGGCGATGCGCGCGGACGCATAGCTCATGCAGTCTCCGTAGTTCAGCTTGGCCGGATGACGCCCCTTTCCGTACTTCAGGTAGGCCTTGATGGCGGCACGAAGATGAGGCTCACCAAAAGGCGCCAGTTCCACTCCGAACGCATCGATGAATTCAGCCGTGAGCCTGCGTCCGAAATCTTCCATTTTCCTGGTCAGGACCATTTCGGCCTCGAACAGGATCGGCGCACAGATGGCGACCGACGCCGCGCCTTCGAGTTTCGCCACGAGTTTCTCCTGGCCTGGCTCCTCCAGGAGCACCGCGACCAACGCCGAGCTGTCGACGACTAGACCCCGTCGGGCCCGTAGCCGAGAATCTCTTCGCGTTCCGCCTTGGTAAGGCCTCGGCCCCGGAGCTCGTCCGGGATCCGCGGCCAGACTTCGGTCTCCAACCAACGTCGGATCTCCTCCGACGAACGCTTCTTGGAGGTCGGCCGCGAGCTCAGCCGTTCGAGGCGCTCTCGTGCCGCCAGTCGCAGCGCATCCGCCTCGGTCTCTCCCGTCAATACCGTGATCTTGGCCACGAGCGCCTCCGTCTCCCGATCCTTGATGTTCAAGGCCACGTCGAGATTTTCTCATATCGATCCGCAGTCGATCCATCCGCACCCCTTGGAACGGTGCTAGCGAGAAATGCAGACAGTAAGTTTCAAGACGAAGCCCAGGAAAGCTCCCAGCGGAAATACGCCCGTCGGAAGATGCGACCTTGGCGGAATGCCTCGTGGGGTTCGTCAAGTGCCATCGGAAGACGTCGCATTGCGGATCGGCGCCAACATCAGACGCGAGCGTCGGCGGGCAGGGATGACGCAAGAAGAGCTTGCCGCTCGCGCGGGGCTGCACCGCACCGCGGTCGGGCTGCTGGAGCTAGGTCATCGCATGGCCCGGGCCGACACGCTGCTCCAGCTGGCCGGCGCTCTGTCGATCTCCCCCGCCGCCTTTTTCCACGGCATCTATTGGACGCCCGTCGAGCAGCCCGTGGAGCGCAAGGGTGGGGCCTTCGGGTTCGAGACGCCTACCCGCCGCAACGCCGAGTAGGCAGACCCAGGATCGCCAGGCTCAGGCCGGGCCGAGCCGGGCGCCGACCAGGTCGGCGTAGACCTCGGCCGTCTGGGCGGCGACGTCGGCCCAGTCGAAGCGCAGGATGTGCTCCTTGGCCTCGGCGATCAGGCGGGCCTCGAGGTCGGGGTCGGAGAGGACGCGGATCGCGACCTCGGCGAGGGCCTCGGGGTCGCGGGCGGCGAAGCGCAGGCCGGCGCCTTCCTCGGGGACGACCTCGCGCAGGCCGCCGGTGTCGGCGACGATGCAGGGGCAGCCGGAGGCCATCGCCTCGAGGGCCACGAGGCCGAAGGGCTCGTAGATCGAGGGCACCACGGTGAGGTCGGCGATCCCGTAGAGGGCGTGCAGCACGTCGTCGCCGATCCAACCGAGGAAGGTCCCATGCTCCATCAGGTCGAGTTCTTCCGCCTGGGCCTTCAGCTCCTCCTCGTGGGTGCCCGAGCCGGCGACCAGGAAGCGCGTCCCCGGCACCGCCGCGATCACCTCCGGCATCGCCTCCAACGCCAGCTGGAAACCCTTCTCGTAGACGAGCCGGCCGATCAGCAGGACGAGGCGCTCGTCGGGCGCCGCGAACTCGCCGCGCAGGCGGGCGAGCTCGGCCGCATCGGGCCGCGGCAGGTCGCCGGGGTCGATGCCGTTGGGGATGACCGTGATCTGCCCTTCATCGACGCCGAAGATGTCGACGATCTGGTCGCGCATGAAGGCGGAGCAGGCGATCACCCGCTCCGAGCGGTTGGTGATCCAGCGCTCGACCCCGTGGATGTAGGACTGCGGGTGGTCTTTGACCCAGCCCTGGTGGCGGCCGTACTCGGTCGCGTGGATCGTCGTCACCAGCGCCGTCTCGAAGCGGCGCGCGAGGTGATCACAGGCGTCGGCGACCAGCCAGTCGTGGCCGTGGACGAGGTCGAAGTCGAAGCGGTCGCCCAGCTCCACCCCCGCCGCGAGCATGTCGGCGTTCATCCGCTCGACCCAGGCGACGAACTCGCCCAGGTCCTTCGGGTGGCTGGGCTCGCGGATGCGGTGGACGGCGACGCCGGCGGCGGTTTCCTCGAGCGGCGAGTCCTCGCCGGCGCGGGTCAGCACGTGGACCTCGATCCCGAGGTCGACCAGCGCCTCCGAGAGCTTGCGGACGTGGCGCGCCAGCCCTCCCTCGATCAGCGGCGGGTACTCCCAGGAGAGGATCAGGACGCGGGGCACGGAGCGGGGCCTCAGGACTCCAGAAGGGGCGCGAGCGTCATGTCCGGGGCCAGTGAACGCATGCGCGGATCGGTGACACGGTCGCATCCTATGGCTTCGTAGAGCGCCTGCGAGTGGTCGCTCGCCCGCCGCCACGCGTAATCGCCCGCCTGGCCGCGCCGGTCGAGGAAGGCCCAGTCGCTCGCCTGGACCGCCAGCAGCTCCCGCGCGGCGCGCTCCGCCCGGCCGTCGCGCAGCCCCCCGCGCACCGCCCGCGCCAGCCGCAGCTCCAGCCGCCGCGCCGCCCACGCCAGGTCCGCCACCGGCGGCGAGTCCCAGGTCGAGAAGTCCTTGTCCTCGCCCCAGCTGGCGCGGCGCAGCGGCCGCCGCTCCGGCTCGTGTTCTTCGAGCGCCTCTGGGACGGTGACCAGCCGCACCCCCGCCGCGGCTGCGCCCTCCAGCACCGCCGCCAGCCACAGCGGCCCCTCCGTCCACCAGTGGCCGAGCAGCTCGGTGTCGATCGCGAAGACGAGGAGGCCGCGCCGCCGCCGCGCCGCCGCGTAGGCGCGCAGGCGCGCCGCGACCGCGGCGAGGAACTCGCCCGCCTGGCGCCGCGCCGCCGCCGCCGCGGCCACCGGGTCGTAGGCGCCGCCGCCGACCCGCCAGAGCCGCATCCCGCGCAGCGATTTGCCGTCGAACTGGGCGTAGGCGGGGTCGGACGGGTAGCCGTCGAGCGCCCAGAGCCAGGCGATCGCCTCCCAGTCGATCGGCAGCGCCACCGGGCCCGCCGCCGTCGCCACCGGGCGCAGCGCCGCGAGCGGCTCCTCGTGGGCGCTCTGGTCGACGCAGAACCACTCGACGCCCGCGCGCGCCAGCCCCCACTCGAGCCCGGGCTCATACGCGCACTCGGGCAGCCAGAAGCCGCCGTCCCAGCCGAAGCGGCGGCGGTGCGAGCGGATGCCGGCGTCGAGCTGCAGCGCCAGCCCGGCGCGCGTCGCCAGCAGCGGCAGCAGCGCGTGGGTCGCCGAGGACGCGGCAAGCGCCACCCGTCCCTCCCCCGCCGCCCGCCGGAACGGCGCCAGCGGGTCACCGCCCGCCGCGTCGAGCAGCTCCAGCGCGTGCAGGTAGCGATCGCGCTCGGCGGCGCAGGCCGGGCGCAGCTCCGCGCCGACGTCGCGCAGGTCCGCTTCCGCCGAGCCGATCCGATAGTCGAGGAGGAAGCGCCGCAGCCGCTCCGCCGCGCCCGCGTCCTCGAGCTGGTCGGCGAGCACCGGCGTCACGGTCATCGTCAGGTCGTGGGCGACCTCGAGCACCGGCAGGTAGGAGCGCACGACCGCGTCGAACAGCCACTCCTCGCCGAACGGGTAGGTCCCGAAGCCCTCGACGTAGGGCATGTGGGAGTGCAGGACGATCGCCAGGTCGCCCGCCGAGTCGCCCGGGCGTGCCGCCGCCTCCCTACGGCCGGCAGACGGCAAGGAAGTCGAGCGCGCGGTCGAGGTCCTCGGTCGCGAGGCGGAAGTCGGAGGCGGCGATCGCCGGCGTGAAGCGGTCGTAGAAGGGCTTCGTCAGCCCCAGCCGCTTGTGGACGCTGTCCCAACCGAACTTGAGTGCCCAGCCGTGTACGCGCAGCTTGCGCGCGTGGAAGAGGCCGAGGATCTCGACCCGGCCGAAGTGCGCCGCGCAGAGCTCGCGGAACTCCTCCGCCCGGTACTCCTTGATGTGCCAGGGGTTGTCGGACTTCTCGGCGCCTTCGGGAGCCAGGGTCAGCAGGTTCGGGGTCGAGACGTAGACGACGCCGTCCGGGCCGAGCATCGACTTGAAGTGCTCGAGGACGCCGCCGGGGTCCTGCACGTGCTCGATCGTCTGCAGGAAGGTGATCGCGTCGCAGGGCTCGGCGAAGAGTTCGACCGCGCCCCGATCGAAGTGCAGGTTCGGGCGCTGGTAGCGCAGCCGCGCGTGCTCGTGGGCTTCCGGGTTGGCGTCGACGCCGACCACATTCGCCGCGCCGGCCGCCGCCATCAGGTCCGACCCGTATCCCTCCCCGCACGCCATGTCGACGACGCGCAGGCCGCCGACCCGCGCCGCGATCCACTCGTAGACCGCCAGGTGGCGCCGGAACCAGTAGTTCTCGGCGGGGACGTCGGGGAGCGTCCGCTCGCCGGTCAGCGGCAGCGGCGGCACCCCCTCGGGCTGGTTTGCCTGCAGGATCTCCTCGGTCACGGGGCCGCACCGTATTGCAGCGGACCCATAAAGTCCCGCCCGCATGCCTGCCTCGCCCACCGCAACGCCGGAGCACATCAAGGACGTCAACACCCGCTACCACGACGCGGCGGCCTCCGAGTACGACGCCAAGTGGGGCATCGACTTCGGCGACATCGGCCAGGACCAGGTGCGCGGGAAGCTGGTCAAAGCGCTCGGCGGCGCAGGCGGGGAGAGGTTCGGCGACGCGCTCGAGATCGGCTCCGGGACCGGCTACTTCTCGCTGAACCTGGTGCAGCTCGGGCTGATCGAGCGGCTGACCGCGACCGACATCTCGCCCGGGATGCTGGCGCAGCTGGCGGGCACCGCCGAGTCCCTGGGCCTGGAGGACGTCACCACCGTCGTCACCGAGGCCGAGACGCTGCCGTTCGACGACGAGAGCTTCGACCTGGTGCTGGGCCACGCCGTCCTCCACCACATCCCCGACCTCGACCGCGCCTTCGCCGAAATCAGGCGGGTGCTGCGGCCGGGCGGGCGGATCGTCTTCGCCGGCGAGCCCTCCCGTTATGGCGACCGCCTCGCGGCGCTGCCGAAGCGCACCGGGATCTTCGTCGCGCCCGCCTGGCGCCGACTCGTCGGAGCGCGCGAGCGCGCCGTCGCCGAAGTCGACCAGTCCGAGGGCCACTCGCTGGAGGGCGAGGTCGACGTCCACGCCTTCGCCCCCGCCGACCTGCGCCGCCTCCTCGAGCGCGCCGAATTCGACGAGCGCCACGTCGGCGGCGAGGAGCTCCTCGCCAACGCCTGGGGCTGGGGCCTCCGCACGGTCGAGTCGAGCGCCGAGCCCGACTCCGTCCCCTTCGCCTGGCGCAAGTTCGCCTTCCGCAGCTACATCGCCCTACAGAAGGTCGACACGAGGCTGCTGGAGCCCCGCCTCCCCGCCGAGCTCTTCTACAACCTGCTGGTCAGCGCCCGCAAGCCCGCGTAGCGGCGAGGATCCTCCGCACGTGCGCTGGTTCGCGCGCGACTTGCCAGTGGGTGAAGCGCAAGGTGGTCAGGCCCGCGGCGGTGTGAACCTGGTCGCGCATGAGGTCGCGGGACTGCTTGATCGCGTTGCGGTGATAGCGCAGCGAGTCGGTCTCGACGACCAGCCTGAGATCGGGCCAGTAGAAGTCGACTTCGTAGCCGTTGACGAAGGTTTTGGTGAGCGGCTGCGGGAACCCTGCTGCGATGGCGAGCGGGCGGAAGATGCGCTCCAGCTCGGAGTCGGAGAGTCGGAACGTTTCAGGGTCGAGAAGGCGCCGCAGGCGCCTGACCCCAGGCTCGCCGGCGCGTCGGCCGCAGTACCGGCGGAGGGCACGGAAGTCGAAATCGAAAGCCCTGGCCACGTCCGCTTCGTTCACGAGGCGCTCGAGCGAGGCGTCGGAGATCGGCGTCGCCGCCTGATCCAGGACCGTGCGCAGTGGAGTGGTCACGGGGATGCCGCGTCGGACCGTGACGTCTTGCTCGGGCAGCGAGGGACGACTACGGACCTTGACGCCGCGCCGTCGAGGCCAACTGCGGTGTCGCACGCTGACCTCGATCAGGTGCCACTCGGGTCCGATGCCCCACAGGGCGGCGGCGCTGCCATGGCTCAGCACCGCATCGTCGCCACTCCCGAGCACCGCGGCCATCCATCGCCCCTCGCGCGTCAACTCGGGCCGGCCAACCGCATATATCCCCCGGTGGACTCGATGGAGGCGCCCCGTCGCCAGCCGATGCTTGATCCCGGCTGAAGTGATCCCGAGGGCAATCAGATCCCGCCGCGTGAGCACCCCATGCTGCCGCCGCGCCAGCCGCCAGGCCGCCGCGCTGCGCGCTGCAGCTTTTGTGGTCGTCATAGCGACCCAAGGAGCTGCAGCGTTGATTCTCACCCCCGGTTCCCGCGAAGGTTGTCGGAAGTTGCGGGCCGGACGTCAGGCGCCGGCGCTCACTCGTCCGCACGCCCCAGCACTTCGCGACGTTCGCCCTCGCGGCGGACGCGGAAGAGCTTTTGGCGGGAGTCGATGCCCTTGAGGCGGCGCTCGCCGGCGAAGGAGTAGGTGAGGCCGGACTCGCCGGCGGCGTCGCGGGTGGCGGCGTCGACGAGGACGCTGCCGGGGCGAGCGATGCCGGTGACCCGGCTCGCCAGGTTGACCGAACGGCCGTAGTAGTCGCCGGCCTGCGGAAGGGTCGGGCCGGTGGCGATCCCGGCGCGCATCACCGGGAACTGATCGCCTTCGGCGGCCGCCGTCGCGACCAGGTCGAGGGCCTGCTCGACCAGCGACTCGGCCTCGGGCGAGACCAGCATGACGGCGTCGCCGATCGTCTTCACCAGGCGGACGGGCGGCACGACGACGCCGGTCGCCAGTTCCTCGAAGTGGCCGACGACCGCCCCCAGCTCCTCCGGCGCGATCTCCTCGCCGAGGCTGGTGAACTCGACCAGGTCGGCGAAGCAGACGGTCCGCTCGACCACCCCGCCGATGTCCCCCGAGGCGAGGTCGGCGGCGCCGATCACGTCACGTTTGACCAGCTCGAGCAGGTTGGCTTGGAAGGCGTAGGAGAGGAACTCGGTTCCCAGCGGCAGCAGGAACTCGACCGTGCCGACGAGCCGGTCGGCGAGCTCGCGCTCGTTGTCGCCGGGGCTGGTCAGGTTGCGGACGACGAGGTCGCGGTTGGATTCGGCGACTCGCGCCGTCGCCATCCCCATCACGCGGGCGTTGCGCAGCATCTCCTCGGCCGGGAACCCGGCATCGAGGATCGCCTTGATCCGCGTCGCGGCATCGAGGTCCGCCTGCGTGCCGACCCGGTCGTCCAGATCGTCGCCGTAGGGGATGCCGAGAGCGGCACGAAAGGCCAACGCCAGCTCGAGGCCGAGGCCCGAGCGCTCGGCGATTTCCCGGGCGCTGAATCGGGGACCGTCGCCAGCGATCGCCCGCTCGACCGGGAGCACGGTGAGGTGACCGGAGGCGACCGCGTCGCGCAGTTCCTCCAACGAGACGCCTTCGGCGCTCAGCCGCTCCAGCAGCCCGAGCCGCGCCTCGCGCGCCTCGCCCTCGAGGTCGTCGAGGAGCCCCGCGGCCGCGAAGTCGATGTCAGCGCCACCCGCCACGGGTCAATTCTTACCGGGTGCGTTCGTCGCTTGTCCCATATACGGCAACAAGGGACGAACGCATCAGGCGTAGGCGACGGCGCCGCCGCGCCGCGGGTCGCCGCCGCCGCTGAGGGCGCCGGTCTCCGGGTCGCGGGCGACGGCCTGGACGCCGCCGAAGAAGAGGTTGATCTCGGGACGGCGGGCGACGGGGACGCCGCGCGCTTCGAGCCGCGCCAGCGCGGCCTCGTCGATGCCCGGCTCGGCCTGGACGAGGCCCGCCTCGGAGTGCAGGCGCGGCGCGGCGATCGCGTCCTGCGGCCCCATCCCCTGCTCCACCACCCGCACCACGGTCTGCAGGATCGCCGAGCGGATCCGGTTGGAGCCGGCGCTGCCGAGCGCCAGGATCACCTCGTCGTCGCGCAGCACCACGGTCGGCGACATCATCGACGGCACCCGCTCGCCGGGCGCGATCCGGTGGAAGCCCCCGGGGTTCAGGTCCTCCTCCCCCAGCATGTTGTTGAGGATCACGCCGGTCCCCGGCACCAGCACCCCGGAGCCGGATCCGTTCGAGCAGGTGACCGCGACGCACATCCCGTCGGCGTCGATCGCCGAGATGTGGGTGGTCGAGCCGAGCAGGTCCGCGCGGTGCGCGTTGGCGGCATCCATCGCGGCGATCAGCTGCTCGGGGCCGCTGACGGGGCCCAGCTGCTCCAGGCGATCGAGCGAGTAGACGATCAGCGTCCCGCCGGCCGACGGCGGCGGGTTGGTCAGCACCTCGGTGCCGCGGAAGCGGGCCCGGACCGGCGGGCGCTCGATCGCGGCGTAGGCGGCGAGGTCGCCGCGCCCCAGCGTGCCGCCGTGCTCGACGACGAAGTCCGACAGCGCCGCCGCGACCTCACCGCGGTAGAACGGCACCACGCCCTCGGCGGCGAAGCGTTCAAGGGCCTCGGCGAGCGCCGGGAAGCGGAACGTCTCTCCCTCCCGTAGCGTCCGCCCCTGCGGCGCGTAGAGCTCCCGCGTCCCCGGCAGCCGTTCGTGGATCGGCGCCAGGATGGCGAGGATGTAGGCCTGCTCGTGGTTGACCGGGGCGCCCTCGCGGGCGAGCCGGATCGCGCGCTTGACGAGCTCCCCCAGCGGCATCGAGCCGAAGCGCCGCAGCGCCTCGGTGAGCCCGGCGGGCGTCCCCGGCACCCCGCAGGAGACCGGCCCGACGTAGAACGTCTGCACCGTCTCGGCGTCGAAGACGACGTCGACCGGCGCCAGCTCCGCTGTCCGCGGGGCCCCGTCGAGGCCGGGCGCGGCGACGAAGAAGTCGAGCACCGTCGTCTCCCCGCGCGCGTGGACGGTCATGTAGCCGCCCGCGCCGAACCCGGTCAGCGGCGACTCGACAGCGAAGGACGCCAACACGGCCCCGACCGCCGCGTCGACCGCGTTGCCCCCGGCCCGCAGCACCGCCGCGCCCGCCTCGGCGCTCTCCGGATGCCCCGCCGCGACGACGCCGGGCATCGCTCAGACCTCGCTGCTCAGCCCGGCAGGAACTCTGGAACGTCGATGCCGAGCGTGTCGCCGCTCGAGCGTCCCGTCTGCGGCGGGCGGCCGCGGCCCATGTCCTTGGTGCGGCGGATCGTCGGTTCCTGGGCGGCCGGGCGGCGCGGGGCGCCGCGGCCGTCGAAGCGGGTGGCGACGACGGTGACCCAGATCTGGTCGGAGAGGTCGTCGTCGACGTTCGCGCCGAAGATGATGTTGGCGTCCGGGTGGGCAGCCTCGCCGACGACCTTGGCGGCCTCGGAGACCTCGACCAGCGAAAGGTCGGCACCGCCGGTGATCGACAGCAGGATCGAGCGCGCCCCGTCCATCGAGGTCTCCAGCAGCGGCGAGGAGATCGCTTTCTCGGCGGCGAGGATCGCGCGGCCTTCGCCGTGGGCCATGCCGATCCCGAGCAGCGCCCGCCCGGCGTCGGACATGATCGTCCGCACGTCGGCGAAGTCGAGGTTGATGACGGCAGGCAGCGTGACCAGGTCGGAGATCCCCTGGACGCCCTGGCGCAGCACGTCGTCGGCGACCTGGAAGGCCTCGACCATCGAGGTCTGCTGGTCGAGCACCTCGAGCAGCCGGTCGTTCGGCACGACGATCAGCGTGTCGACCTCGGCGGCCAGTTCGTCGATCCCCTTGGCGGCCTGGCTGGCGCGCTTGTTGCCCTCGAAGGTGAACGGCTTGGTGACGATGCCGACGGTGAGCGCGCCGACCTCGCGGGCCAGGCGGGCGACCACCGGGGCGGCGCCGGTGCCGGTGCCGCCGCCCGCGCCGGCGGCGACGAAGACCATGTCGGAGCCCTTCAGCAGGCGCTTGATTTTGTCCTGCTCCTCGAAGGCGGAGCGGTGGCCGACCTCGGCGTCGGCGCCGGCGCCGAGCCCGCGCGTCTGTTCGTCGCCGATGTGCACGGTGACGTCGGCGACACAGAGCTGCAGCGACTGCAGGTCGGTGTTGACCGCCATGAACTCGACCCCGGGGATGCGGGCGTCGACCATCCGGTTGACGGCGTTGACGCCGGCCCCGCCGACGCCGACGACCTTGATCACCGGCTGGTGCGGTTCGCCCGAGCCGGGCGCCTCGTAGGCGGGCTCCTCGCGGCCGTAGCGCGGGGTCTGCAGGAAGTCCTCGCGCGGGTCGCGCGGGCGCGGCTCCTCGGCGAACACCCGCTTCAGGCGCTCGGGCGCGGGCTCCGAGGACTGCGGCGGGTCGGCGCGGCGCGGCGCGGGCGGCTCCGGCTCGCGGGCGACCGGGGCGCGCGGCGGCTCCGCCTCGCGGCGCGCCGGCGCGGACTCGCTCTCCTGGTCGAAGAAGGTGCTGCTGGGTGACGGCGGCGGCGGCGCGGGCGTGCTCGGCTCGACCGGCGCGGCGTCGGCTTCGGCCTTCTTGGCCTCGGCGGGATCCTCGCGGCCGTACCGCGGGCCGCGGCCACCCGGGCGCGGGGCCTCGGGCGGATCCTCAGGCGCGTCGGCCCCGGTCGAACGGAACAGGTCGGCGAGGGGCCCCTCGCGCATGCTTGCCCGTTTGTTACGCCGAGCCATGTGCGAGAACCTCCTTCGCCAGATCCCGGTAGTAGCTTGCCGCGCTGCTCTCGGAATCGTACTTGAGCACGCTGGCGCCCTTGACCGGCGCCTCGGCGAACTTGATCGCCTTGCGGATCCGGGATTCGAAGACGAGGTCGCCGAAGTTCTCCTCGAGGATCTCCACCGCCTCCTTGGCGTGGATGGTGCGCGTGTCCAGCATCGTCGGCAGGATGCCCTCGATGCGGACGTCGGGATTGAGGTTCTCCTGGATCATTCTCAGCGTGTTCTGCAGCTGGACCAGCCCGCGCATCGACAGATACTCGCATTGCACGGGGACGATCACTTTGTTCGCCGCGGTCAGCGCGTTGATCGTCAGCAGGCCGAGGCTCGGCGGCGTGTCGATGCAGACGAAGTCGTAGTCGGCCGCGACCTCTTTCAGCGCTTTCTCCAGCGTGCGCTCGCGGCCGATCTTGGTGCTCATCGCGATCTCGGCGCCGGCGAGGTCGATCGAGGCGACGGCGATGTCGATCTCCCGTTCGACGATGATCTCGGAGAGCGGCATGTCGTTGACGAGCACGTCGTAGAGGCTGTGCTCGACCTTGTCCGGATCGATCCCCTGGGACATCGTCAGGTTGCCCTGCGGGTCGAGGTCGACGCAGAGGACGCGGTGGCCGGACTCGGCGAACGCGACGGCCAGGTTCAGCGTCGTCGTCGTCTTGGCGACGCCGCCCTTCTGGTTGGCGAAGGCGATCACGTCCGCGGTGTCGACCGGCTCCTCCGGCTCGGCCTCCTGCGGCTTGAGGAAGTCGAGCCGGGTCGGCGCGATAAGGTCGACCGCCTTCATCCGCGCCTCGCCGGACTCCTCGTCGTCGTCCGTGGCATCGGCGACGCCGTTGAGCGCCTCCTCGACGCGCAGCGGCGCAGGAGCGGGTGCCGCGGCCCCATGCTCCTCCTCTTCCACCTCCGCGGCCCGAGCCTCAGGCTCAGCCACCGGCGCCTCTGCCGCGGGTGGCGCGGATGAGGGGTCTTCGCCCGCAGCCCGCGAGGACGAGGACCCCTCGTCCGCGACAGGACCCGCGGCCGAAGGGCTCACGTCAACGTCGTCCCGCCCCAGGTCGTCCACGTATTCCGGCTCATAATCATTCACCGGCCGCTCCGGGACGGCCTCTTCCATCCGCTGCAGCTCTTCCTCGAGCGGATGGGTCTCCTCGATGACGGCGGGCTCCCGGTTCTTCTTCTTGCGGCTTAGAAATCCCATTGCGCGGATATTCGGATGCGACGCGCTTTTTCCTGCCGCCGGCCGAAATTGCTAGGAATTGCCCGATGCCCGAGCTTCTCGACAAGCGCTTGGTGATCGTCACCGGCAAGGGCGGGGTCGGCAAGACGACGGTCTCCGTGGCCCTCGGCATGCGGGCGGCGGCGGAAGGCAAGCGGACGATCGTCTGCGAGGTCGCCGCGCAGGAGAACGCCTCGCGGATCTTCGAGCACACCACGGTCGGCTTCCACGAGGTCGAACTGGAGGAGAACCTCTGGGCGATCTCGATCGACCCCGACGAGTCGATGCGCGAGTACGTCCTGCTGCAGCTGAAGGTGCGGGCGATGCGCGACATGCTCTTCCGCAGCCGCATCTTCAACTACCTCGCCGCGGCGACGCCGGGGCTGAAGGAGCTGGTGACGATCGGCAAGATCTGGGAGCTCGCCCAGCTCGACCGCAAGGTGAAGTCGGGCTCCAAGTACGACACCGTGATCGTCGACGCGCCCGCCACCGGCCACGGGGTCGGTTTCCTGCAGACGCCGCGCACCTTCGCCAACATCGCCCGGGTCGGGCCGATCCACTCGCAGGCGAAGACGCTCGACAACTTCATCACCGACCACGACAACACCGGCGTCGCGATCGTCGCGCTGCCGGAGGAGATGCCGGTGAACGAGACGGCGGCGCTGGAGCACGACCTGGTCGAGGAGGTCGGCGTCGCGGTCGACCGCGTCTACCTGAACGGGCTCTACCCGGAGCGCTTCTCCAAGGAGGAGGCCGAGAAGCTGACCGCGCTGGCGGGCGCCGAGGAAGGCGCGCCGAAGGCGGCGGCGCGGGCGGCGCTGTCGGAGTTCGGGCGGGCGCGCTCGCAGCGGGCGCAGCTGGCGCGGCTGCGGCGCCGGGCCCAGGCGCCAGTCAAGACCCTCCCCTTCCTCTTCGAGCCCGACCTCGGGCCGGAGGCGGCGCGGCGGCTCTCGCGGAGGCTCTCGTGAAGATGGCGCACCCGCCGCTCGGCGAGGTGCTCGAGGGCAAGGAGGTGGTGATCTGCGCGGGGTCCGGCGGGGTCGGCAAGACGACCACCTCGGCGGCGATCGCGGCGGGCCTCGCGGCGCGCGGGCTGAAGGTCTGCGTGCTGACCATCGACCCGGCGAAACGGCTCGCCGACTCGCTCGGGCTGGCGGAGCTCGGCAACGACGCCCGGCGGGTCGACCCGAAGCTCTTCGAGCAGCAGGGGGTCGAGATCACCGGCGAGCTGTGGGCGATGATGCTCGACCCGAAGCAGACCTTCGACGAGCTGATCGCCCGCCAGGCGCCCGACGAGGAGTCGCGCGACCGCGTCCTCGACAACCCGATCTACCAGCAGATCTCCGGGGCGCTGGCCGGGTCCCAGGAGTACATGGCGATGGAGAAGCTCTTCGAGCTCCACACCGAAGGCGACTACGACATGCTCGTCCTCGACACGCCGCCGAGTCGCAACGCGCTCGACTTCCTCGAGGCGCCGCGCCGCCTCACCCAGTTCATCGAAGGCCGGTCGCTGAAGGTCTTCATGAAGCCGACCGGCTTCGCGGCGAAGGTGGCGGGGCGCGGCGCGACGGTGGCCCTGTCGGTGATGAAGCGGATCGTCGGCTTCGACCTGATCGCCGACCTGGCCGAGTTCTTCAACGCCTTCAGCGGCATGGTCGACGGCTTCCAGGCGCGCGCCAAGCGGGTCAACAAACTGCTCGCCGCGCCGACCACCTGCTTCCTCGTCGTCTGCGGCCCGCAGGGCGAGCCGATCGACGAGGCCGTCTACTTCCACCGCAAACTGGTCGAGGCGAAGCTGCCCTTCGGCGGCGTCATCGTCAACAAGGTCCACTACCCGGCCGAGCAGCTGCGCGGCGAGGCGGACGACCTGCCCGCGACGCTGGCCGAGAAGCTCGGCGACGAGGACCTGGCGCAGCGGGTGGCGGCGAACTTCGCCGACTACCAGGCGCTGGCCGAGCGCGACGCGCGCAACATCGAACACCTGGCGCGGGAGATGCGGGCGACCGGCGTGATCCGCGTCCCCTACCTGGACGAGGACGTCCACGACCTGGCCGGCCTGGCGCAGATCAACAGGTACTTGTTCGCGACCGGCGAGGAGCGCGTCGCGATGGCCGCGGGGCGGGCGTAGGTAGGCGGGCGAGGCCGGGGGACGGGCGGGGGTCCGTGGCCCGGGCGGCCGTCCGAGGGAGGTCCTGGGCTCCTCATGGGGGTCCTGGCAGGCTGT
>CALCIA010000226.1 GCA_937907435.1 uncultured Actinomycetes bacterium
ACACCCGCCCCTCTCGCCACGGCCACAGCCTGCCCGGGCCGTGGCGAGAGGGGCGGGTCCCTCACCCGGGCGACAGCTTGCGGGGTATGAGCCCTCCCCAACGCGGAGAGCGTGAAATTAACCGGCTAGCCGCCGAGGCTCGGACTGCCGAAGCCTGGGATCGGGTTTTCCAGCGATTCTTTGCCGCCGGCGCCCTGGGAGGCTTTGGACGCCTTTTCGATTTTCAGCTGCTTGCCGAATTCTTTGGCGTTTTTTTCGTATTCGTCATACTGGTTTTCGAAGGATTCGCGTTCGAACTTCGTGTTCGCCAGCTTGATCGCTTCTTTTTTGGCTTCTTCGGCCAGTTTGTAGTTCTGGGTGAAGAGCGCGTAGAAGGCGAGCGTGCTCCAGCTGTTCAGGTCTTTGCGTTTTTCGGCGACGATCTGCTCGGCTTCGGTGGCGGCCTTCACGCTTTCCAGCGCTTCCTGACCGCTGGTGGAGTTCTGGGCCAGCGTGAACAGCGCCGGAGCGACCTGGATCGCCAGCCCGGCGCTCGGTTCGCTTGCCGCGTCGACGTATCGGGACCAGCCTTCGCTGGCCAGGGCGAGCTGGTGCTTGATTTCTTCGGCGCCGTCCTGCGATTCGCCTTCGCCGTTGGTGATCATCGAGTTGGCGGCGTTGATCCGGGCGCGCGTCAGGTTCGCCAGCAGGTCTTCGTCTTCGGGCGCTTTCACCAGCTTCACTTCGATTTTTTCGGCCTGCTTTTCGAAGCTCGTGGCGGCGCTTTCGCCGCTCGATCCGCTGCCGAAGATCGAGCCGACGTTGATCGTCCCGGTGACCAGGAAGAGGCTGGCCGCCATCAGGATCGCGAGGATCGCGTAGACGAATTTGACCACGTGCCGCCTGCGGCCGCGGATGTCAAAGACCATTCGATGCTCGTCCTGCGCCATCTGCCCCTTCGCCCCTTTTACTCCTGCGTGGTGGGCTCGGCCGCTCCCGCCCCTTCGCTCGGGCGGCCAAACCAACGTGCAAGCAAGATACTCAACTCGAACAGAACCAGCAGCGGGACCATCTCGATCAGCATCGAGACCGGGTCGACGCCGGGCAGCGCCGCGGCGACGATCGCGATGATCAGGTAGGCGTAACGGCGGTTCTTCGTGATCTGCTCGACCTTGACGATCCCGAGGCGCGTCACCGCCAGGATCAGCATCGGCAGCTGGAAGATCAGGCCGCCCGCCAGCATCGTCATCGAGAAGAAGCTGTAGTAGTCGCGTGCCCGCACCTGGATGTTGAACTGGTTGTCGTTGAAGCCGAGCAGGAAGTGCAGCGCGGCGGGCATCACGGCGAAGTAGGCGAAGGCGACGCCGCCGATGAAGAGGATCGGGAAGAGCAGCAGGATCGGCAGCACCACGCGTTTCTCGGACGGGCTGAACGCCGGCAGGACGTAGGCGTAGAGCTCCCAGAGGATGAACGGCGCCGAGAGCACCGCGGCGCCGTAGGCGCTCACCGTCAAGGTCGTCGTGAACGGCTCGGTCACCCCGAAGGTGATCAGCTTCTTGTGACCGCTCGGCAGCGGGCTCTGCGCGATTTCCAGCAGCAGGTGGTTCTGCCAGAAGCAGAGCGCCAGGGCGACCGCGAAGACGACCAGGCAGACGACCAGCCGGTGGCGGAGCTCGTCGAGGTGCTCGACCAGGGTGAGCTGATCCTCGTGGGAGACCGCCCGGACGCGGCGGGGCATCTCTCAGGCCTCAGCTGTTTTTGTCGTTGGCGACCGGGACCTCGTCCTCTTCGACCCGATGGGTCGTCGGAGGCTCGACCGGGGTGGCGGTCGCTTGCGAGGCGCTGATCGCCTTCACGTCATCATCGTCGTCGTCCTTGTTCTCGCCGGTGACCGAGTCTTTGAACTCGCGGATCCCCTTGCCGAGGCTGTTGCCGAGCTCCGGCAGCCGTTTGGGACCGAACACGATCAACGCGATGATCAGGACGACGATGATCTCGAGGGGGCCGATGTTTCCAAGCATCTACTGGATGGTAACGCGGTATGGCCGCCGGTGGATCAGCTATAGCGCTGGACGACGCCGTCGGCGACCAGCTCGAGCAGGCGCCGCTGTTCGGCGTCGAAGCTCGTCCGCTCCAGCGCCCGCTTGCCGTCGGCGACCAGCTCGAGCGCCCGGGCCCGCACCGTCGCCAGCGCGTCGGTCGCCGCGATCCGGTCGCAGACCGCCTCGGCGCCCGCCGCGTCGAGCCCCGGCAGGTCGATCTGCCGCAGATCCGGGTCGCGCTCGGCGGCGGCGATCAGCGGCAGGGTGACGGTGCCGTCGAGCAGGTCGGTGCCGCGCGCCTTGCCGGTACGGGACGGCGGGCCGGTGACGTCGAGGACGTCGTCGAGCAGCTGGAAGGCGAGGCCGACCTCGGCACCGAAGCGGCGCAGCTCGGCGTCGTCGTGGCCGAGCGAGACGGCGCATTCGAAGAGCGCCGCGGTCTTCAGCCGACAGCGGTCGAGGTAGCGCTGCTCGGTGATCGTGAGGTCGAAGGCGTCCTGGCGCTGGGCGAGCTCGCCGCGGGCGAGCGCCACGGCGGCGTCGGCGAGGAGCAGCACCGAGCGCGCGTCGCCCGCCTCACTCAAGAGGGCAAAGGCGCGCGAGAGCAGCAGGTCGCCGGTGGCCAGCGCCCGCGCCCGGCCCGATGTCGCGGCGACGGTCGGCAGCCCGCGCCGCAGCGGCGCCTCGTCGAGGACGTCGTCGTGCACCAGCGTCGCCATGTGGACCAGCTCGATCGCGGTCGCCGCGCGCACCGCCTCCGCCCCGCCCGCTTCGCCCGCGCAGAGCAGGACGAGCATCGGCCGCAGCCGCTTGCCGCCCGCCGCCAGCGTCGCCCCCGCGTCCTCGCCGAGCGGTCCGCCCCAGCCGTCGATCGCCTCGCGCAGCCGGTCCTCGACCTCGCCGAGCCGCACCGGGAGCCAACGCTGGGAGGCGTCGAGCACCGCCGTCACCGGCGGTGGCACGGCGGACCCGGGGGCCATCAGTGTTCCCGCGGACCCTTGGCGCCGCTGTGGATCGCGATGATGCCTCCAGCTAAGACCGTATAACGGATCGCGGTGAAGCCGGCCCGGTCCATCTTCTCCGCCAGGCCGCGCGGCGAGGGGAAGCTGCGCACCGACTCGGGCAGGTAGCTGTAGGCCTCGGGCTCGTCGGAGAGGGCGCCGAGCAGCGGCACGATGCGGTCGAACCAGAGCGAGAAGAAGGTGGAGAGCGGCGGCCGGGTCGGCTGGGTGATCTCGAGGATGACGAGGCGCCCGCCGGGCTTCAGCACCCGCGCCATCTCGCGCAGGCCGCGGTCGAGATCGGCCAGGTTGCGGACCCCGAAGCCGACCGTCACCGCGTCGAAGCGCTCGCCGTCGTAGGGCAGCTCGAGCGCGTCGGCCCACTCGAAGCGGACCCCCTCGGCGCCGCGCGTCGCCGCCTTCTCGCGCGCCAGGTCGAGCATCGGCTCGGAGAAGTCGCAACCGACCACGCGGCCGCCGGGCGCCACCCGCTTGGCCAGTTCCAGCGCGAGATCGCCGGTGCCGCAGCAGACGTCGAGCGCCGTCTCCCCCGGGCCGAGGCCGGCCCGCGCCGCCGCCTGCTCGCGCCAGCGGTGGTGCAGCCCCGCCGTCATCACCCCGTTCAAGGTGTCGTAGTGACCGGCCACCCGGTCGAACATGCGGTTGACCTGCCCGGCGAAGTCCGGCGAGGAGCGGTTGTCGTTGATCGTGTCCATCGAAAGGGGGACGTTACTCGCCCTCTCCCGAGAGATACGACGCGCGGCGGCGGGTCAGTTCAGCGAGGAGAGGAAATCCGCGAGCTGGTTCAGCTTTTCCTTCGGCAGTTCGCGGAACGAGGGCATGATGCTGGGGCCGATTTCAATCGAGCGGATGATCGCGGCGCGCGGGATCCGGTCGCCGATGTGGGTCAGTTCCGGACCCGGGCCGTTGTTGCCGTTCTCGCCCAGCTTGTGGCAGGCGAGGCAGCCTGATCCGGCCACGATCTCCGCCCCTGCCTTGTATTGGGGCGCGACCTTCATGTCGATCTCGGTCGGCGAGCCCGCGGTGGCGCCGGCGTAGGTCAGGTAACCCATCGCGAGGATCGTCAGGATCCCGGCGGTGGTCGCCAGCGGACGGCGCTCCGGGCGGCGCTCCGGGCCCCGGTCGTAGAAGGGCAGCAGCAGGAGCAGGACCATGCAGACGGTCGGGATGCCGATCGTCGCTATCGGCACGAGCTCCGGCGGTTTGATCACGCGCAGGACCTCGAAGAGGAAGAAGAAGTACCACTCGGGACGCGGCACGTAGGTGGTCGTCGTCGGGTCGGCCTTCGGGCCCTGCTCGGCGCCGAGCAGCAGCGACATCAGGATGATCACGCCGACGACGATCAGGGCCATCGCCGAGTCCTTCATCACCGCGTAGGGGAAGAACGGCTTCCCCTTCTTCTTCAGAAGCTCGTATTCCTCGAGGTATGCCTGCTTGTCGGTCGCCTTCATCAGGCAGTCGCCCCCCCACCGTTGTGGCCGTCGACCCGCACGCCCGCGACCGTCGCGCCGGCGCCGTTCGGGTGGTAGCCGTTGCCGGAGACGCCGGCGTCGAGGTCCGAGGTCGGCTCGGCGACGCGCGGTTTGCCGGTTTTGGTCCAGGGCGGCGCGGTCGTCCCCAGCTTCACCACCAGGTAGAGGTGGGCGCCGATCAGGGCGATGATCGCCCCCGGCACGAGCAGCATGTGGATCGCGTAGAAGCGCGAGAGCGTGGTCGCCCCGAGCTCCGGCCCGGCGCGCAGGAAGTCGCTCAGGTACGGACCGACGATCGGGCCGGTGCCGTTGATGTTGATGCCGACGATCGAGGCCCAGTAGGAGCGCTGGTCGAACGGCAGCAGGTATCCGGTGAAGGCCATCGTCATCGTCAGGATCAGCAGCACCACGCCGATCACCCAGTTGAGCTCACGCGGGTACTTGTAGGCGCCGAAGAAGAAGGTCCGCCCCATGTGGAGGAAGATCAGGATCACCATCACGCTGGCGCCCCACTTGTGCATCCCGTGCACGAACTGGCCGAGGAAGACGTCGTTGTTGATGTGGGCGATCGAGCTGTAGGCCTGGGTGGCCGACGGCGTGTAGAACATCGCCAGGAAGACGCCGGTCACCGCCTGCACGATGAAGGCGAAGAGGGTGGCGGAGCCGAGCGTGTAGAACCAGTTGGTCCCTTTCGGCACCTTGCGGAACAGCATCCCGGTGAGGAAGCCGCTCGCCGCCAGCCGCTGGTCGATCCAGGCGGTCGCCTCCATCGGCGCTTCCAGCGCTTTTTCGCCCGTGCGACCGAGGTCGGTGGGACGCTCCGGCGGCGCGGACTTGAGGTCCTGCGGCGCGGGAGTCGTGGGCACACCGGCTTCGCCGGGCTTCGGCGTCTTGCGCAGCGGCGCGGGTACGAGTAGGTCGGAAAGCTTCGGCATCTAGATCACGGGGGCGGGAAGGTCGAGGGCCGCGGCGGGTAAAGGTATTCCCAGACGCCCCCGGTGAACTCTCCGGGGTCGCGGGCGCGGACCGGCTTCAGCTGCGAGGTGACGCTGTAGCGCGGGCCGACTTCGACCTCACCCTTGGTGATGCGGGTCTGGAAGCGGTCGAGCGGGCGTACCGGCGGGCCGCCGATCCGCTTGCCCTGGAAGTCGTAGACGCCGCCGTGGCACGGGCAGATGAAGTTGCCCGCCGCCTGGACGAAGCGCACCGGGCAGCCGAGGTGGGCGCAGCGGTTGGAGACGGCGACGATCTGGCCGGGTTCTTCGCCCAGCTCCTTGGAGCTCTGGCGCACGTAGGCGAGCTGCTTGCCGATGTCGCCGATGCCCGGCGTTTCGGTGAAGACCACCTGGCGGTAGGTGTCTTCGGTGAAGTCGCTGACCTTGCCGATCTTCTCCCAGCGCTCCTTGCCGCGGTGGAAGATCGGGGCGACGGCGAAGCCGACGGCAGGCAGGATGATCGCGGCGCCGGCCAGGCCGCCGAGGGCCTGGGAGGCGATCGTGAAGACCTTGCGACGGGTCATCGACTCGCCCTCGAAGTAGCCGGGGGGAGGCGGTTCCGTCCTCACTTGGTCGGGAGCCCGGTAGGGCTGGTTGATCTTGTCCGCGTCTTCTGCCACGTTCCGTTGCCGCTCGGTCGCGCAGTCTATTCAAAAGGGGGAAGGCCGAGGATGCCCCTCGGGAGACCAATTGTGACGTTTCGGACGACGTGGGGGAAGACTTGGGCAATTGCCCTGCTCGCGGCGCTCTGTTGCGGCGCCGCGCTGCCGGGCCCCGGGGCGCGCGGCGAGACGGTCCGGCAAGGGAGCTTGCAGGTCTCCTTCGGCGGCTCGGTCGCGCCGCGCCTCCTGCCGCGGGCGGGGACGACCCCGATCGCGGTCACGATCCGCGGCCACGTCCGCGCCCTCGACGACTCCCCGCCGCCGTCCCTGCGCCGGATCGCGATCGAAGTCAACCGCCTCGGCGTCCTCGAACGGCAGGGGCTCCCCACCTGCCCGCTCAGCCGCCTGCGCGCCTCGAGCACCGAAGCGGCGCTCGCCCAGTGCCGCGCCGCGCTGGTCGGCGAAGGGCGGGTGAGCGGCGTCCTCGTCCTCCCCGAACAGGTCCCGAGCTCCTTCGGCGGCCGCGTCGTCGCTTTCAACGGCACCCTGCCCGACGGCCGCCCCGGCATCCTCGCCCACCTCTACACGCCCCGCCCCGCCCCCCTCACCTTCGTCCTCGCCTTCACGATCGTCCGCGTCCACGGCACCTTCGGCACCCGCCTCGTCGCCACCGTGCCGGAGAAGACCCGCCGCACCGCCCACATCACCTCCTTCACCCTCCGCCTCCACCGCGCCTACACCGCCGACGGCGAACGCCGCAGCTACCTGAGCGCCGGCTGCCCGGCCCCGGAAGGGTTCACGAGCGCCACGTTCCCGCTGGTGCGGGCGGCTTATGGGTTCGTCGGGGAGACGACGGTGTCCGACACGCTGGTGCGGACCTGTCGGGTGGCGGGGTGAGGGGGCGGCGGGGAAGGGACGGGCGGGGGTCCGGGGGGTTTGCGGCCGTCCGAGGGAGGTCCTGGGCTCCTCATGGGGGTCCTGGCAGGCTGTG
>CALCIA010000227.1 GCA_937907435.1 uncultured Actinomycetes bacterium
GCCTGCCAGGACCCCCATGAGGAGCCCAGGACCACCTCGGACGGCCGCAGGCGCCCCGGACCCCCGCCCGTCCCGATCCTCACGCCTGATCCACCTCCCGCCTCCGGTTCTTCCTCCGCTCCCGCATCTCGCGGCTTTTCACCTTGGCGTCCACGTAGGAGGTCTCGACCAGCTCCTTGCCGCCGCTCCAGCCGAAGACCCAGGAGACCATGACTACGGCGAAGACGATGTTCCAGGCCGAGGTGACGAGTTGCTGGCTGATCGAGTAGGCGGTCGCGGTCGCGGCGTCGGTCGAGCCGGAGAGGGCGAGGGAGTTCATGGCCTGGGTGACGCCGACGCCGCCCGGGGTCGCCGACATCGTGTTGGAGATCGAGTTGGAGGCGGTGACCGTGGCGATGTTGTGGAAGGTCGCCGGGATGCGGTAGGCGGCGAGGAAGACGCCGACGATCGCGAGCCGCGCCAGGTAGCTGCCGAGCGAGGGCAGGGCGACGTCGATCAGGAAGCGGCGCGGCGTGCGCAGGACGGCGCCGCCGTCGAGGACCTGTTCGCGCAGGCCGGCGAGGCGCTTGCGGAAGATCCGGGCGAGGAAGACGAGCAGGAAGACGCCGCCGAGGAGGATGCCGACGACGAGCCCGGTGTGTTCGGAGAGGAAGCCGAACTTGACCGAGAACGAGCCCGCCACCGAGAGGAAGAGGTAGAGGTAGAGGGCGATGTTGAAGACCGAGAACGGGATCTTCTGCACCACAATCCCGGAGACCATCATCGGGAAGGTCGCCCCGGCGAAGAGCGCCGTGAACATCAGCAGCATCACCCAGGTGCCGATGTTGGCGGGGAGGAAGCTGTTCAGCGCGACCGCCGTCGCGTAGGCGGCAAGGACGATCCGGTAGCGGACGCCCGCCAGTGGGCTCGCCCGCAGGATGCCGAACCAGGCGAGCGCCGCGAGCGCCGTGTTGGCGCTCTGCAGCAGGACCCCGGCGACGATCGCCCAGGCCGGGACCTCGCGCAGCTTGTCGAAGAGTTCGGCGATCCAGTCGTCGACCGGGATGCCGAGCAGGTCGAGGACGTAGACCGCGAGGGCCGAGCCGCCCACCCAGAGGGCGACCCGGCCGAGGCGGCGGGAGAGCGGCTGGGGATCCTCAGCCGAGGACCCTCGCCTTCTGAGCCTCGAACTCGACATCGGTCAGGGCGCCCCTTTCACGCAGGCCCTGCAGTTTGTCCAGTTCGTCGGCGGGAGAGGACTGCGCCTGTTCGCGCACGTAGCTGTCGAATTCCCGTTTCGCGTCCCCCTGCTCTTTCGCCGCGCGTTCCGCCATCCCGTGCCCGCGCGCGATCAGGTAGATGAGCCCGGTTATGAACGGCACGAAGACGAGGAAGAGGACCCAGACCGCCTTCCACCAACCGGAGAGCTCGTGATCGCGGAAGAGGTCGGTGATGATCACGAAGAGGATCCAGAACCACATCATGAAGATGAAGATCTCGAAGACGAGGAGCAGCAGCTCCCCGAAGTTGACGTCGGCCAGTGGCACGGTTGCTTTTCTCCTTCTTGCCGCGGCCGCGGACGGCCGGCAGCGTCGCCTTTACCTGTCTCCTCGAAGCTAGGACGGCGGCGACGGCGCGGCATCGCCCGAACCGGGTGAACCGCGAGACGACCCGGCGCGGTGCGGGGCGGGCTCCGGCTCGGCGAGCACCTGGCGGCGCCAGAGCTCCGTCCCGACCGCGAAGAGGAGGGCGAAGATCAGCACCCCGAGCGGCTTGCGGAAGGCCGCGATCGGCGCCCACGCGATCAGCACCAGGAAGACCAGCAGGGCGGCGCCGTAGAACGTCGCCGGGCCGCGCCGGGCGTAGGGCTGGGCGAAGCGACGCAGGGCGACCGCCGGGCGCGTCGCGCCCGCCGCCCACGCCGCGACGATGAGGAGGACGCCGAAGGCGATCGCCGAGGCGGCGACCGTCACCAGCAGCGAGGTGGCGATGTCCCAGACCGCTTCGATCGCCGGTTCGGCGCTCGACACCCGGCTCAGTTCGTCGACCACCAGCGAGCCGGCGAAGCCGCGCAGCGCCAGCACCAGGAGGCCCGCCGCGGCGAAGGCGAAGCCGACCGCCCGCAGGGCCTCGCGGCGGCGCGGCCCGGCGAGGAAGATCGCGCCGGCGAAGCAGGCGAGCGCCAGCAGGGTGAGGACGATCGGCAGCCGGCGCACCGCCTTGGCGATGTCCTGCGCGGTCTTCAGTTCGCCGCCTTCGAGGATCGTGATGTTCCCGGCGCCGGCCGGGATCCGTTCGCCGGTGACACCGATCCCGAACCGTTCGCCGAGCCGTTTGACCGCCGGGCGCAGTTCGAGCACCACCTTGTCGCCCTGGGCGGCGATCGGCCCGGTTTCCCCGTTCAGGATCCGCAGCAGCGCTTCGTGGGCGGTGCGATTGGACGTTTCCCAGATCGCCTCGAACGGGGCGCTGGCAAGGATCCGTTCGGCGACCCGCGGCGCCGCCCCTTCGAGCGCGCCCGCCGCCGGCCCGGCCAGCGGCGCCAGCCGCGGCGGCAGCGCCGCCTGCAGGTCTTCGCTCAGGTCGACCTTGGCGAAGAGCTGTTCGGTGAGGTATTCGGAGAGGCGGTGGCGGACGTCTTCGTTGGCCAGCAGCTTGTTGCTGGTGTTGACCCAGTTGTCGGTGTTGAGGGCCTGGCGGTTGATCCAGATCGAGAAGATCGCCGCGAAGGTGAGCAGGCCGCCGAGCACCGCGAGCGCCAGTGCCCAGCGCGGGTGCCCGCGCCGGGGCGCGGTGGATGACGCTGGCGAGTCGGTCGACACCATGGCTCACGGTAGGCCGCGCCGGGGACGCCCGGCATCGCACGGATCGGGTGATCCGGATGCGGGGGCCCCGCGGGCGTCGATTTCACCCCGATCGCACGATGCGGCCGGCGTCGCGGCGCGGCGAAGATGCGACCTGCCGGAACCGCACCGAAGAGGAGGAGTTGGCCGATGCGCAGGCGAAGGGCGCTCTTGGCGGCCTGGATGCTGGAGGCGACCGGGGACGGGCGCGGCGCGCGCCGCCGTCCGCCGCCACCCGTCCGCCGGCGGATCCTGGCGGCGCGCGGGGCGGAGGCGAGGATCGACGCGCTGGCGAAGCTGAAGATGCTCTTCGACTCCGGCGTGCTGACGCCGCGCCAGTTCGCCGACGAGCGCGATCGCCTGCTCGGGGGCTGAGGTGGGACCAGGCGGCCGCGGCGACGACCTCGGACCGGTGCAGGTGGTGCTGATCGGCATCGACGCGCCCGGCGCCGAGCGGATGCTGGCGGCCGAGCTGCAGGACCTGGGGACCCAGGACGCGGTCCGGGTGCTCGACGTGCTGCGGGTGCGGCGCGGCGGCGACGACGAGGTCCGCCGGCTCGAGCCGCTCGACCCCGACGGCCATCCCGGCACCCTGGTCGAGGCGCTCCTCGTCGCCGACCCGGAGGGGCGCGAGGGCGCGGACCCCCGCCGCGCCGCCGAGGAGCCGGGGGAGGAGGGCGAGTGGTTCCTCGCCGACCGCGTCCCGCGCGGGGCGACGGCGGCGATCCTCCTGATCGAGCATCGCTGGGCGATCCCGCTGCGCGCGGCCGCGGCCCAGTTCGAGGCCGCGGTGCTCGGCGACGCCTGGGTCCACCCCCGCGACCTCGAGGCGGCGCGGCGGACGGTCGAAGCGCCAGGCTGAGGCCCCCTTGCCGGCGCCCCGACCCGCCGGTTAAAGTCGCTTAAGCAAAGGGGCAGTGCTCTTTCCGTCGGGAAGGTGGATCGAGGGTCGTGAGCGCCGAGGGGCAGTCCCACAGCGGTTCTCATCCGGTCGCGGGCGTCGACCTGGGCGGCCGCGGCTTCGACGACCTGGTCGAGCGGGGGCGCCTGGAGGAGCGCCTGCGCGGCGCCCCGACCCCGGCGATCCTCCTGCACGCCCCGGCGGGCTACGGCAAGTCGGTCCTGCTCGCGCAGTGGGCGCGGCACGACCCGCGCCCGTTCGCCTCGGTCACGCTCACCGACGCCCACGACGACCCGGCCGTGCTGGTCGCCGCGCTGGTCGAGGCCTTCGAGCCGATCGAGCCGCTGCCCGCGGCCCTGCTCGACGCGGTCCGCAACGCGCATCCCAACCTCGCCCTGGTGATGTGGCGGCTCGACCAGGCGCTGCGGGCGCGCACGGTCGACTCGGTGCTGGTCCTCGACGATCTCGAGCACCTTCGCGGCGAGCCCGGCCTGCGGGTGCTGGAGGCGCTCCTTGCCGGGACCGAAGGCGACTCCCGGGTGGCGATGGCGACCCGTGCCGCGCCGCCGATCCACGTCGCCCGCCTGCAGGCCGAACATCGGCTGACCGTCCTCGACCGCCACGACCTGGTGATGACCAGGGGCGAGGCGAGCGCCTTCCTCGGCGAGGCGGGCCTCGACATCGAAGCGGCCGAGATGGAGGAGATCGTCGCCAAGACCGAGGGCTGGCCGGCGGCCCTCTACCTCGCCGGGCTGACCCGGCGGCCGGGGTCCGGCGACGGCCTCCCCGAGACCGGCTTCGGCGGCGACGAGCGCGCCCTGGTCGACTACATGCGGGAAGAGTTCCTGGCCGCCGCGCCGGCCGCCGACGTCGACTTCCTCACCCGGGTCGCCTTCCTCGACCAGCTCGGCGGCGAGCTCTGCGACCACGTCCTCCAGAGCTCCGGCAGCGGCGCGCGGCTCGCCGCGATGGCGCGGCGCAACATGCTGCTGGTGCCGCTCGACCGGCACGACGACTGGTTCCGCATGCACTCGCTGCTCGCCGACATGCTGCGCGCCGAGCTGCGGCGGCGCCCCGGCGAGGAGGCCGCGACGCTCCACCTGCGCGCCGCGGAATGGTGGGACGCCGCCGGCGATCCCAACCGCGCGATCGGCCTCGCCCTCGACGGCGGCGACCCGGCGCGGGCGGCGCGCCTGATCTGGGAGGCGGTCCCGGCCTTCAACACGAGCGGCCGCCAGGCGACGATCGAGCGCTGGATCGAGCGGATCGGGCTCGAGCGGGCGGCGGCCGATCCCCATCTGGCCCTCACCATCGCCCACGGCTGCCTGGCCGCCGGCGACGGCGGCGCGGCCGAGTACTGGGCGGCGAGCGCCCGGCCGCTCCTCGACCCGCCCGCCGCGGTCGACGACGAGCTGCGGGCCGGGCTGGCGCTGATCGACGCCGCCCTGGCGCGGCACGGGGTGGGGGAGATGGCGGCCGCGGCCGACCGGGCGCGCTCGCTGCTCGCGCGGGAGGGCCCGTGGACCGCGGTGACCGAGCTCTTGGCGGGCGTCGCGGCGCACCTCGCCGAAGACCCCGAGGCCGCCCGCCGGTCGCTCTCCGACGCGGCCCGCCGCGCCGCGGTCTGGAACATGCCGCTCTTCCAGGTGCTCGCCCTCGGTCAGCTCGCCCTCCTCGCGGCCGCCGAGGACGACTGGCCGACCGCCCGCATCCTCGCCTCCCAGGCGCGCGCCGGGGTCGAGCGCTCGGGCCTCGTCGCGCGGCCGTTCGCCGCCCTCGCGGTGGCGATCTCCGCCTACGTCGACGCCGGCGACCAGCGCCGCGAGGAGGCGCTCGCCGACCTCGCCGCGGCCCGTGCCCTGCTGGCGCGGCTGCGGGACTTCGGTGCCTGGTTCGAGGTCGAGACCGCCGCGGCGCTGGCGGCGGCCGCGGTCGAGCTGAACGACGCGGCGACGGCGACGGAGCTCCTGGCGGGCGCCCGCCCGCGCCTCGCCGACCTCCCCGACGCGCCGCTGCTCGACGCCTGGATCGAGGAGATCGAGGCGGGCGTCGCGCGCATCTCGGCGGGCGGCGTCGCCGAGCTCACCCCGGCCGAGCTGCGGGTGCTGCGCATGCTCCCCAGCCACCTGTCCTACCGCCAGATCGCCGACGAGCTGATCGTCTCGCCGAACACGGTGAAGACCCAGGTCCGCTCCGCCTACCTGAAGCTGGGCGTCTCCTCGCGCCACGAGGCGGTCGAGGCCTGCCGCGCCGCCGGGATCGCCCGATCGGGGTGATTCGGGGACGCGCCGGCCGCCGTAGCGTCATCCCAAGGAGGAAGCGATGCTGCGAAAAATCGATGACATGCCCGCCGGGACGCTCGGCTTCGAGGCGGTCGGCGAGGTCGAGGACGACGACTGGCGGGACACCGTCGAACCGGTGCTGCGGGAGACGATCGCGACCGGGGCGAAGGTGCGCCTGCTCTACCTGCTCGGGCCGCGCAGCGAGGAGGTGGAGGGCGACGCGGTCGGCGCCGAGGCGGCGTTCCGGGCGCGTCACCTGAGCTCCTTCGAGCGGCTGGCCGTGGTCGGGGACGAGGACTGGATGCGCCCCGCCCTGGCGACGCTCTCGTTCCTGCTGCCGGGACGGGCAAAGGCATTTCGCACCGCGGAGCTGGGGGCGGCCAAGGAATGGCTCGCCGCCGAACCGGGGGGCGGGAGTTGACACAGACAGAGAGGGGAGATTGACGATGAGCAGTATGGATTCGACGGCAGGTGTGCCCTCGCGGTCGCGCGAGCGGAGCATGGCCCACGGCTGGGTCGTCTTCGCGGGGGTGATGCTGTTGGTGATCGGCGGGCTCGACTTCTTCTACGGGCTGGCCGCGGTGCTCAACAACGAAGTGGTCATCGTCGGCGGCCACGGGGTGGTCATCGCCGACATCACCACCTGGGGCTGGATCACCCTGATCCTCGGGGTCGTCCTCGTGCTGACGGGCGCCGGGCTGCTCGGCGGGTACACGGCGGCCCGCTGGAGCGCGGTCTTCGTGATCGCGGTCGGGGCGATCCTGGCGCTGCCCTGGTTCCCGGCGGCGCCGCTCTGGACGATCCTGATCGTGACGCTGAGCGTGATCGTGATCTACCAGCTCTGCGCCCACTGGGAGGAGGCCTAGGTCCGCCGGCTTGCCGCCATCGGCTCGCTGGGCCTCGCGGCGGGCGCCACGGCGCTCGCCGTCGGGCTGGCGATCGAACGGTTCCCGCGCGGGATCGCCGTCCTCGCCTGCCTCTGCCTGGCGCTGGTCGGCGGCTGGCTGGCGTTGCGTGACGAAGGGGGCCGCCGGCTCCTCGCCGCCGCGCTGAGCGTCGCCGCCCTGGTCGCGGCGGTGGTGCTGCTGGTCGTGCTCGGCGGGATCCTGCTCGACCTCGTCGTGGTCGTCGCCTTCGTGCTTGCCGTCGCCCTCGCCCGCGAGGCGTTCCGCGTCCACGTCGAGCTGCCGGGCGCGCCGCGGCCGAGCCGGCCGGTCCTCTTCTTCAACCCGCGCTCCGGCGGCGGCAAGACGAGCCAGTTCCACCTCGTCGAGGAGGCGCGGCGGCGCGGCATCGTGCCGATCGAACTGGGGCCGGGGGAAGACCTGCGGGAGCTGGTCGCGGGGGCGATCGAGGACGGCGCCGACGCCCTGGCGATGGCGGGCGGCGACGGCTCGCAGGCGATCGTCGCCGAGATCGCCGCCGCGCGGGGACTGCCCTACGCCTGCGTCCCGGCCGGCACCCGCAACCACTTCGCGCTCGACCTCGGGGTCGACCGCGACGACGTGGTCGGCGCCCTCGACGCCTTCGTCGACGGCGGCGAGCGCCGCGTCGACCTCGCCACGGTGAACGGCCGGGTCTTCGTCAACAACTGCTCGATCGGCCTCTACGCGGACGCCGTCCAACGGCCCGGCTATCGCGACGCGAAGCTCCGCACGCTGCTCGAGGTGGCACCGGAGGTGACCCGCGCCGACGGGTCGGGGACGACGCTGCGGTGGTCCGGTCCGGACGGGACCGAGGGGGGCGAGATGGTCGCCCTGCTGGTCTCCAACAACGTGTACCGGCTCGGCGGGCCGATCGGCTCGGGGACGCGGCCGCGGCTGGACGAGGGCGTCCTCGGGGTCGCCGCGGCGCCGGCGGGCCTCCGCCTGAGGCAGTGGCGGGCGCCGACCTTCGTCGTCGACGCCCCCGGTGAGGTCCCGGCCGGGATCGACGGCGAGGCGGCGATGCTGTCGCCGCCGATCAGGTTCGCCTCGATGCCCGGCGCGCTTGCCGTGCGCATCGCCCGCGGCCATCCCGGCGCCTCGCCCTCGACCGAGGTGCCGCGGGGCCTCCGACCGACCGTCGCCAAGCTTGCCCGCATCGCCATCAACGGCGATCACGCCGTCGTCCACGAAGTCGAAAACACCAGAGAGGGGAGTTCAGATGGGCACGTTCGAGGTGGAGAAACGCGAGATCATCAGCCGCGATGAGGCCGCGACGCGCCTGCGCCGCATCGCCAACCTGCTGTCGGGGTCCGAGGAAGAGGTCAACTTCGACCGCGGCGAGATGAAGCTCAAGGTCTCGATCCCCGACGAGGTCCACTGGAAGGTCGAGCTGGAGATGGACGACGACGAAAGCGAGCTCGAGATCGAGCTGAAGTGGTGAGCCCGCGGGGGCTAGGACCCCCGGGGTCGTCGTCGAGGAGGCAGACGTAGTCGGAACTCATGGCCGGCGCAACGTAGATGCCCGCGCCGAGCCCAAGACCGAAATTCACAATGTTGGTCGCGAGGATTGACGAAGGCGTGCGAAATCAGGCGAGCTTCGACGGCGGCATGGGTCCAAGGGCCTTCGTCCACCGAAGGGTCGGGTGTTCTTGGCAGCCCGGGAATCCTGCGGGGAGCGAGCGACAGGCGAGTTCGCACTTCTCCGCGCTATCCGCGGGTTTCTGCGAACTCGACCGGGACGCCCGCCCGCCGAGGGCGAACGCACTCCGGACGCACGCTCGTGCAGTTGAGGGCGTCAGGGCGCCCATAACTCACCGAGCGGCGGATCCGGCGTCACCGAAGACGCGCGGATCCGTGGAGAAGGTCACGGAAGTGGGGAGAGGTGATGCTTCCGCGCGCCTTCGTCCCAGAACCCGTCGCCACCTCTCGGTGAGTTCGCACTTCTCCGCGCTATCCGCGGGTTTCTGCGAACTCGACCCGGCGTCAGACCCAGTCCCCGCTCCGCAACCCTTAGCCCTGAAACCGGCCGCCCGAGGGGACGGCTTCCCCGCTCTCCGCCGGCCTGAAGTCAGCCGCCTACCGCGGCCACCCGGTAGTGGAGGTGGACGACGCCGCTTTGGAAGCGGCGCTCGTCGAGGAGCTCGAGCTGGGCGCGGACGCCGTCGGGCAGGGCGCGCTTGCCGCCTCCCACCACGACCGGGCAGAGGAGCAGGTGGCACTCGTCGACCAGGCCGGCGCCGATCGCCTGGCCGGCCAGCTCGGCACCGCCGACCGAGATGTCGGCCGTCGCGTCCTGCTTGAGCTGCCGGACGGCGTCGGGGTCGAACTCGCGCTCGATCCGCGTCCGCGCGCCGGCCACGCTCTGGAGGGTCCGGGAGTACACCACCTTGTCGGCCGCCCGCCAGATCTCGGCGTATTCGTGGAACACCGGCGGCTCGTCGTCCCCGTCGCCCGCGGTCTCCCAGAACACCATCGTCTCGTGCATCCGGCGCCCGTACAGGTAGGTGCCGATCGGCCGCTCGAGGTCGTTGACGAAGGCGTGCACTTCCTCGTCCGGTGCCGCCCAGTCGAACTTGCCCGTCTCGTCCTCGACGTACCCGTCAAGCGAGGCGATCGCCGCATAGATCAGCTTGGCCATCTCACTCCAATCGGTTGGTGACGGTGCTGGGACCGCGATCGGCGGCCGAACTCATCGGTGGTCAGTCGGCGGCGGAGTAGGGGTCGCGGGGCGTCCGGTCCGCCGACAGCGAGCGCTGCGACCGCGCGACCAGGCGCTCGATCGCGTCGGCGAGGTGCACGGGGTCGATGTTGTAGTCGTCGCGTTCGGTGCGGATGAGGTGCGCCTCCAGCAGCACATCGGCGTGGGTGTGCCCGGTGGGCGGCTCGAAGCGGTAGGACGCCAGCTCGATCAGGAGCCCGAGCGGATCGCGGAAGTAGATCGAGTCCATGAACCCGCGGTCCTTGACCCCGCTGTGCTCGATGCCGCGCTCGTCGAGCCGCTCGACGGTCTGGCGGAACACCGCGTTGGACAGCGCGAAGGCGATGTGGTGGACGTGGCCCGCGTCCTGCGACCGCGGCGACGGATCGGCCGCCCGGCCCTCGTTGGTGAAGATCGTGATCAGCCGCCCGTCGCCCGGATCGAAATACAGGTGGCTCTCCTCCGGCCGGTCCAGATTGGGCTGCTCGAAGACGAACGGCATCCCCAGCACGCCCTCCCAGAAGTCGATCGAGGTCTGCCGGTCCGCCCCGGTGAGCGTGATGTGGTGAACGCCCTGCGTCTGCATCTTGCGCATGGCGATCATCGTCCCACGGGACGCGCCTTGCGGGATCTTCGGCAGGATGCTAGCCTGCAAAACATTGCAGGTAAGTGATTCTGCAAAACGCCTTACGTACCGAAAGACTTCGACCTGGGGAGCGTGGAGTTGTCGTTTCAGGGCAGTTCTGTCACTGGCGCCGGCACCGATCGGCCGAGCAGGGTTCGTTCGCTGTTGTGGGTGGGAAACACGACCCAGTCCGCTCTGGAGGCCGCGCTTGAAGGCTCCGCTGCCGACCTCGTCGTCGCCGACCTCGAGGATACGGTCGCCGGCGCCCGCAAGCACGAAGTCCGCGAGCTGCTCCGGCAGACCTTCGAGGAGCGTCGATCCGACCCGGGCCGGCGTCCTCTCTTCGTCCGGCCCAACCCCCTGGACACCGCGATCGGCCTTGCCGACCTCGCGGTGCTCGCGGAGGCGGGGGTCGACGGCCTCGTCGTCCCCAAGGCGACCCCGGAGGTGCTCGGGACGGCCTTCGCCGCCGGCGTCATCCGCCTGGTCGCGTTGATCGAGACCGCCGAGGGCGTCGAGCGGGCCACCGAGAGCGCGGCCTGCCCGGGGGTCGAGCTGATCGAGCTCGGAGCGATGGACCTGGCGCTCGACATCCACACCGAGGCGAAGGTCGGCGGGCAGGATCTGATCTACACCCGCTCCCGCCTCGTGATGGCAAGTCGCGCCGCCGGCCTGCCGGGCCCGATCGACGCGATCTTCCCCAACGTCGACGACGGTGACGGCTACCTGCGCGCCGCCGCGATCGGCCGCGAGCTGGGATTCGGCGGCATGCCCTGCCTCACCGAGGACCAGGTGGCCCTGGCGAACGACTTCTTCACCCCGACCGACGAGGAAGTCGCGAGGGCGCGGCTGGTCGTCGACTCCTACGACGCCGCCGTCGCCAAGGGCGAGGGGGTCGTCGAGGTCGACGGGACGATGGTCGAGCGCCCGACGGCCGAACGCGCACGCAACCTTCTGCAGGAGGCGGGCGTCGCCGGCTGACCGGCGCCGGCCGCCTCGCCACCCACCACCAGGAGAGACATGGCTCGCTACTACGACGATTTCGAGATCGGGGACGTGTACCGCAGCGCCGTCGGGCGCACGATCACGGACACCGACAACATCTGGTTCACCCTCCTCACCCACAACACGAACCAGCTGCACTTCAACCAGGCCTTCGCCGAGAAGACGCCCTGGAAGAAGCTGCTCGTCAACTCCGGCTTGACGCTTGCCATCGTCGGCGGGCTCTCGGTCGCGGACGTGAGCGAGAACGCGGTCGCCAACCTCGGCTGGGGCGACATCCACCTCGACAAGCCGGTCTTCGCCGGCGACACGCTCTGGTCGGAGAGCGAAGTCACCGAGCTGCGGGAGTCGAAATCGCGTCCCTACGCCGGGATCGTCAGCGTTCGCACCCGCGGCGTCAACCAGCGCGCGGAGGTCGTGATCGAGTTCCGCCGCACGGTCATGGTCTACAAGGCGGGCCACGGCGAGGAGGATCGCGGCGCGCCGATCACGAGCGAGGAGTGGCGCGTTTGACCGCTGTCGCCACCCGGTCGCCCGTCACCCGCCGCGTCGCCGAATTCACCGCCGAGCTGCTCGCCGAGCCGCTGTCGGACGAAGTGGCGGAGACGGCGAGGCTGCTGGTCCTCGACACCGTCGGCTGCGCGCTTGCCGCCGCGGGCGGGCCCCACGACGGCGTCCGCCGGGTCCTCGTCGCCGACGGCGGCGCGCGCCGGGCGAGCATCGTCGGCTCCGGGGAGATGGTGCCGACCGCCGGCGCGGCGCTGGTCAACGGCGTCCTCGCCCACTCGCTCGACTACGACGACATCCATCCGACCTCCGCGGCCCACACGAGCGCGGTCGTCGTCCCGGCGGCCCTCGCGGTCGCCCAGGCGCGCGGTCGCAGCGGCGGCGATCTGCTGCGGGCGGTGGCGCTGGGCACCGAGGTCGTCGCCCGCATCGGGTCGATCGTGCCCGCGGGGCTCCACGAGCGCGGCTTCCACGTGACCTCGGTCGCGGGGGTCTTCGGCGCCGCGGCCGCCGCCGCGCTGCTGGACGAGACCGACCCCGACACGACCGCCTCCGCCCTCGGCATCGCCGGCAGCACCGCCTCCGGGGTCTTCGCCTACCTCGACGACGCGACCGAGACCAAGCCCCTGCACGCCGGCTGGGCCGCTCAGGCCGGGATCCGCGCGGTGGCGTTCGCGAGCGCCGGCCTGGCCGGGCCGCCGTCGGTGATCGAGGGCCGCTACGGCATCCTCGACACCTTCCTGCGCGGGTCCCTGCCCGACGCCGCCGCCCGCGCCGACGCCGCGGCCGCCGCCTTCGCCGATCTCGGCGACGCCTGGCGCACGCTCGAGGTTACGCCGAAGCGCTACCCCTGCTGCGCCTTCATGCACCCGTGGCTCGCCGCCGCCGAGCGGGGTCTCCGCGAGGCCTCGGCCTCCGGAGCGGAGGTCGTGGCCGCCCGCCTCAGCGTCCCGGACGAGGTGGCGGCACGGCTGGTGGACCCGCGGCGGCGGACCGACGCCCCCGCGAGCGGCTACGACGCCAAGTTCAGCCTTCCCTACTCGCTCGCCGCGCTCCTCCTCCGCGGCCGGCTCGACCTCGCCGCCTACGGCGCGGAGGCGATCGCCGAGCCCGGGACCCTCGGCCTCGCGCGTGAGATCCAGGTCACCTCGTTCGCGGACGAGAGCTGGTCGACGCGGCCGCGCGGCGAGGTCGAGCTGCGGCTCCGTGACGGCCGCGAGGTCGCCGTGCCCGTCGACGCCGCGGTCGCCCCGCCGACCGCCCGCGAGGACCGCGGGGCGGTCGAGGCCAAGTTCCTCGCGAACGCGTCCCTCGCGCTGGGCGAGCGGCGCGCCGCCCGGCTCGCCGGCGCGATCGCGGCGCTGGGCGACGACGCCGGGCTCGCGCCGACGATCGAGCTCCTGGCGCCGGCCGGCGAGGACGAGATTCGGCCCACCCACGATTCGAAGGAGATCCCTCGATGACCACGCCCGCCAGCTCCCACCCCGACGTCGAGCAGCGACGGGAAGATCGCCGCGCGATCGTGGAAACCGTGCGCCAGTTCGTCGAGAACGAGGTGGTGCCGGTGGCGCCGGAGCTCGAGCGGCAGGACGCCTACCCGATCGAGCTGATCGAGCAGATGGCCGACCTCGGCCTGTTCGGGATCACGATCGGCGAGGAGTGGGGTGGGGCCGGGCTGGACCTGGGTACCTACGCCGAGGTGACGGTGGAGCTCGTGCGCGGCTGGATCGCGATGTCGGCGGTGCTGAACACCCACCTGATGACCTCGTTCCTGATCGAGAGCTTCGGCACCGACGACCAGCGCGAGCGTTACCTGTCGCGGTTGGCGAGCGGCGAGATCCGCGCCGCCTTCGTGATGAGCGAGCCGCATGCCGGGACCGACGTCCAGCGGATCCGGACCACCGCCAAGGTGGACGGCGACGATTACGTGATCAACGGCCAGAAGATGTGGGTGACGAACGGGCTCTACTCGGGGCTGGTCGCCGTCCTGCTGAAGACCGATCCGACCACCACGCCCCCATATAAGGGGATGAGCGTCTTCCTGGTCGAGAAGGAGGGAGGGCGCAGCGAGTTCCCCGGGATGACGATCGGGCCGCCGATCCAGAAGCTCGGCTACAAGGGCATCGAGACGGTCGAGATCGCGTTCGACGACTACCGGATCTCCGACGCCCAGCTGCTGGGCGGCGACGCGGGCCTGGGTATGGGCTTCCGTTATTGCATGGCCGGCATCGAGCACGGCCGGATCACCCAGACGGCGCGCGCGGTGGGCCTGATGACGGCCGCGCTGGAGGCGAGCGTGAAGTACGCGGACGAGCGGGAAACCTTCGGCAAGAAGATCGGCGAACACCAGGCGATCCAGACCAAGCTGGCGTTGATGGCGACCAACCTGCGGGCCTCCCGGCTCCTCATGCAGAGCGCCGCCGAGGCCAAGGAGGAGAAGGGCCGCGCCGACATGGAGGCCGGGATGGCGAAGATGTTCTCGACCGAGGCGGCGGTCGACGCCACCCGCATGGCGATGCAGGTGCACGGGGGCTACGGGTACACGAAGGAGTTCCCGGTCGAGCGGCTCTACCGCGACGCGATCGCCCTCACCGCCGGCGAGGGCTCGAACGAGATCCAGCAGCAGATCGTCGCGCGCCAACTGATGCGCGAACAGGCCGCGGCGGTGAGGTCCTGATGATGAACGCCGCCGTCATCGACCGCCTCGGCGACCCCCCCGCGGCCAAGCCCGGCCGGCGCCCCGAGCCGGTCGCCGGCGAGACCCTGGTCGAGATCAAGGCCGCCGCGGTCAACCCGGTCGACATCTCGGTCGGCGCCGGCACCTTCTACGCCGCCGTCCCGGAGCCCCCCTACGTCCCCGGCGTCGAGGGGACCGGAACCGTGGTCGCCTCGGACGCCTTCGAGCCCGGCACGCCGGTTTGGCTCTACGGCGGCGGCCTCGGGATGACCCGGCCCGGGACGCTGGCCGAGCTTGCCGCCGCGCCGGACGCGGTCCCGATCGCCCTCCCGCCGGGGAGCGACCTGGTCGCCGCGGCCGCCCTCGGCATCCCGGCGGTGACCGGCTGGCTCGCGGTCCGCGAGCGGGCCGGGGTGCGTCCCGGCGAGTCGGTGCTGATCCTTGCCGGCAGCGGCGGGGTCGGACTTGCCGCGGTGCAGGCCGCGCGCGACGGCGGCGCCGGGCGGATCGTCGCCGCGGGACGCAACGCGGAGGCGCTCGCGATCGCCACGGCCGCCGGCGCCGACGCCACCGTCGTCCTCGACGACGGCGCCGAGGAGATCACCGAGGCCCTGCGCGGCGCCTGCGAGGAGCATCCGCCGGACGTCGTCGTCGACCCGCTCTGCGGGCCGCCGCTCGAGGCCGCGGTCGCCGTCTGCGGGCCGGACGCACGCATCGTGCAGCTCGGCCAGTCGGCCGGGCCGACGGCGACGCTGGCCTCCGGGGACATCCGCGGCAAGGGGATCGACCTGCTCGGCTTCTCGGTCTTCCGCGTCGGCCGCGCGGCCGCCGGGGAGGCCCTCGCCGCGATGCTGGAGCTGGTCGCGGCCGGCTCCTGGCAGCTCCCGTACGAGCCGGTCGACCTGGAGCGGCTCGGCGACGTCTGGTCGGAGCTCGAGGTCGCCGGGTCGGGACGGCGGATCGTCGCGCTGCCCGGGGGAGGGTCCCGATGACCCCGACCGCGGGAGACTCCGTCCTGGCCGGCGCCCGGTCCTTCCTCTTCACGCCCGCCTCCTCGGCCCGCATGCTCGAGAAGCTGCCGACCTCGGCCGCGGACGTGATCGTCGTCGACTTCGAGGACGGCGTCGCCGCCGATCGGAAGGCGGTGGCGCGCGAGCTCTACCTGGAGGCCTATCCGGCCCTCCACGAGGCGACGGCGACGCTGGCCGTGCGGATCAACGGCGACGACAGTCCCGAGCACGACGACGACCTCGAGACGCTTGCCGCCGGCCCGCCCGCGGCGGTCTTCATCCCGAAGGCGACCGGGCGGTCGGCTCGCGCGGCCGCGTCGATCGGCCTTCCCCTGGTCGCGGCGATCGAGTCCGCCGCGGGGCTGCTCGAAGCCCCGGCGATCGCCGCCGCCGAGCGGGTGGAGGCGTTGACGATGGGCGCCGCCGACCTCGGCGTCGAACTGGGCTTCGAGGATCGCGACGACCGCCAGCAGCTGCTCGCGTTCCGCTCCACGCTGGTCCTGGCCTCCGCCGCCGCGGGGCTGCGCCGGCCGATCGACGTCGTCTTCATGGACACCGGCGACGCGGACGGCCTGGCGGCGGAGAGCGATTACGCGCGGACGCTCGGCTTCGGCGGCAAGGCCGCCATCCATCCCGCCCAGGTCGGCCCGATCAACCTCGCCTTCTCGCCCTCCGCGGAGCAGCTCGGCTGGGCCCGTCGGGTGGTCGAGGCCTACGAGGAGGCGGCGGGCGGCGGCGCCGGGGCGACCAGCCTCGACGGCGAGCTCGTCGACCTGCCGGTCGTCCTCCGGGCCCGGGACCTGCTTGCCCTGGGATCGCGAGCGGAGGTGTCCTCGTGAGCGGCGCGCTGGCCGACCTCCGGGTGATCGCGGTCGAGCAGTATGGCGCCGGGCCCTTCAGCACCATGCAGCTCGCCGACCTCGGCGCCGAGGTGATCAAGATCGAGAACCCGCGCGAAGGGGGCGACGTCAGCCGCTCGATCCCCCCGTACGCGACCGAGCAGGACTCGCTCTTCTTCCAGTCCCTGAACCGCAACAAGCGCAGCGTCGTCCTCGACATCGCCGCCCCCGCCGGCCGCGCCGCCTTCGAGGCGCTGGTCCGCGAGGCGGACGCCGTCTTCTACAACCTGCGCGGCGACGCTCCGGGGAAGCTCCGCCTCCGGTACGAGGACCTGCGGGAGGTCAACCCGAAGATCGTCTGCTGCTCGCTCTCCGGCTTCGGGCTGAGCGGCCCGCGGGCCTCCCAGCCCGGGTACGACTACCTGATCCAGGGGCTGGCCGGCTGGATGAGCATGACCGGCGAGCCCGACGCGCCGCCCGCCAAGAGCGGCCTCTCGTTGGTCGACCTCTCGGCCGGATACGTGGCCGCGATCGCTCTCATCGCCGCGGTGTGGCGGGCGCGCCGCGACGGCGTCGGCGGCGAGTGCGACGTCAGCCTCTTCGAGACGGCGCTGGCCGAGCTCACCTACATCGGGACCTGGGCCGCGACCGCGGACTACGTGCCGCGGCGCCGCGGTTTCTCGGCCCACCCCTCGATCGTCCCCTTCCAGCTGTTCGCGACGGCCGACGGCCACGTGGTCATCGCCTGCGCGAAGGAGAAGTTCTACGCGCGGCTCTGCGCGGCCCTCGGGGCGCCGGAGCTCCTCGACGACGAGCGCTTCCGGACGATGGCCGGCCGCGACGAACATCGGGACGAGCTGGTCCCGCGGCTCGCCGAGCTGTTCGCCCGGGCGACCACCGCGGAGTGGGTCGAGCGCCTGACCGCGGCGGGCGTCCCGAACGGCCCGGTGAACGACGTGGCGGCGGCGCTGGCGGACCCGCAGGCGCTCGCCCGCGACGTCGTGGTCCAGGTCCCCGACGAGACCTGGGGCTCGGTCGGCCACGTGGCGAGCCCGCTGCGGGTGGACGGCGACCAGCCGCCGCCGATCCGCCGGGCCCCCGCCTACGGCGCCGACACCGAGCGGATCCTGAGCGAGCTGGCCGGGCTGGACGAGGCCGCGATCGCGGCGCTGAAGGAGGAAGGCGTGATCGAGGGAGGGGTCCGATGAGACGGGTAGCGGTCGACGTCGGCGGCACCTTCACCGACGTCATGTACTGGGACGACGCCACCGGGGAGGTGCGGATCGCCAAGGTCTCCTCGACCCCGGCGGACCAGTCGACGGGGGTCATGAAAGGCATCCGCGAGGCCTGCGCCGAGGCGGGGATCGGCACCGAGGACCTCGACATGTTCGTCCACGGGACGACGGCGGCCACGAACTCGGTGCTCGAGCACCGCGGGGCGACCGTCGGCCTGATCACCACGGCCGGCTTCCGGGACATCCTCCACATCGGGCGCAAGAAGCGCCCCTACAACTTCTCCAGCCACCAGGACCTCCCCTGGCAGACCCGGCCGCTGGTGCTGCGGCGGCACCGGATCGCCGTGCCGGAGCGGATCCGCGCCGACGGGTCGGTCGAGACGCCGCTCGACGAGGAGGCCGTGCGGGCCGCCGTGCGCCGCCTGCGCGCCGACGGGGTGGAGGCGATCGCGGTCTGCTTCCTGTTCAGCGTGCTGAACGACGTCCACGAGCGCCGCGCCGTCGAGATCATCGGCGAGGAGTGGCCCGAGGCCTTCGTCTCCGCGTCGCACGTGGTCGCCCCGCGCTACCGCGAGTACGAGCGGTTCTCGACCACCGCGCTGAACGCCTTCGTCGGGCCGGAGGTCGGCGGCTACATCGAGCGGCTCGGGGCGACGGTCCGCGCCGCCGGGATCTCCGACCGCTTCCAGCTGATGACCTCGGCGGGCGGCATCGCCACCGACCGCGGCGCCGTCGAAGCGCCGGTGAACCTGCTGATGAGCGGCGTCGTCGCGGGCCTGCGGGCCGGGTGCGAGATCGGCCGCTCCTCCGGCCACCCGAACGTGATCACGCTCGACGTCGGCGGCACCTCGGCCGACGTCGGCGTGGCCCCCGGCGGCGAGATCCGCCTGAAGCACCTGCTCGACACCAAGATCGGCGGCTACGCGGCGATGATCCCGATGGCCGACGTCGACACGATCGGCGCCGGCGGCGGCTCGATCGCCCGCATCGACGAGGGCGGCATGTTCCGGGTCGGCCCGGAGAGCGCCGGGGCGCAGCCCGGCCCGGCCGCCTACGGCCGCGGCGGGACCGAGCCGACCGCGACCGACGCGATGGTCGCGATGGGCTGGATCCGCCCGGAGTCCTTCAGCGCCGGCGGCATCGCGCTCGACCGCGACGCGGCGCGCGCGGCGATCTCCACCCACATCTGCGGGTCGCTGAACTCGAGCGTCGAGTTCGCCGCGATGGGCATCTTCGAGATCCTCAGCCAGGCGATGGTGGAGGCGATCGGCGTCCAGTCGATCCGCAAGGGGTACCACCCGGGGGAGTTCGCGCTGGTCCCGCTCGGCGGCGCCGGCGGGCTCTTCGCCTGGCGGATCGCCCAGGAGCTGGAGATCCCGACGATCATCGTGCCGCCCCACCCGGGCGTCTCGGCCGCGATGGGCCTCCTCACCAGCGATCTCCAGTACGAGTTCGCGAAGACGGTCTGGTTCGACGGCTCGAGCGGGCCGGGGGTGCTGGCCGGCGCCTACGCCGAGCTCGAGCGGGCCGCGGTCGAGCAGCTGCGGGGCGACGGCCTGGCCGACGACAAGATCCGCCTCCTGCGGACCGCCGACTGCCGCTATTCCGGGCAGGGCTACGAGCTGCGGGTGAACGTGCCCGACGGCGCGGTCGACGCGGCTTGGGTCGCCGAGACGCACGAGCGCTTCGAGCGCGCGCACGAGCGCACCTACACCCACCGCTTCGCCGAGGCCGACGTCCACATCGTGAACATCGGGGTGACCGCGGTCGGCGCGCTCGAGAGCTACCGCTCCCTGCCGATCGCGAGCGGCGACGCCGATGCCTCGGCGGCGGCGATCGCCTCGGCCCCGCTCTTCATGCCGCGGAAGGTCGGCGAGGACCCGATCGAGCTCGAGGCACCGGTGTACGACCGCGACCGGCTGGTCGCCGGCAACCGGATCGAAGGGCCGGCGCTGGTCGAGCAGTCCGACTCGACCACCGTCGTCGGCATCGGCCAGGTGGCCGAGGTCGACCACCACGGCAACCTCGTGATCGCGGTCTCCGCGCCGGCGTCCGGCGGGCCGCTCCGACCGGAGGTGAGCGCGCATGCGGGCTGAGACGGGTGCCGCCGGCGGGGCGGCCGAACCGGGGTCGGGGGTCAACGCGATCACCCTGCGCGTGATCGGCGGCTCGCTCAGCTCGATCGCCCGCGAGATGGCGGAGGTCCTCTACCGGATGGCCTACTCCAACATCATCCGCGAGTCGGAGGACCTCGGCGCCGGGATCTTCGACGTCGACGGGCGCGAGCTCTGCGAGTCGGAGTCGACGCCGATGCACATCGGCTCGATCCCCGGCTACATCCGCGGGATCAACCGGCGCCTGGCCGGGACGTACGAGCCGGGCGACGTGATCCTGCACAACCACCCCTACCACGGCGCCTCCCACTCGCCGGACTACTGCGTCCTGATGCCGGTCTTCGCCGCCGGCGAGCACATCGGCTTCTCCGCCTGCACCGGCCACGTCCTCGACATCGGCGGCGCCTTCCCGGGCGTCTCGCTCGACATCGTCGACGTCTGGGCCGAGGGCAAGCTGTTCGATTCGATGAAGCTCTACGCGGGCGGCGTGCGCAACGACGCGCTGATCCAGCACCTGCTCGACAACGTGCGGACGCCGAGCCCGAACGAAGGGGACCTCGAGGCGATGATCGCCTCCTGCCGCCTCGGCGCCCGGCGCTACGAGGCGCTGGTCGGCAAGTACGGGCTGGCGACCGTGCGCGACGCGATCACGCAGTGGATGGACTACAGCGAGACGCGCCTGCGGGCGCAGATCGACGCGCTGCCCGACGGCACCTACCGCGCCCCCTCCGGATTCCTCGACGACGACGGCAAGAACTTCGGCGAGCCGCTCCCGATCGAGCTCGCGGTCACGATCGAGGGCAGCGACGTGACCGTGGACCTGACCGGATCGGCGGAGCAGGTCGACACCGCCTTCAACGTCCCCTTCGAGGGCTCGGTCGTCCCGACCGTGAACTTCGCGATCCGCACGCTCTTCCTCGACGAGGACGCGACCGCCGACTACGTCCCGCAGAACGAGGGGATCTTCCGGCCGATCCACGCGGTGGCGCCGCTCGGCTCGATCTACAACCCGCGCTTCCCCGCCTCCTGCTTCATGCGGTTCCCGCAGATCAACCGGATCCCCGACCTGATCAACCTGGCGCTTGCCGAGCTCCTGCCCGACAAGGTCGTCGCCGGCTGCTCGGCGGCCATCCACTCGGTCATCTACTCGGGCCTGGTCGAGGGCGGGGACGAGTACTGGGTCTACATCGAGGTCGGCGAGGGCTCCTACGGCGGCCGTCCCGGGAAGGACGGCATGGACGCGGTCGACTGCCTTATGGCCAACACCCGCAACAACCCGATCGAGGAGATCGAGCTGCGCCACCCGCTCGTCTGCGAGCGCTACGAGCTGCGCGACGATCCGCCCGCGGCGGGCCAGTGGCGCGGCGGCATCGGCTCGGTGCGCCGCTGGCGCCTGCTGTCGCCCACCTTCATGGCGACCGAGGGCGACGCCCGGACCGACCCGCCGAAGGGCCTCTTCGGCGGCCACGACGGGATCTCCGGCTCGCTCCGCCGCTGGCACGCCGGCACCGAGTGCGAGCCCCAGCACTCGAAGATCACCAACGTGCGCTGGGCGGCCGGCGACGTCGTCGAACTGAACCTGCCCTCCGGCGGCGGCTACGGCCCGCCGCTCAGGCGCTCGCCGGAGGCGGTGCTCGAAGACGTGCGCGACGACTACTACGAGGTCGAGGAAGCGCGTGAGCTGTTCGGCGTCGTGATCGATCCGGCGACGTTGAGGATCGACGCGGCGGCGACCGCCGCGCTGCGGAAGGAGCGGAGCTGATGGCGGGCGGTCTCCTCGACGACGATCCGATGATCGTCCGCTACCGCGAACTGGGCGTGGGGGTCGACAACGTCGGCATGGGGGTCGCGCCGGCCCTGCTGGTCGTCGACTTCCAGCGGGCGTTCACCCAGGGCCCGCTCGCCTCCGAACACACCGAGGCGGCGCTGGCGACCACCGCGGAGCTGCTCGACTGCGCGCGCGACGTCGGCGTGCCGGTGGTCTTCGTCCACGTCGTCTACGAGGACGAGGACGAGATCGGCGCGGTGTGGCGGGCGAAGGGCCGCCGCATGGTCGAGTGCGTCCGCGGCCGCGCCGGGGCCGAGTTCGACCCGCGGGTGGTGCCGCGCGCCGACGAGCTGGTGCTGGAGAAGAAGCGCGCCTCGGCCTTCTACGGCACGAGCCTCGACGAGTCGCTGCGGGGCCGCGGCATCGACAGCCTGCTGATCTGCGGCACCAGCACCAGCGGCTGCGTGCGGGCCACGGTCGTCGACGGGGCGGCGCGCGACTACCGGATCACGGTGGTCGGCGACGCCACCGACGATCGCGATCCCAACTCGCGCGAAGCGACGCTGATCGACGTGCAGGCCAAGTACGGTGACGTCGTGTCCCTGGCGGAAGGAATCGAGCGACTGCGGCTCGCGGCACGGGGACCCGACCAGGAGGGGGGCAGGTAACGGTGGCAAGTGGACAGAAAAAGGGTGCGCGCGAGCGCGAGGTCGACCCGGTCGACCAGTCGTTGCGCGAGGACGCCTGGCTGGCGGAGATCATGACCCGCTTCACCCCCTCGCGCTCGGCCGACAAAATCCTTCGCTTCGTCGCCTCCCAGCCGGAGCGGGCGTCCTCGATGACGGCCTCGGCGCTCGCCGAAGCGGTGGGGGTGACCCCGGCCACGGTCGTGCGCTTCGCCCAGTCGGCCGGGTTCCGCGGCTGGCCCGACTTCCAGACCCACTTCCGCCATCGCTTCCTCGGCTCCCTCTCGGCGACCGCCGTCGACCTCGCGGTCGAGGTGCACGACCGTCCGGTGAGCGCGGCGCTGACCCGTGACCGGCGCAACCTGGAGACGCTGGCGAGCGACGTCGACGAGGCGGCCGTGACGCGCGTCGCCGAACAGATGGCGGGCGGCACCAGCCTCGTCGCCTCCTCGGGGAGCTACACCGCGGTCGGCGAGATCCTCGTCCAGAACGCCCGCTTCCTCGGCTACGACGTCTCGCTCGAGCCGCGCGGCGGGTCGCACCTGGTGGGCGCGATCCTGGCGATGAAACCGGGCGACACCTTCATCGCGATCAGCTTCTGGCGCCTGACCAACCAGATCGTCCAGGCGACCCGCTGGTGTCGGGAGCACGAGGTGAAGACGGTGGCGATCACCGATTCCGTCTTCTCCCCGCTCGCCCGCGAGGCGGACGAGGTGCTGACCGCCCCGACCGAGAGCGTCGCCTTCTTCCAGTCGCTGACCGGCGCGATCTCGTTGGTCTACGGCCTGTTGGCGGTCCTCCACGAGCTGGACGCCGACCGCGCCCACCAGCGTCTGCAGGACGCCCAGCAGCTCTACGACACGCTGGAAGTCCTCCACCGACCGCACCGCGGCGGGGACAGACGGGACACCGACAGAGAGGATTGGAAATGAGCGTCAAAGAGACCGTCGACCCGGCCGCGATCGCGGCCACCGTCGCCGCGATCGAGGGAAACCCCAAGCTGGCGGAGGTGACCTTCACGGTCGACTCCGACTGGACCGGAGGGTTCCGCGCGAGCTCGCGGACGGGCAACATCCGCCAGGCGGGCTCCTTCGACCAGAGCCGCGACGTCTCGTTCCCGCTCGAGAGCGACGAGCCGCCCGCCCTGCTCGGCGAAGACCAGGCGCCGAGCGCCGGCGAGTACGTGCTGAAGGCGCTGGCCGCCTGTTACGCGGTCACCGTCGCCGCCAACGCGGCGAGCCGCGACATCGAACTGGAATCGGTGCACCTCGCCTTGGAGGGCGACTTCGACCTGCACGGCTTCCTCGGCCTCGACGAGAAGGTCCGGCCGGGGATGCAGGAGCTGCGGGTGAAGGTGTCGATCGAGAGCCCGAACGCCTCGCGCGCGGAGCTCGAGGAGCTGGTCGAGGTGGTTCAGGAACGCTCGCCGATCCGCGACACCCTCGCCTCGCCGGTCCAGGTGATCACAACGCTCGCCGACTGACCGGCCCGCCGGGCCCTCGGCCGGGAGGACGGGCACCGCGATGGCGCGCTCGCAGCTGGGGATCGCCGTCGCGGTGCAGATCCTCGTGATGTCGGTCTGGTTCGCCGCCGCCGCGGCGGTGCCCTCGCTGAAGGCCGACTGGGGCATCTCCAGCGGCGCGGCCGGGTGGTTGACGACCGCGGTGCAGATCGGCTTCGTGTTCGGGGCGCTGGGCGCCGGCCTGCTCAACCTCGCCGACCGTGTCCCGGTCGGCCCGCTGGTCTTCGGCGCCGGGGCGCTCGCGGCGCTCAGCACCGCCGCGGTCCCGCTGCTGGCGGGCGGGCTGGTGCCGGCGCTGCCGCTGCGCTTCCTCACCGGGGTCGCCCTCGCGGGCGTCTACCCGGTCGTCGTCAGGCAGGTCGTCTCCTGGTTCGGAGGCTCCCGGGCGCTCGCGATGGGCGCCCTGCTCGGAGCCTTGACCCTCGGCTCCGGGCTCCCTCACCTCGTCGGCGCGTTCGGCGACCTGCCCTGGCGCACGGTCCTCCTCGTCACCGCGTCGATGGCCGGGCTCGGGGCCCTGGCCGCCCTGCGGCTCCGCCTCGGGCCGTTCAAGGCCCCCGCCGCCCACTTCCACCCCGGCTACCTCACCCAGATGTTCCGCGACCGGCGCCAACGCGACGTCAACTTCGGCTACTTCGGCCACATGTGGGAGCTCTACGCCTTCTGGGCCTGGATCCCCGCCTTCCTGGCGGCGGCGCGGCCGGCGACCTCGGAAGCGGGGCTCGCCCTCGCGGCCTTCGTCGTGATCGGCGTCGCCGGGGGCATCGGCTGTCTGCTCGCGGGCGTCGCCGCCCGGCGCCGGAGCGCGATCGCGGCGGCGCGGTTGGCGCTCTTGACCAGCGCCGCCTGCTGCGCGATCAGCCCGCTCGCCTACGCGGCGCCGCTCGTGCTGCTGGGGGCGGTGGCGATCGTCTGGGGCGCGGCGGTGATCGCCGACTCGCCGATGTTCTCGGCGGCGCTGAGCGTCGCCGCCGACCGGCGCTACGTCGGCACGGCGCTGACGCTGCAGATGGCGATCGGGTTCTCGATCACCGCGATCGCGATCCGCGTCCTGCCGTTGATCGCCGACGCGGTCGGCTGGCGGTGGACCTTCCTCGCCCTGCTTCCGGGGCCGGCCCTGGCGCTCGTGGCGCTGCGGGGCGGGGCGGACGCCGGGGTCGCCGCCGGCCCGGAGGACCTTCTGGAGCGCGGCGTGGATGCTCGAAATCACCCGAGCGAAAAACACGTTGCAGAGTCGCACCGGGACTGATACTTTTCAAAAATATTGCAGAACAGACGAGGTGCAAACTTTTGCATCAAGGCGATCTGCAGTTGTTCTGGGGAACTTTTTCGGGTTTGGAGGTCGTGCGTTGTTTGGTGATCTGGCCGGAGGGAGAGGTGTCGTGAGCGAAACCGTTGACAAGCGCCGCACGGGGCCGCAGCCGTCCGTGCCGGCGGAGTCGGCCGCCCCGCGCGGCCCCTCCGGAGGGAGGCGGCGCCGTCCGGACCTCGCCGGCATCGCTGCCTCCTACGGGATCATCTTCGCCTGGGCGGCGGTGATCCTGGTCTTCTCGCTGCTCGAGCCGAGCAAGTTCTTCACCACCGCCAACCTGCAGACGATCCTCGGCTCCCAGTCGGTCCTCCTGATCCTGGCGCTGGGCCTGATCATCTCGCTCAGCGTCGGCGAGTACGACCTCTCCGTCGCCGGGGCGATGTCGGTGTCCCTGGTCCTGGTCGGATACCTGAACGTGGTCGCCGGCTGGGCGATCATCCCGGCGATCCTCGCCGCGCTTCTCTCCGGGGTGCTCGTCGGCGTGCTGAACGCGGCGCTGGTGGTCGGCCTCGGCGTCCAGTCGCTGGTCGCCACCCTCGGCACGGGCACCCTGCTGGTGGGGCTCGGCGTCGCGATCCGGGGCGAAACGACCTCGGGGATCTCCTCCAGCCTGGTGGACGTCATCCGCTACCGGATCATCGGCCTGCCGCTCTCCTTCTACCTCGCGCTGCTCTTCACCGTGATCGTCTGGTACTGCGTCCGGTTCACCCCGCTCGGCCGTTACCTCTACTTCGTCGGCGCGAATCCGAGCGTGGCGAAGCTGTCGGGCCTGCCGGTGAACCGGATCCGGGCGGGAGCCCTGATCGCCACCTCGTTCGTCGGGGCGATGGCGGGGGTCGTCTTCGCCGGCACCCTGGCGGCCTCGGATCCGAACATCAGCGCCTCCTATCTGCTTCCCGCGTTCGCGGCGGCATTCCTCGGCTCGACCGCGATCACGCCCGGTCGGTTCAACGCCTGGGGAACCTTCGTCGCCGTCTACTTCCTGGTCACCGGGATCACCGGCCTGCAGCTGCTCGGGCTCTCCGGCTGGATCGAAGACGTCTTCTACGGCGGTTCGTTGGTGCTCGCCGTGTCCCTGTCCAAATTGGCAGCCAAATACCAGATCTACCGCCGTTCGCGCATCACCCGCTCCGGTGGTGCGCCCGGATAGCTGTCGCGTGTTCAAACCGACTTGGTTACGACCCGAAAGGAACGAGTAATGGACGTTCTGAAGTCAGTGCGTTGGTTGGTCGCCGCACTCGCCATCTTGGCGCTCGGCGTTGGCGTGGCAGCATGTGGGGGCTCGTCGAGCTCGAGCAGTTCCGGTACCACTTCGGAAGCCGCCGGATCGACGGGCGAAGAATCCTCCGAAACTTCCGAACCCTCTGAATCGTCCGCGTCCGATGGTGTGGCCGAGGCCGAAAAACTGGTCGCGGCGGCGCGTAAGCCGCAAGCGTTCGACCCACCCGGGAAACCGATCTCGGTGAGTGGGCTGAAGGGCAAGACGGTGTACGACATCACCAACCAGCTGGCGGTCGCGTTCGAGAAGACCCTGACCAGCAACACGACCGAAGCGCTGGCGAAAGCGGGCATCAAGAACGTGGTCGTGCAGGCCAACAACGAAGTCTCCCAGGCGACGAAGCTGATCGAACAGGCCGTCGCCCAGAACGCCGACGCGATCATCATCGAGTCGTTCAAGAGCGACCTGATCGCCGGGCCGCTGCAGGAAGCCAAGGCGGCGGGCATCCCGGTGATCGACCTGTTCGAAGGCGACCCGGCCCTGCCGACGCCCAAGCAGGTCGAACAAGGGGTCGCCGCGCTGGCCACCTTCTGTTACTCGTGCGCCGGGAAGCTGATGGCCGACTGGGTGATCGCCGACAGCGGCGGCGAAGGCGTCCACGGCGTCACCTACTACAGCGACGACCTGGGGTCGAGCCTGGCGGTGAACGAAGGCCAGAAGGACGAGTTCGCGCGGCTCTGCCCGGAATGCAAGGTCGAATACAAGAACGTCCAAGGGTCCCAGTGGACGACGAAAATCCCGACCCTCACCCAGTCCGACGTCGCGAATCCGGAAGTGAACTACTTCATTCCGAATTTCGACGGTATGGCGACCTTCATGGTGCCGGCGATCAACGCGGCGGGTGCCACGGAAAGGGTCAAGCTCGCGAGCTTCAACGCGAACCTGCCGTTCATGGAAGAAATGCAGAACGGCGGCGTGATCAAATCCGACGTCGGCAGCCCGGTCGCCTGGATGGGTTGGGCCGTCGCCGACCAGACCATGAGGGTCATGAACGGTGAAGAACCGCTCGAAGACGTCGGGATCCCACTGCGGATGTTCGACGAGTCGAACATCGGCGAAATCGACCTGAGCGAACCGGAATCGGCCTGGTACGGCGTCGACTTCGCCTCCGAGTACGAAAAGCTCTGGGGCCTGAAGTAGATGACGGCGTCCGGCGGACGTGGCGACGCGGTGCGGGGGGTGGCGGCTTCACCGGCCGCCCTCCGCGCCGAGGGCCTGCGCAAGACGTTCGCCGGACGTACCGTCCTGCGCGATTTCGAGATCGAGCTCGCGCCGGGTGAAGTGCACGCGCTCCTCGGCCAGAACGGGTCGGGGAAGTCGACCTTCATCAAGATCCTCAGCGGCTTCCACGCCCCCGACGACGGCGGCTCGCTGCACATCGCCGGCGAGGAAGTGCAGTTTCCGCTGCGCGCCGGGGACGCCGTCCGGCACGGGCTCGCGTTCGTCCACCAGGACCTCGGCCTCTTCGAGTCCGGCAGCGTGCTCGAGAACGTCAGGCTGACCCAGCACGAGACCCGCGCCGGCTGGCGGATCCCGTGGCAGAAGGAACGGCGCCGGGTGCAGGACGCCCTCGATCGGTTCGGGCTCGCGATCTCGGCCGACGCGCCGATCTCCTCGCTGCGCGAGGTCGACCGGGCCCTGGTCGCGATCGTCCGCGCCTTCGAGCAGCTGCGCGAGGCCGAACGGGGCGTCTTGGTCCTCGACGAGGCGACCGCCTACCTGCCCCAGGACGGCATCGACCTGCTCTTCGAATCGGTGCGCCGGGTCGTCGCCGACGGCTTCTCGGTGCTGTTCGTGACCCACCGCCTGGAGGAGGTCTGGAGCGCGGCCGACTCGGTCTCGGTCCTCCGCGACGGCGTCGTCGCCGGCGGCGGGGCCACCGCGGAGCTGACCGAAGACGACGTGATCTCGTTGATCCTCGGCTTCCCGCTGACCGAGCTCTACCCGGAAGCCCACCACGCGCGCGCGGAGACGGCCGCCAGGGTCGCCGGGCTGCGGGGCTCCGTGGTCAAGGACTTCGAGGTGGAGATCGGCCGCGGCGAAATCCTCGGCCTCACCGGGCTGCTCGGCATGGGCTGGGAGGAAGTGCCGTACCTGCTCTTCGGCGCCGACCGGGCAAGCTCGGGGACGATCGAGATCGGCGGGCAGGCGCATGAGCTCAGCTCGATGAGCCCGCGCCGCGCGCTCGGCGCGAACCTCGCCTTCCTGCCCGCCAACCGCCTGAAGGACGGCGCCGTCGCCGACGCCTCGGTGCGGTCGAACCTGACCCTGCCGATCCTCGGCGATTACTTCTCCGGCGGGCGGCTGCGGGCCGGCCGCGAGAAGGAGGAGGCGGCCGAGATGATCGAGCGCTTCCGCGTCCAGCCGCCGGACGCCGAGGCGCTGATGGCGACCCTCAGCGGCGGTAACCAGCAGAAGGTCCTGCTGGCGAAGTGGTTCGCGACCAAGCCGGACCTCTTCCTGCTGCACGAGCCGACCCAGGGGGTCGACGTCGGCTCGCGCAAACAGATCTTCTCGCTGATCGACGAAGCCGCGAAGGAGGGCAAGGCGATCGTCCTCGCCAGCTCGGAGTACGAGGACCTCGCCCACCTCTGCGACCGGGTCCTCGTCTTCCGCAACGGGCGGGTGATCGCCGAGCTGGCCAAAAGCTCGCTGTCGGAGTCGCGCATCGTCGAGCAGTGCTTCCGGGACACCGAGTCGAGCGCGATCGGTGGCTGACATGTGGACACGAACGGAGGTGGTGACGTGGAGCTAGGCCTGTGTGTCCTGCCGCCCGACCTTGCCGGGGCGGCGGCGATCGCCGCCCAGTCCGAGGAGGCCGGGATCGGCTGGCTCGGCATGTGCGACTCGCCCTACCTCTACGTCGACGCGCACCAGGCGATGCAGGTCGCCCTCAGGGAGACGACGCGGATCAAGGTCGGCAGCTTCGTCACCAATCCCGTGACCCGGCACTGGAGCGTCCAGGCCGCCGCGTTCCGGGGGCTGCTCGAGGAGGGGGGAGACCGAGTCTACCTCGGGATCGGCCCGGGCGACAGCGCCGTCCACTCGGTCGGCCTGAAGCCGGCGCGGATCGCCGCGCTCACGCAGTACGTGAAGCAGGTTCGCGAGCACGTCGACGACGGGCTCGAGGTCATGGTCGCCGCCGGCGGTCCCCGAGGGGTCACGGCGGCCGCCGGCTACGCCGACCACGTCGTCCTCGGCCAAGGCGCCTCGCCGGAGGCGACCGACATCCTGCGGGCGGCGGTCGCGGAGGGCGCCGCCGCGGCGGGGCGGCCCGCGCCGCCGGCGCTCTGGCTCTTCCTGATCCTCGACCTCGCCGCGAGCGAGGCGGAGGTCGAGGCCGCGCGGGCCGACGTGCGCTCGCCGGTGGCCTCCTACAGCCGGCAGGCCCTCGACCACACCTTCGAGGGCAAGGCGGTCCCCGCGCACCTGCACGGGCCGCTGCGCGACCTGTACGCGAACTTCAGCTTCGAGGACTACTCGCGGACCGGCCAGTCCGCCAACGCCCGCCTCTTCGCCGCCGCCGGCGACGGCGAGGTCGAAGCGTTCCTCTTCGAGCGCTTCGCGATCGTCGACACGCCGGAGCGCGCGGCGGCGCGGCTCGCCGAGATCGGCCGCCAGACCGGGGTGGCGGGCGTCTTCCTGTCGGCGGTCACCTCGGACCAGTCGCAGCTCCTGGGCCTGGTGCGCGACCGGCTGATCCCCAGCCTCGCCCAGGAGGTGTCGCGATGACCGAGCTTCCCCACCTGTTCTCCCCCTGCCAGATCGGCAACGTCACCGTGCGCAACCGGCTGATGCAGACCGGGCACGCGAAGCTCTACACCGAAGGGGGCGTCGACACCCGCCGCAACCTCGACTACCAGGTGGCGCGGGCGGAGGGCGGCATCGGCCTGATGATCACCGGGAACCGGCTGATCCATCCCTCCTCGCCGGCCGGGGCGCTGCGCTTCTCCCAGGGCTACCTGCGCGAGGCGGTGGCCGGCGACCGCCGGATGACCGACGCCGTCCACGAGCGGGGGGCCAGGATCTTCGCCCAGCTGAACCACTTCGGGGCGAACGCGGCCAGCGATGCCGCCGATGACCTGCGCGTCCTCCTCGCCCCTTCGGCGGTGGGCTCGCCGGCCTTCGCCGAGACGCCGAAGGCGATGGAGGAGGTCGACCTGGAGGCGGCGGCGGAGGGCTGGGCGCGCTCGGCGGAGCTCTCGCGTGAGGCGGGCTTCGACGGGGTCGAGGTGCACATGGCGCACGGCTACCTGCTGAACCAGTTCCTCTCGCCCCTCTACAACCGGCGCACCGATCGTTACGGCGGCTCGCTTGCCGAGCGGACGACGTTCCCCCGCCAGGTCCTCGAGACCGTGCGCGCCCGGGTCGGCGACGACTTCGTCGTCGGCATCCGCCTGTCGCTGACCGAGTTCGTCGAGGGCGGCCTCGATTTCGACGACGCGATCGAGGTGGTGCGGACGCTCTCCGCCGCGCAGCGGATCGACTTCATCAACACGGCCGGCGGCGGCTACCACTCCGGCCTCCAGCTGGTCATGGCGCCGGCCGACGTCGAGAGCGGTTGGTTCCTGGAGCGGGCCCTCCGCCTCAAGGAGCAGGTGCCGGGCATCCCGGTCTTCGCCGTCGGCGGGCTCAGCGATCCCGAGTCGGCGGAGGAGATGGTCGCCACCGGCAAGGCGGACATGATCGCGATGACGCGGGCCCAGATCGCCGACCCGAACCTGCCCGAAAAGCTCCGCCAGGGCCGGCGGCGCGAGATCTACCGCTGCATCCGCGGCAATCAGTCGTGCGTGGCCCGGATCATCCGCGGCCTGCCGATGGCCTGCACGGTGAACCCCGAGGCCGGGCGCGAGGGGAAGTTCGGCAGCCAGTCGCTGCCGCCCACCGCGGAGGCCGGCCGGTGGCTGGTGATCGGCGGCGGCCCGGCGGGGATGAAGGCCGCCGAGACGCTGGCGAGGCGAGGCCACCGGGTGCGGCTGATGGAGGCCGCCGAGCGGCTGGGCGGCCAGGTGAACGCGATCGTCCGCACCCCGCGGCGGGAGCGCTACGCGGTCCTCGTCGAGGATCTGGAGACGCGGCTCGACGACCTCGGCGTCGAGGTCTGCCTCGGCGAGCGGGCCGATGCCTCGGCGGTCGAGGGGGAGGGCTACGACGGCGTGATCGTCGCGACCGGGGCGGTCCCGGATCGCACCGGGTTCTCGCCCGCGGCGCCGACCGTCGAACGCATCCCGGGGGTCGACCTGCCGCACGTCCTGACCGCGCCGGAGGTGATCGAGGACGTCGGTCGCGCCGGCCGGTCGGTCCTGGTCCTCGACGGGGAAGGGACCCGTGCCGCCGCGGGCGTCGCGGAGCTCCTGCTCGACGCCGGCCGCCAGGTGACGGTCGTCACCCGGTTCTCCTCCCTCTTCCCGGGGACCGCCGCCACCCTCGACCAGTCGATCCTCTACCGGGAGCTCTTCGGCAAGGGCCTCGAGTACCACCTGAACAGCTGGGTGCGCCGGATCGACGCCGACGCGGCCGAGGTCTACTCGCTCTACGGCGGCGCCACCGTCAAGCTCGACGGCCTCGGCTCGGTGGTGCTGGTGACCGGTCGGGTCGCCGAGTCCGCGCTCTACCTCGACCTCCTCGCCAGGGGGATCGAGGCGCACCGGGTCGGCGACTGCGTCGCCCCGCGCGCGATCGACCACGCGATCTACGAGGGATACCTGGCCGGCCGTGAGCAGCTGGACTCCGAGGAGCGCTACATCGTCGAAGGGGAGCTGGAGCGGTGGTAGCGCACGGGGGTGCCGAGGGGGCCCGCGGCAGGCGGATCCTGGTCATCGTCCCGTTCCCGATGGACGACGCGGAGCTGGCGAATCGCCGGCGCCAGCTGAGCGAGGTCAGGGTCCAGGGGGACAGCCACTTCGAGTACCGGCCGGTCAAGGCCGCCCCGGCCTGGTTCGACAGCCACCACGATCGGCTGATCTCGGAAATGACCGTCGTCGGCGCCGGGCTCGGGGCCGAGGAGGAAGGGTTCGACGCGGTCGTCGTCGACAGCGTCTCCGACTCCGGCGTGCAGGCCTTGCGCTCGGTGCTGGACATCCCGGTGATCGGCCCGGCGCGGGCGATGTACCACACGGCGCTCATGCTCGGGGACCGGTTCTCGATCCTCACCTTGTGGCGGCCCTGGATCGAGTCCTACCGCTACGGCCTGCGGCTGGCCGGGCTGACCGATCGCTGCGCGTCGATCCGCGCCGTCAGCGACGAGCCCCCCGACGTCTTCGGCCTTCTGGACGAGAAGCCGGAGGTTCCGGCGCTCCTCCGCGACGCGGCGGAGCGGTGCATCGCCGAGGACGGGGCCGACGTGATCCTGCTCGGCTCGACGACGATGCACGACGCGGGCGAGTACCTGCGGGAGCGGCTGCCGGTGCCGGTGATCAACCCGGGCCCGCTCAGCTACAAGATCGCCGAGGCCTGCATCGACCTGGGGCTGACCCACGCCGGCGCCTACGGGCGGCCCCACGCGCCGAAGCCGGCGCTGATCGAGGCGATGGTCGAGGCCGCCGCGGCGGCGGAGCGAACGGCCTGAGCGGGGTCAGCGGTCGCGATGCGTTTCGCTGTCGAGCACGATCAGGGTCTTGGTGCCGGTCACCTTGCCGCTGCGCCGCAGCAGGTCGATGACGCGGGTCAGGTGGGCGACGTCACGGACGCGCAGGTGGACCAGCGCGTCGGGGTCGCCGGCGATCGTGTACACCGCCTCCACCTCGGGCAGGCCGCGGGCGACGCCGGCGATGTCCGCGACCTTGGTCTTGCCGCCGAAGCGCAGCTCGGTGAAGGCCTCGATCGGGCGTCCGAGCTTGGCGTGATCGACCTCGGCGGTGTAGCCGGTGACGACGCCGATCTCCTTGAGCCGTTCGACCCGTCGTTTGACCGCCGGGGTGGAGAGGCTCACCTTCCGGCCGATGTCGGCGAGCGGCCGGCGCCCGTCCTCGATCAGCAGGTCGACGATTTCAAGATCGGTTCCGTCCAGGGTCACGCTCATCTAACAATCTTAGGTGAAAGCCGTGATTTTGAGCGTTTTATGTCGAATTCTGCCGTGGAGTGCACTTGATGGTGGTCTCTAGACCACGACAGGCTTAACGTCGTCGCATGGCAACCGAAGCCGTCGAGATCGCGGCAGCCCCCAGCGAGGTCGACCTCGAGACCCTCGGGTCGGTCGAGGACCGGGTGCTCTGGCTCGCCGCCTCGATCATCCACCACGCCAACAAGGTGCGCGAGACGCCCTCCGGGGTGAAGGTGGGGGGGCACCAGGCCTCCTCGGCCTCGATGGTCGGGATCATGACCGCGCTCTGGTTCGGGCACCTGGAGGCGGCCGACCGCGTCTCGGTGAAGCCGCACGCGGCGCCGGTGCTGCACGCGATCAACTACCTGCTCGGTCGCCTCGACCCCTCGTACCTGACCGAGCTCCGCGCCTACAAGGGCCTGCAGAGCTACCCGAGCCGGATCAAGGACCCGGACCCGGTCGACTTCTCCACCGGCTCGGTCGGCATCGGCGCCACGGCGACGATCTGGAGCGCGATCGCCAACCGTTACGTCGCCGACCACTTCGACGTCTCCCGGGCCGGCCGCCAGATCGCCCTGATCGGCGACGCGGAGCTCGACGAGGGCGCGATCTGGGAGGCCCTGGTCGACCCGATGGTCCCCTCGCTCGGCGAGCTGATGTGGGTCGTCGACCTGAACCGCCAGTCGCTCGACCGGATCGTCCCCGACATCGCCGCCGGGCGGATCCGGTCGATGTTCGAGGCGGCCGGCTGGCGGACGATCACGGTGAAGTACGGCCGCTTCCTGCGCGAGCTGTTCGAGCGCAAGGGCGGCGAGGCGCTGCGCCGTCGCATCGACGGGATGCCCAACGAGGAGTACCAGCGGCTGCTGCGCGGGTCGGCCGAGGAGCTGCGCGAGCGCCTGCCGGGCAGCGGGCGCGGGCGACGCGACCTCGAGCGGCTCGTCGCCGAGCTCGACGACGCCGAGCTGGCGCGCGCGATCCGCGATCTCGGCGGCCACGACCTGGTCGACCTGATCGAGGCGTTCCGGGCCGCCGACGCCGACGAGCGTCCCGCCGTCGTCTTCGCCTACACGATCAAGGCCCGCGGGCTCGCCACGGAAGGCCACCCGGCCAACCACTCGGCGCTCCTCTCGGCCGAGGAGTGGGAGCGGCTGGCCGACGGGCTCGGCGCCGATGCCTCCGACCCCTGGGCCCGCTTCCCCGAGGGCTCTCCCGCGGCGGGGCTCTGCGCCCGGACCGCGGAGCGTCTGCACCGGGAGCCGGTGGAGGCCGAGGCGCCGCCCGCGATCCCGGACGACGTCGGCCGTGAGCACCGCGGCAAGGCCTCGACCCAGCAGGCGTTCGGGCGCTTCTTCGTCGATCTCGGCCACCAGGCGCCGGAGGCGGCCACGAGCGTGGTCACGGTCAGCCCCGACGTCGGCACCTCGACCAACCTCGGCGGCTGGATCAACCACGCCGGCATCTGGAACCCGCGGGAGCGGGTCGACTGGTTCGCCGACGACACCAACACGCTTGTCCAGTGGCGGGAGGGCCGGCAGGGGCAGCACGTCGAGCTCGGGATCGCCGAGGTCAACCTGGTCGGCCTGCTGGGCGAGCTGGGCGCCACCTGGTCGCGCGACGGCCGGCCGCTGCTGCCGATCGGCACGCTCTACGACCCCTTCGTCAACCGCGCGCTCGAGCCCTGGAGCTTCGGCATCTACGCGGGCGGCCAGTCGATCCTGGTCGGGACGCCGTCGGGCGTCACGCTCGCTCCCGAGGGCGGCGCCCACCAGTCGATCTCGACCCCCTCGGTCGGCATCGGGCAACCGGGCTGCATCGCCTGGGAGCCGGCCTTCGGACAGGACCTCGAGTGGGCCCTGCTCGACGCGCTCGGCAGGCTCGGCAGGCCCGGCGGCGAGTCGGCCTACTTCCGGCTCTCGACGCGGCCGATCGACCAAGCCTTGGCGGCCCTGCCGGACGACCCACGATCACGCGAGCAGCGTCGCCAAGGCGCCCTCGGTGGCGGCTACCTCCTCCGAGCTGCCGCCGAGGGCCTCCCCGCCGTGACCATCGTCGCGATGGGGGTGACGGTCCCCGAGGCCTGCGCCGCCCATGACGAGCTCGGCGCGGCCGGGATCGCCGCCGACCTCGTCGTCCTCACCTCGGCCGACCTCGTCTTCCGCGCCCTGCGCGCGCGTCAGGGGCTCGGCCCGGGCGACGACGCGATCCTCGACCGGATCTTCCCCGCCGGGCGGTCGGCGCCCCTGGTCACCGTGATGGACGGGCACCCGCACGCCCTCGCCTTCCTCGCCGGGGTCAACGAGGTGCCGCTGGCCTCGCTCGGGGTCGACGACTTCGGCCAGTCCGGCGACGTCGGCGACCTCTACCGGCATTTCGGAATCGACACCGAGACGATCGTCGGCGCGGCGATCGATCTGCTCCCCTGACCCCGCGCCGAGGAGCACGATGAGCACTGCCACCGCAACCGAGATCGTGATGCCGAAGCTGTCTGACTCGATGGAGGAAGGCACGATCCTCTCCTGGCTGGTCGCCACGGGAGGCGAGGTCGCGGCCGGGCAGGACCTGCTCGAGGTCGAGACCGACAAGGCGAACATGACGGTCGAGGCGGAAGGGTCGGGCGCGCTCGAGATCCTGGTCGCAGAGGGGGAGACGGTGGCGGTCGGGACACCGATCGCCCGCCTCGGGGGGGAGCCGTCGGGTGCCGCTCCGGCGCCGCCCGCGGCGCCGATCGAGGCCGACGCGCCGACCGCGCCACCGGTGGTGGGGCCCGCGTCCACCGCGCCCAATGGGGGCGCGGCCTCCGGCGACACCCGCCGCAGCACGCCGTTGGCCCGTCGCCTTGCCGCGGCCTACGGGGTCGCGATCGATTCGATCGCGACCGGCACCGGCGTCGGCGGCCGCGTCGTCAAGGCCGACGTGCTGGCCGCGGCGGGCATCGAGACCGAAACTGCCTCGGACACCACCCCCGCGGCGGCGCCGGCGCCGGATCAAACAGGTTCCGGCGCCGGTGCGGCCGCGAAGGTCGAGACCGCGAAGGGCGGCGCCGGCCGGGTCGAGCTGTCTCGCCTACAGGCGGTGATCGCCCGTCGGATGGCCGAGGCGAAGGCGACCGTGCCGCACTTCCAGGTGGAGACCGAGGTGCGGATGGACGCCGCGATCGCCTTGCGGGCCGAGCTGAAGGCGCTTGCCGGAGAAGGTCCGGTCCCGTCCTTCAACGACATCATCGTGAAGGCGGCCGCGCTGGCCCTGCGCGAACACCCGAAAGCCAACGGCTCCTACGTCGACGGCGCCTTCGAGCTGCACGACCGGGTCAACGTCGGGATGGCGGTCGCGGCGGAGGACGCGCTGGTGGTGCCGACGATCTTCGACGCCGACCGCAAATCGCTGGGGGAGATCGGGAGCGACTCGCGTCGGGTCGCGGAGCGGGTCCGGGAGGGCACCGTAACCCCGCCGGAGCTGGCGGGGGGCACCTTCACCGTGTCGAACCTGGGGATGTTCGGGATGACCGCCATCCACCCGGTGATCAACCCACCGCAGGCGGCGATCCTCGGCGCGGGGAGGACGCGCGCCGTGCTGGAGCGCGGGGAGGACGGCGAGATCGTCGACGCGTCGCTGATGACGCTGACCCTGAGCTGCGATCACCGGATCCTCTACGGCGCCGAGGCCGCCGAATTCCTCGGCGCGATCCGCGACCTGCTCGAGTCGCCGCTGCGGGTGGCCCTGTGAGGGGCGCCCGGCACGTCGACCCCGCCTGAGATGCCCGCCGAGACCCTGCGCCGGGTCGCCGACGATCTCGCGGCCGGCAGGACGACCTCGCTCGCGCTGGTCGAGGCCTGTCTGGAGCGCGCCGAGGCCGGGGCCGGGGAGGGGGCGAGGACCTATCTCACCCTCGACGCCGCCGGCGCGCGAGCCGCCGCGCGGGCGATGGATGCGATGCGGGCGGCGGGCGTGGAGCCCTCGCCCTTCGCCGGGATCCCGGTCTCGGTCAAGGACGCCTTCGACGTCCGCGACCAGGTGACCCGGGCCGGGTCCACGGTCCTCGACCCGACCCCGGCCACGAGCGACGCGCCGGCAGTCGCCGCCTGGCGTCGCGCCGGCCTGATCCTGCTCGGGCGCACCAACATGACCGAGTTCGCCTACAGCGGGCTCGGCCTCAATCCCCACTTCGGGACGCCGGCGAACCCGTGGGATCGCGGGCGGGGGCGGGTTCCGGGGGGCTCGTCGTCGGGTGCCGCCGTCTCGGTCGCCGACGGCATGGCCTGCGGCGCCCTCGGCTCGGACACCGGTGGGTCGTGCCGCATCCCGGCGGCCTTCTGCGGCCTCGTCGGCTTCAAGCCGACCCAGGCGCGGCTCTCACGCGCGGGCATGGTGCCCCTCTCGCCGACGCTCGACACGGTCGGCGTGATCGGCCGGAGCGTCGGCTGCTGCGCCGACTTGGAGGCGCTCCTCCGGGACCGCATTCCGGCCGAACTGGTCGAGCTGCCCCGTGCCCCCCGGCTCCTCGTCCCGCGCAACTACTTCCTCGACGCTGCCGATCCGGCGGTGTCGGCGTCCTTCGAGCGGACGTTGTCGGCCCTCTCCGCCGCGGGCGCGGACCTGGTCGAGGTGGACCTGCCGGAGCTCGCGGGGATCGCCGAGGCGAGTGCCGGGGGCGGCTTCCCGGCGGCGGAGAGCTATGCCTGGCACCGGGAGCTGCTCGCCCGGCACGGCGACTCCTACGACCCCAGGGTGGCGGCGAGGATCCGCCGCGGCGAGCACCAGTCGGCTGCCGACCTGCTCGCCCTGCACGCCTGGCGAGCCTCTTTCATCGCCCGTCTCCGGGAGCGCCTGGAGGGATTCGACGCGATGGCCTGTCCCACGGTCCCGATCGTTGCGCCCCCGCTCGACGCCTTGATCGACGATGACGAGGAGTACGGCCGGATCAACCTCCTCGCCTTGCGCAACCCGACCGTGGTGAACCTCTTCGACGGCTGTGCCATGTCCATCCCCATGCACCAGCCCGGAGATCCACCCAGCGGCCTGATGCTCGCCGCCCCGGCCGGCGCGGACGAGAACCTGCTGCGGGTCGCGCGCTGGGCCGAGGCTCGCCTCTGAGTCAGGAGACTGAAATCCGCTCCCGGCGCCCCAACCACCAGTCGACCACGTAGCCGCCGAAGGGCAAAACTGCCCCGACCAAGATCCCGACCGTCTCCCGCGGCGTCCAACCGTTGGCGTTGCGGATCGAAAGCGCGATCGCGACGTACCCGACAAACAGCGCGCCATGAATGGGCCCCAGAATCTGAACCCCCACCTCGTTCTCAGAGGTCCGTTTGATCACCGCGGCGACCAGCAGGGCAAGAAAGCTAGTGGCCTCGGCAAGCGCCACATAACGAAACGTCCTCAAACTCGTCATTAGGCCACCCTAACCCCCTCGGCCCCGAACTGGGTGGGACGTTGGTCACACTCGCAGCGACGCGGCCAGGAGGACTGACGAGTGCTTACCCATGATCGCCCTTCGTCGGCAGGCGTGGCAGTTCCTGCCCCACCGACATGGACGCCCCGCGAATCAGGTACGCGGTGCCGGCTCGACGAGACGCAGCTTGCCGAGTGGAGCGAAAATGATCCGCGCCGCCGGTCCAAGATCGGGCTTGGTCACCTCGATCATGGCGGTGTCGTCCTCGCGCAGCTCCAGTACCCCGCCACGCGCGCCTGCGGGCGCGTCTTCGACGGGCTCGGTCAACTCGACCAGATCGAATTCGACGATTTTGTGGGCTACGGCCATACGCTGATGTTAGGGGCTGGGAAAGGCGGTGACCAGGCGCGGGGCGGAATCGGGTGTGGCGTAGTGTCAGCTCATCGTCACCGGCGCGCTGCGCTCGCCGATCGTGACCTCCCCCCGCACACCGCAGACGATCCCGTCGTCGCCCCGGTCGCGCACCTCCACGATCGGCAGATCAGCGACAACCGCGGTGAGCGCGCCCCAGACCCGCTCGCGATCCGTGATCGTGATCTGGAAGACCCGCTCCCATTCGCGACCGTGGCCGCCCGGGTCGAGGACCCAACCGTCGAGCTTGATCTGCTCGTGCCGGCAGTCCGTCGCCCGTGGCAACGTCTCTCCGATCTGTGGCGGCCATCCCATCGCGGCGAGCACACTATCCGTCTGTCGGCCGGGGTCGGCCGCGATACCGACCCGTCGACCGTGGGGCCGATTGCCGCTGACCCTGTGCCGGTCAGCGGGGTGTCCGCAGGTCGCACTTGCCACGGGGCAGCCGCTGTAGCTGCCATTCAGTCTTGTCGGGTGCCGCGACGGCGAGACGGCGGCTCACACTCTGCGATGAGACGCTCGTCGGTCATACGGGGCAGCCAGGACTCGAACCTGGAATCGCCGGTTTTGGAGATCGGGGACTGCGGCGACGACGTGGCTCTGGCGCGCGACAAATCAGCGAATCGCCCGGTGGAAAGGCTAGGGGAAAGAAACGTCCGCGAAATTCGGAGGAGAGCCCCAGGGAAAGCGGAGCGGCGCCGTATATACCCCTGCTCCGAAGCGGCCGAGGCGGTAGGCGTTCAATCCAGCCGCTCAAACATCAGCTCGATGTCGCGATCGCTGTCGCCGTAGTCGGGCTCGACCTCCTCTTCGGAATCCCGCTCGTAGTGGTGACGATCAGGATCAAAGTCCTCGTCGGGCTCTTCCTCTGTGAGCAACTCTCGTGCCTCTTCGAATCTCTCGCTCGCCACCGATGCGTCCAGGCTCATGTAGTGGTATTCGAGGGTGTCAACTTCGTTTGGACCGTTTAGCCAGGCGACCGGGTCGTCGAGAACCTCTTCGAGATATTCCCCGAATGATCTACAGGTCTCCGTCCATTCGGCGTCGCTGAAGAGACTTGGCACGGCGTCGTGAAGCTCGTCCAGACAGCCCCACCGCTCGGGACCGTTCTCCATCTTTTCGACGACCGCCAATAAGACCTCGCCCCCCGCCGACAACTCGAAAGCACCGAGCTTGGACAACCCGGGAAGAAGCTTCGGCGTGTCCGCGTTCACGGGCGCCTCGGCATGATCGATATCGGACAGCCATTTCCGCCCGACGGCGATCCAAAGCTCCTTGTGTTCAGCCAGCTCAGGCATTTCGCCCACATATTTCAGAACCCGCTCTAGCCGCCCCTGCAGGATCGGTTGACCATTCCAAGCCCAAGGGGCCTCCATCAAATCGAAGATCAGGGAGATCCCAGATCCCTCGACGACCGGCGACTCAAGCGTTCTGCCGAAGGCCTCGCTAAAAGCTCTCGCGAGCCGTAGGGGTGGTGAGCCATCGGCCGGGCGCAGCGCGTTCCATAGCCAGACGACCTGCTCGAAGAAGTGCGCCCCCCGGATCGACTGTTCGCCGTCGGCGAGACTCATGAATAAGTAATTACGGAGGAAGTCGATAAGGGAAGGATTTATGAAGGAGAGGTGGGTGTCCGCGCCACCATCGGAACGGATGAAGGAGTCGTCCAAGATCTCAAGCGACCGGATGAATCGTCGGTCGGCGACGGATAGCCCCTTTGCCTTGCAGGCACTCTCAAAAGCCGCTTCGACGTCTCCGTCCGACGCCCTCCGGGGAAGCCCCAGCATGGAGATCAGCAACGTTCGTTCGGTGTCGCCAAGTCCCTGCTCGAACGCATGGGTCCAAAGCTGCTGGGGATTGTTAAGCACCGAGAGGCAATAAGACGCATAGTCCTTCTTCTCGGCATCCGAGAGTCGATGGCCGGACCAGCCGGTTATCCACTCGATCAAACGTGGGCTGTAGCCCTCGTGGTCTATGACCTTCAGGTAGTTGGCGTCTGCTAAGAGCGAACGCCGTGCCGTAGCCTCGATCTCATCAGAGAAGTAGATGTGGTTGTAGAAGATTCGTGCCTTCTCCTGGCGGTTGTAGCTGTCGATCGTCAGGAGGAACTTTCGATCCTCGTCGGCTTCTCGATCTAAGGCCTCCGACAGTTGCGTCGCCTGGCGCAGAATGTACTCGCGCGTTACCAAGAGGAATCGCTTCCTCGGCGTGCGGATCACCTTTTTCATTAACTTCAATAGTTCGGCATCGTGATGGCGCGATTCAAAGAGCGCGGTGTGGCCGAGGAAGTCATCGAAATAGAAGAGTTGCGACTCGTCCTCGACCTCAAGCAGCTTCCACGCGTCGTCGAGCCCGCCGGGCGCGATCTCGTAGGGCTGGAAGCCCTCCTCAAGGGCGTCCAACATGAGAAGGCGTGCAAGAGTCGTCTTTCCGACGCCTGGTGGGCCCGCGATGACGCAGAGCTTTTGCTGGCGGAGGATCTGGCTCGCTGTGTGAAACGCTTCGGTCTCCACGAGCCGCGGTAGGGCTTGCCGCGATTCCTCAAGCAGAGCGCGGCTCCTTTGGAAAGCGGCCGCGTTCAGTAATTGCCGGAGCGGACCAGCCCCTGCCAACCATAGCTTCACATGGCGGCCTTCAATTTGGGCGTGGTCCCGCAATAGACGGCGCAGGTCGTTTTCTCCGTACACATCGTCGACTGAGCCGATCCATCGACCAAGGATCGATGCGATTTCGCTCCTCTGACGATGATTCAGGCGAAGTGAGGTTGCGAACCGGTAGGCCTCAAAGCTCGCTCCTGCCGCCTCAAGCTTGGCTGCCTCGGCTTTCGCCGATGTTCGGAGCTTCGCGTAGGTCCCGTCGCGGTAGTGCTTGCACTGAACTACGTGTTCCCCTCCATCCGCATCGATGGCCAGCACATCGATTCCCCCATCCCGTCCACGGGTTCCGGCTCTGAATGAAAGTCCGAACTCAGCCCGCATTAGGTCGGCGACGAGCTCCTCAAAGTCAAGGTCGGAAAGTTCGTCGAATTTAGCCATCGGCCCGATTCTCGGTTATCGAGGAGGAAAAGGCGCGGAGCGGGACCAGTCGTCGACCGTTAGAGCCGAACCTGTGCCGAAAGCGTAGGTCTACGGCATCGAAAGCCATCGGTTCGAATCCTTTGGGTGGATGGGCAGACACAGGGCGAGTCTGGCGCCCCCACCCGATCGGGCGCTATGTCGATCGGGTCTTTCGCTCCATCCCAAGTCGGGCACCCCGGTCGGTCAGTTGCCAATGATGAGGAATGGCTGCCGACTCCTCGGTCAGGCCACGAAGCTGCATGTCCAACAGATGTTTCTCCACGTCAGGTGCAGCGATCTGATCTGGAAACTCGGCGGAGATCGTGTCGGCGGAAAGGGACCCTTCGAATGCAGGGTATCGACGATCGGTCCGCCGTCTAGCGCCATATTCGCAGCGTATCTATATACGTCCGCCCGCGTATGAAACGATATTTGGCCGCGATGAAGATGGTCAAAGCAAGGATCGAGGGGTACCGCTGCGTCGAGGACGAGACGATCGATTGGGGAGCGCTTACCGCCTTGGTCGGCAGCGGGGGCGTCGGTAAGTCGGCAGTGCTGCGTGCCATCGACTGGTGTGTCAATGAGCGCCCCTGTGAAGAGGCGGATCTTTATCGCGACCCGACGGGTGAGGCTGCGAAGCGCATCGTTGTCACGCTCCACTTCGCGGACTTAGGAGAGTCAGAGGCGGAGGCATTGGGCCGCTACGCGGCCGGCGACCACACGACGATCACTCGGGTTTGGGTTCCGGGAGAGAGTCCTGTCTTGTCGGGGTCCGCCTACTTCTATGAGCCTTTCGACGCGGTTCGCACTGAGAAAGGGGCAAAAAGGACGGCCGCCTACAAGAGTCTCTTTGATGCGGAGGGCGCGGGAAAGAATTATCCGACGCCGAGGGCAACCAAAGTTGCAGACGTTGATGCGCACATGGCTCAGTTCGAGCGCGAAAACGCGGGCACCCTCTGTGAGCTTCGACCACCCGAGGCAACCCATCTTTTCGGATTCACGAGTGGTCCGAGACTGCGTGACTGCTTCGACTATGTCTTCGTCAGCGCGGACACCGATGCGCCCGACGCCCTCGGCGAAGGTCGCGACTCGCCCCTCACTCAGTTGCTTGCCAACGTCGGCGGCGTTGATGAGGCGACCCAGGAGGAGATAGACAATCTCCAAGCCGAGACCCAGGAAAAGACCAGCGCCCTGTACGGAGTCGCGCGTGAGGATGCGCTTCGCGGGCTTGAGCAGGGCATCACCAACCGCGTCCAGGATTACGTTCCGGACGCATCGGTCCTCGTCACCGAAGTGCTTGTTCCTCCGGCACCGCCAAAGCCGCGGCCGAAGGTCCAGATTGTTCACGCTGGCGGCTATCCCACGGACGTCGAGCGTCAAGGCCACGGATTGCAGCGCACGCTCGTGATCGCTGTCCTTCAGGTTCTCGCTGAGGTGGAACCAACCGGTGGCGACGAGGATGATGCGAAGCCGCAACGCAAGTCGCTGATGCTGGCGATCGAGGAGCCCGAGCTCTACCAACACCCGTTGCAAGCTCGCGCCGTCGCGGGCGCACTGCTCAAACTTTCGGTCGGAATCGAAGGGGAGCCCGGCCCTCAAATCGCCTACAGCACCCACTCCGAGCATTTCGTGAAGCCCGCCCTCTTTGAGGACCTTCGCGTGGTCCGGCGTGAGGGCGGCAGCGCTACGTCAGTTGTCGCCGCAGATCCAGAACTCGTAGAAGCGGCTCTGAGCGAGGTGGGCCTCGCCAACCAGGAGACCCAAGTGAGAAACACTCTCTCGGCAAGCCTCAGTCAAGCGGTCTTCGCCAAACGAGTTGTCCTGTGCGAGGGCAGAACCGACTCTGTGTTTCTCGAAGCCGTTGCCTCTCTCGATCGGCCATTTGAGCAGGACGGGATCGCCGTTGCCGAATGCCACGGAAAGTCGATCATCCCCGTCGCGCTGGCGATCCTCAATGGGCTTGGCATCCCCTGCTTCGTTCTTTTCGATGCCGATAAGCAGACAAAAGAGAAGCTCGAATCGAGTGAGAAGGGCACTAAAGCGGAGCGCGACGCTGCGATTGCGGCCATCGCAATGAAGAACCGCCAGCTCCTCGAGCTCTGTGACGAGATCGCTGAAGACTGGCCAGAGCGCGATGTCCGAGAGCGCTGCGCGAACTTCACCGGGAACATCGAGGCAGACATACCGCAGATCTGGCCTGAGCTCGATGTCGAGCGGCACCGGATTGCTTCTGAGCTCGGCCTCAAGCCCAAATCCGGAGAGGTCTACCGCCGTGCGCCAGAAGGCGCGGGGGGCGTTCCGGACTTTTTCAAGTGTCTGCTGACCGCGATCCGTAGCGTTAGCTGATGCGCCTGATTCCTGTCCGATCCTCGAACGTCGCGGCGGTCGGCTTCGATGAGAACAGCTCGACTTTGGAGGTCGCGTTCAAGAGCGGTTCGACCTACAGATACTTCGGAGTCCCAGCGCAGCACTTCCACGTACTCACCGGCGGGTCTGTTTCGGTTGGCCATTATCTGAACACCGAGATCAAGTCACGCTTTCGCTACGAGCGTATCGCTTAGCTCTCTACGGATCAGGGCTTGGCTCCGTAAGAACTCGTCTCGCGATGAAGGTCTGTCTCCCTAGGCTTGGGTGGATGGAGTTAGGAGAGGGTCGCTTGATCGTTCGTCGCGGCTAGAACGTGCGCGCTCAGGAAGGAATGCCTGGTTCGGATTGGCAGAGCTGACCGTAAGCCGACGGCTGACCTAGCCGATCTGGGCCGCCACGTCGGCTTCCAGCGGTGCGATAACAGAAAGTGCCGAGTTGACCGAATCCCAGAGAGCTGGCCAATCGTCGATCCAGGCCCCCGCCGCCGCAGCGGCGGCGCCGGCCATTGAAGCAGCTGTCAGCAACGACTCTTCGCCAGACTCGGTGTCCAGTTTCTGTTCGTATGCCTCAGCCAGCTTGAGTGACGCCATCGCCGCGAACCCGCGGGCGACTCCGGGCCAGCCCGACTCAGGACCCACGGCCCCGAGGGATACCGATTCTGAATAGAGAAGGCGAGGATCAAGGAGGCGGTCGGTGAGGGTGACGCCGTGGATTGTTTCAGGGTCGAGCGACCCCTCCGCCCAAACGGATCTCGCCATCCCGCAGAGCCAGGCGGTCCGCATCACCTCGACCTCAGGCGCCGCAAAAGGTTTCGCGACGAAGAATTCGCGCTTGTCTGGGCTTTGGTCGCGGGTACCGGCCTCGAAATCCAAGGCGCCGCCGATGAACCTCTCTGCAACTGGCGAACGGGCCAGTGCTTCACGATCGATTGGAACGCCGCCCGTGATGCGCTTGAGCCACGCGGGATCGACAATCCCGTCATCAGTTCGACTTGCGGTGGTCGGCACGAACGAAAGCTCGAAGGATGCAGGTCGGGTGGAAACGATCGGCAAGCGCAACTCGTCCTCCGTGAATACGTTGCCCTCTCCGGCACCCCAGCATTCCCAACCCAGTACCAGCCAGCCATAGTTCCAACGGCTGCCAAGGCGCATCTCCGGACCCGGATGCACCGGCTCCATCCCGAGAATGCTTATCCACCCGGGATCATCTGCGCCCAGCTGATCGAAGCGAAGCCAACTGGGCTCGATCCACATGTCGGTCGTGATGCTCGTCGGCGGCGGCCCGCCGTCGAGGAAGCGCAGTGCGTCCGGCGGAAGCAGCGTCTCCCCGTCGCTCATAACGGTTTCGGCAAGGCGGCAGCAGATGTGCTTGACGAAGAAACGGAGGACATCTTCGGCCACCTCGATCCCGTCGGGATCGAATACCTCTCCGAGCGTAATCCGGCGCTCTGCGAGCACGGCCTCGTGATTGGCGACCACCCATTCGATGAACTTGTCGTAGGCCTGGTCGAATGGCTGACTACGAGTGTTGTTGCAGTAGGCGCACATCGACCGCGAGAACTTGAGGGCATCGTTCTTGGTGCTCCGGTGCTCGGAGTTTCTCTCGCCAGAGTTCACGACCAGGGTGCGGGGCCCGCGAAGCTCTCCCCGTCCGTGTATTCGGGTCAGGTCGCTGCGCTTGAACTTGTGCTCCCTTGAATCGGCGGGCCGCACCTGGCACCACCAGCAAATCTCACGCGAGACTTTGATGAATCGCTCCACCCGATCCAGGCTAGGCGCCGAAGCGGCGGACGTTGAGCTGGTCGCCCGCCCATCTGCCGACTTCATCGATCAACGTGACAGTCGCTCGCCGGTCCAGGGGCTCTGCATCCAATAGGTCCTCATAGCGCAGCGGCACGGCGAAGTCGGTCAATTCCGCGAGGCGCGATCGAGGGACCGGTAGATCGACACCCTGCTCTTCGAGCAGCCTGCCCAGCTGATCGATGTCGTGAGTTCGTTGTTGCGGGAGGCCCAGATTCGCCATCACCGCCTTCAGCCACTTCTCGACCGCCTGCTGGGCGTGGAAGCCGATTATTTCGTCGCTGATCTCGGGATTGCCGGCGAACTCGCGGGCCGCCGTCGCATCGTTGCTGGCCTTCCGTGAGTAGAGGGCCGCCAGGTCGGCCGGCTCACGCCGGGACGAGGACACGGCCCTCTCGCAGCGCGTCGTTCAGCATCGTCCCCTCGAAGTGACCCCATTCATCGACATGTGAAGCGGGCACGACGACAAGGTCAACCGGGACGCCGAGGTCGCCGAGGGCCTCGCGGAGTCGTACGAACTCCGCGCGCCGACTTTCGATCTCGGGCTCGATGACAAGTAGATCCAAGTCACTGTCTGAACGGGCCTCTCCTCGCGCGTGTGAGCCGAACAGGATCACTTTGGCGTCCGGTGCCGCGACGGCGAGTCGACGACTCGCCTCTGCGATCAAATCTCTGTCAGACGTGATGGCCATGGCGGTAAGCGTAGCCGCCGTATGCGACAACGCCGACCAGCTGGATGGCTCTGGATTTCGCCTTGAATGCAGGAGGCGAGGCACATCGCTCGGCTCGCTCTAGGGAACGATTAAGGAACGAAAGGGTGAATCGCCCGTTTCCGCCTCTTGACAGAGCCGAATGCGCCGAGGGCGCAAAATGCAAAACCGGAGCGCTTAAGAAGCTGTTTCGGACCAGGTTTTCGCTCTGCGATTGGACTCGCTGAGACGGGGCAGCCAGGACTCGAACCTGGAATCGCCGGTTTTGGAGACCGGTGCCTTAGCCAATTGGGCCACTGCCCCAAGGGGAGATGGATCGTAACGGGGCTAAGGGTGGGATGACCACTCGCGGGCGAGGATGGCGAAGAGGAGTTCGTCGCCCCAGGCGCCCTTGAAGCGCTCGGCCTCGCGGAAGTGGGCCTCTTGGCGCATGTCGAGGCGGCGGAGGAGGGCGATGGAGGGGGTGTTGCGGGCGTCGGTGCGGGCGAAGACGCGGTGGGCGTGGAGGTCTCCGAAGGCGAGGTCGATGACGGCGCGGGTGGCCTCGGTCGCGTAGCCATGGCCTCCGGCGTCGGGGTGGAAGACATAACCGACCTCGATCTGGCGGTGCTCGCGGCTGCGGAGGAAGATGGTGACGTCGCCGAGGAGCAGGCCGTCGTCGCGGCGCTCGACCGCGAGGGTGACGGCGTCGTCGTCGCGCTCCAGGGTGGTCTGGGAGATGCGCTGGGCGAGGGCCAGTTCGACCTCGGCGTGGGTGCGCGCCTCCTGATAGAGATAACGGGCGACCTCGGGAAGGCCCTGGATCGCGGCGAGGCGATCGAGATCGCTCTCCCGATAACGGCGCAGGAGGAGGCGCTCGGTGCGGATCTCGCGGTCGGCCAGGTCGATGGTCATGCGTCGCCGCACCTCACGAGGCTACGGCCGCGCTTCCTCGAGCAGGTCCAGCAGACAGATCAGGTCGACCAGCTGGTTGAAGTCGGCCGGATCACGGCCGGTCCGCTCGCGGATACGACCCAGCCGATAGCGGAGCGTGTTCGGGTGGACGTGCAGGGAGTCGGCCGCGCGCGTCAGGTTCATGCTCGCGTCCGCGTAGGCATGCAGCGTGGTGCGCATCGCGGCGGCCGTTTCGCGGCCGTCGAGGTCGATCTCCTCGGCCATCGAGGTGAGCAGCGCGCGCATCGTGCCGGTCGCGCCGAGGAGGAGGTTCTGGACGACCGGCAGCTCGGCCAGGGAGACGACCGGCAGGACGAGGGAGGCGCGGGAGACCGCAAGCGCCGCCTGGTCGAAGGCCGCGGGGACGCGGGCGAGGCCGGGGCGGGGTGTGGAGAGGCCGCAGAAGAGCTCGGTGCCGCCCTCGCGCAGGCGGTCGTGGACGGCGGCGAGGCGGGGCGCGGTCGGGGTGCCGTCCTCGGCGGGGGAGACGGCGACGACGACGCCGGTGCGGACCGCCACCAGGGGCGTGGCATGGCCGGTGGACAGCGCCCGGCGGATCTCGGCCGCCGCGGTTTCGAGGGCGTCGGACTCGGAGCGGTCGGTGCGGGCGATGCGGCCGACGACGACCACCAGGCTCTCCGCCGAGGCGAGCCCCGGCGCGGCGTGGTGGGTGGCGAGCGCCTCGGCGTCGACCTCCCCCCGCAGCAGCAGCTCGAGCAGGTCGCGCGCTTCCTGGTCGGAGAGGGCGCGCAGGCGGGAGACCTCGCGCACGTAGGTCTCGGCCGCGTGGGTGGTGAGGTCGTCGGTCAGCTCCGAGGTCCGCCGCGCCAGTTCGAGCGCCGCGTCGCGGGAGAAGCCGAGCGTCACCCCTTCGGCGATCGCCTCCTCCCAGAAGGTGTTGATCGCGACCCGGTAGGCGTGCAGCATCTCTTCCAGGCTGACCCCGCGGCGCACCCGCTCGCGCACGTGCTCGGCGACGTAACGAAGTTCGTCGCGGTCGAGGTGGGACCCCGCCTGGAGCGCCGCGCTCAGCACCCGCGTGTTGCGCGCGGCCAGCGCTTCGACGTCGGCGATCCCGTCCGGCGGCAGCCGCCGGTAGACGGGGACGTCGGCGATCATCCGCTCGACCATCAGCCGCGTCACCTCGTCGAGGCGCTCGCTGAGGCGCGCCGCCGCCCCGGCGATCTGGGGGTTGCGGACGGTCTCGGTGAGGGGCGGCGGGACCGTCTCGCCGTAAATCTGCGGATCGGTGGCCAACTTGTAGGAAACCTACAAGTTCGGGCGGCAAAAGTTTGTCGCGATCTGCTCTAGACGCGACCTGGCGCCGGCGTGAGGATTCCCCGGTCAGCCGACGGTGGGTCCGTCGGCGGGGTTGCGAATCGAGGAGGAGAAATCAATGTTGCGTGCGAAAAACCCGCCTGGCGGGGAGGGTGGTCGACGGTCACTCACGGGTCCCAGGTTGCTCATCGGAGTCCTGCTGTTGCTGGCGCTCGCCCTTGTCGTGACCGCCTGCGGCGGTTCGTCGGGTTCATCCAGTTCGGCCGAAACGACGGCGGAATCCTCGGAACCGGCTGAAAGCTCAGGCGGGGCCGAAGAAGGCGCCGCCGAAGAAACCGCGGCGGCCGGCGGCAGCGCCGAAAGCGGCTCGCTCGAAGGCAAGAAGGTGACCGTCGTCAGCGTCGCCGAAGGCAACCCGTGGGCGGCGGTCTTCAACAAGATCGTCGAAGAAAAACTCGGCGCGGAGGGCGCCTCGGTCACCGTGGTCGGCAGCCTCGAACCGGCGGGCCAGGTGCAGATGCTGAACCAGGCGGTCGCCGAAAACCCCGAACTGATCATCCTCGAGGCGCTCGACTCGAAGGCGGTCGCGCCGGCGATCGCGAAGGCCAAGGCGCAGGGCATCGCCGTCCTCAACGCCGACGGCAAAGCCGACCCCTCGGTCAGCTCGGAACTGAACCAGGTCCTCTCCGACAACGTCTCGCTCGGCGAATACGCGGCCGAAAACATCATCGAAGGGCTCGAAGCCGAGGGCAAATCCAGCGGCAACGTCGGCGTGATCACCGGCACCGCGGCGATGCTCCTCACCCAGGAACGGATGGAAGGCTTCAACAAGGTCCTGGGCGAACACCCGAGCTACAAGGTCGTCTACGAAGAGGACGGCAACTGGGAACCGGTCAAATCGGGCGAACTCGCGAAGCAGATGTTCGCCAAGTTCGGCAAGGACGGCATCCAGGCCGCCTACGGGATGGCCGACTACATGGCGGTGCCGATCGTCAGCGCGGCGAAGCAGGCGGGGATCCCGGTCGGGGTCAAGAACAACGGCCTGATCGTCACCGGCGGCAACTGCTTCAAAGTCGGGATCGAATCGATCGAAGCCGGCGAAATGTACGGGACCGCCACCGAGGACCCGGGCACGATCGCCGTACAGGTCTCCGAATACGCGACGAAGATGCTCGAAGGCCAGGAAGTTCCTCTCACCGAAACGGTGAAGGAGGCGCGGGTCTACCCCAAGACCCTGAAGCAGTACACCGCGCAGTGCACCAAGGCGTAGTGCGCGGAGCATGACCTCCTCCTCCCACGAGGCCAAAGGGTTGCCGCCGTCGTCCCATCTCGGCGGCGGCAACCTGGCCCTGCCGCTGCGGGCCGCCGCCGCGAGCCACCCGGACCGCGCCGCGATCACCCACGGCGGCGAGGCGGCGACGGTCGGCGAGCTCGAGGCGCGGAGCGCCCGGGCGGCGGCGCTGCTCGCGGCCCGTGGGGTGGGACGGGGGGACCGGGTGGCGATCCAGCTGCCGAACGTCCCCGCCTTCGCCGACTTCTACTTCGCGGTGCTGCGGCTCGGCGCCGTGGTGGTGCCGGTCAACCCGCTGTTGCGGGCGGCGGAGAGCGCCTACACGCTGGAGGACGCCGAAGCGCGGGTGCTGATCGCCTGGCACGCGGCCGAGGCACCGGAGCCGGGCGCCGCCGCCGGAGTCGACGTGATCCGGGTCGAGGAGCCCTTCGGCGGCGCGGTCCTCGACGGCTTCGAGGGCGACGACGCGGTGGTCGAGGTCGACCCCGAGGAGACCGCGGTGATCCTCTACACCTCGGGCACCACCGGCCGTCCCAAGGGCGCCGAGCTGACCCACCGCAACCTCGGCCTGAACACGCGGGCGGTGATCGGGGCGCTGGCGATCGGCCCCGACGACGTGCTGCTCGGAACGCTGCCGCTCTACCACTCCTTCGGCCAGACCTGCACGCTGAACGCCTCGATCGCGGTCGGCGCGCGGCTGGCGCTGCTGGCCCGCTTTGACGCCGCCGCGGCGGTCGGGCTGGTCGCCGACGAAGGCGTGACGATCCTGATGGGGGTGCCGACGATGCTTGCCGGGATCGCCGCCGCGGCCGCCGACCGCGGGCCGCTCCCGAGCCTGCGTATCGCCGCCTCGGGCGGCGCGCCGCTGCCGCGCGAGCAGGCCGAGACCTTCGAGCGCGTCACCGGCGTCGCGGTCCTCGACACCTGGGGCCTCTCGGAGACCTCGCCCGCCGCGACGCTGAACCGCCCCGGGGAGACGCGGGTGGGCTCGGTCGGCCGGCCGATCGACGGGGTCGAGGTGCGGGCGGTCGGCGACGACGGCGAGGCGCTGCCGGCCGGCGAGACCGGCCAGCTGGCGATCCGCGGCCACAACGTGATGAAGGGGTACTGGCGCCGGCCCGACGCGACCGCGGCGGCGATCACCCCCGAGGGCTGGTTCCTCACCGGCGACCTCGGGCGGCTGGATGAGGACGGTTACGTCTACGTGGTCGGCCGGCTCAAGGACATGATCATCCGCGGCGGGATGAACATCTACCCGCGCGAGATCGAGGAGGTGCTCCACCGGCACCCGGCGGTGAGCGAAGTCGCGGTCGTCGGGGTGCCGGACGAGCGGCTGGGCGAAGAGGTCGGCGCCGCGGTCGTCCTCGCGCCCGGGGCGAGCGCCGCGCCCGCGGAGCTGCGCGAGTGGCTGAAGCAGCGCGTCGCCCCGTTCAAGTACGCGCGCCACGTCTGGACCCTGGACGAGCTCCCCAAGGGCCCGACCGGCAAGATCCTCAAGCGCGAGATCCACCCGCCCGCTGCCGACACCGACGACGCTTGTCGCCCTCTGGGCGACAAGCGTGGGGAAGGGGCGGGGTGACGGAGGTCGTCGGGACGCCCAGGCTCGAGCTGTGCTCGCTTACCAAGAGCTTCGGCGCCGTGCGGGCGGTGCGCGGCGTCTCGCTGGCGATCGCGCCGGGGGAGATCCACGGGCTCTGCGGCCACAACGGCGCCGGCAAGTCGACGCTGATCAACATGCTGGCCGGCAACGTCGCCGCCGACGCGGGCGAGATCCTCCTCGACGGCGAGCCGCTCTCCTTCGCTGGCCCGCGCGACGCGCAGCGCGCCGGGATCGCCACCGTCGACCAGGAGCTGAGCCTGGTCCCGACCCTCACGGTGGCCGAGAACATCGTCCTCGGCCAGGTCGGCGCCGGGTTCCTGCGCCACGCGCGCCACGCCCGCCGGCGGGCCGCCGAGCTGCTCGCCGAGGTCGGCCTCGAGGACGTCGATCCCGACACCGCGGTCGACGAGCTCTCGATCGGCACCCGCCAGCTGGTCGAGATCGCGCGGGCGCTCGGCCGCGAGGCCCGGCTGCTGATCCTCGACGAGCCGACCGCGACCCTCACCGAGGTCGAGATCGAGCGGGTCTTCCGCGCCGTCCGCGGGGTCGCCGCCCAGGGCTGCGCGGTGATCTTCGTCTCCCACCGGCTCGGCGAGGTGCTCGGCCTCTGCGACCGGGTGACGGTGATGCGCGACGGCGAACGGGTCCTCGACGCCCACGTCGGTGAGCTCTCCCCCGACGCCCTGGTCGAGGCGATCCTCGGCGAGCACCTGCAGCCGGCCCCGCACCGGGCGCTCGACCCGCGCGAGTCGACGACGGCGCTGACGGTCGAGTCGCTGGCGATCCCCGGCCGCCTCCAGGGCTTCAGCGCCACGCTCCTCGGCGGCCGCGTCTACGGCCTCGCCGGCCAGGTCGGCGCCGGCGCCTCCGACGTGCTGCGCGCGCTCGCCGGGCTCGTCCCGGCGGCGACCGGCCGCGTCCGCCTCGGCGAGCGCCGCCTGCCGCTCGGCAACGCGGCCGCGATCAGCGCCTGCGGGGTCGGCTTCGTCTCCGGCGACCGCAAGGCCGAGGGGCTCTTCATCAGCCGCTCGATCCTCGAGAACCTGACCGTCGCCCAGCTCGGGCGGATCGCCCGCGGCGGGCGGATTGGCGGCGCCGCGGAGCGCCGGCGCGGGTGCGAGCTGGCGGAGGCCGCCCACGTCCCGACCGAGCGCCTCGGCGAGCCGGTCGGCGTCCTCTCCGGCGGCAACCAGCAGAAGGCGCTGCTCGGCCGTTATCTCCTGCACTCGGGGGTCGAGGTGCTGCTGGTCGACGAGCCGACCCGCGGCGTCGACGTCGGTGGCCGCGCCGCGATCCACGAGCTGCTGCGCGAGGCGGCGCGCCAGGGCCAGGTCGTCGTCTTCGCCTCCTCGGAACTCGACGAGCTGCTGGAGCTGGGCGAAACGATCGTCACGATGCGCTCGGGACGGGTGATCGGGACCTACGCCGAGGGCACCACCCGCGAGGAGCTGCTCTCCGACCTGACCCACCGCGAGGGGGCGGCGGCGTGAGGGTGGCGCTCGAGCAGCGCTTCGGGCCGCTCGCCGAGTGGCGCAGCCCCCGCGGCCTCTTCACCGGCCTGGCGGCGCTCGGCCTGGCCGTGCTGGTCGTCCTCGCCCTGACCACTGACCGCTTCCTCACGGTCGAAAACATCAAGGCGATCCTCAGCTCCGCCTCGATCGTCGGGATCATGGCGCTCGGCCTCACCTTCATCACGCTGATCGGCTCGCTGGTCTCGCTGGCGATCGCCGCGACCGCGGTGATGGGGGCGATGGTCTTCCTCGCCGAGCTCCACCTCGGACTGGTCCCGGCGCTGGCGATCTCGATGGCGGCGGGCGCCGCGGTCACCGCGCTGCAGGGGCTGATCATCGGCGCCTGGGGCGCCAACCCGGTGATCCTCACGATCGGCGCCGGCTTCCTGCTCAGCGGGATCACCACCAAGGCCTCGGGCGGCGTGATCGTCCAGCCGGCCGGCGGCGGCTACGCGACCCTCAACTCGACCCCGCTCGGAGTGCCGCTCGGCGTCTACGTGATGGTGGTGCTGGCGCTGATCCTGCAGTTCGTCCTCAAGCGCACGGTGCTCGGCCGGCGGGTGACGCTGATCGGCGAGAACCGCGAGGCGGCGCGCGCCGCCGGGATGCGGATCCCGCGGATCACCGCGATCGCCTTCGCCATCGCGGGCGCCTCCTTCGCGCTCGGCGGCGCCTTCCTCGGCGCCTTCAACAAGGGCGCCTCGGCGCAGCTGGAAGGGACGGCGACCTTCGACGTGATCGCCGCGGTGCTGGTCGGCGGCACGCTGATCTCAGGCGGGCGGGGATCGGCACTGCGGACGCTGGCGGGGGCGATCGTGATCGCGACGATCTCCGACCTCCTCTTGCTGCGCGGCTTCAACACCGGGGCGCAGATCCTGCTGAAGGGCGTCCTGGTGGTGGTCGTCGTGCTCGCGACCTGGGTCGCCTCGCGCCGGGAGGGGACGGCATGAGCGGGCGCCGGCGGCTGGGGCGTTGGTTGCGCCCGGAAGCGATGGTCCGGGTCCTCTCCTTCGCCGTGGTCCTTGCCGCCTACCTCCTGACGCCCGTCTACCACGACCACTCGCTGAGCGATTTCGACGTCTTCAACACCCTGCAGGGCTTCGCCTCGCTGGGCCTGATCGCGCTGGCCCTGGGACTGACGATCATCGCCGCCGAGTTCGACGTCTCGGTGCTCGGGATGCAGGCGCTCGGCGGCGTGCTCGCGGTCAAGGCGGGGGCCGACAGCGGCCTCCTCGGGGTGCTGGCCGCGACCGCGGCCTGCGCGTTCCTCGGCGCCGTCCAGGGCGGCGTGATCGCGAAGCTCCGGATCCAGTCGATGTCGGTCACGATCGGCACCTACATCGCCCTGCTCGGCCTCACCAATGTGATCGCCGGCAACGAAACCCTCACCTTCACCAACACCGGCGCCGCGATCTGGATCAACCAGACGGTGGCCAGCTTCTTCTCGCCGCGCAGCCTGATCGCGCTCGGCGTCTTCGCCCTGGTGATGCTCGTCGTCGGGGCGACGCGGATCGGGCCGGAGCTGCGGGCGCTCGGCGGGGACCGGCGCGCCGGCCGCGTCGCGGGCGTGCCGGTCGACCGCCGCCTCACCGCGCTCTTCGCGGTCAGCGGCGCGCTTGCCGGCCTGGCCGGCGCGATGCTCGCCTACTCGAACGCGAGCGCCTCCCTCAACCCCGGCCTCGGCCCGCTCGTCCTCGCCGCCGCGGCGGCGGTGCTCGGCGGGCTCAGCCTGCGCGGCGGCCGCGGCGCGATCTGGGGGCTGCTGCTCGGCGCCCTCGCCGTCGCCCTGCTCGAACAGGTCTTCACGGTCACCGCGCTCCCCGCCTCGAGCGCCCAGATCGTCTTCGGATCCCTTCTCCTGGTCGTCGTGGTCGTCGACGCCCCCGACCTGCGCTCCTCGCTGGCGCGGTTGCAGGCGCGACGCGCTTCGATGCGCCAACTTCCACACGAGATAAAACCCAAAGCGCAACGGAGCTGAAACATGGCCGTCTCATCGCAATCGGGAACGTTTGAAACCGTCGTCGACGGCATCCACTTCGGGGAGTGCCTGCGCTGGCGCGACGGGCTCCTCTGGTTCGTCGACATGTATGGGGACGCGGTGCTGACCTTCGACCCGGCGAGCGGCGAGCGGCAGGTCGCGGGCGAGGTCTTCCACCCCGGCGGGATCGGCTGGCTGCCGGACGGCCGGCTGCTCGCGGTGGCGAGCGAGGACCGCACGGTCTTCGCGGTCGGGCCGGACGGCAACGAGCCCTACGTCGACCTCTCCGCGGTGGCGCCGGGCTGGGCCAACGACATGCTGGTCGGCCGCGACGGGCGCGCCTACGTCGGCAACTTCGGCTACGACCTCTTCGCCGAGGAGATGCGGCCGACCCAGCTGATCATGGTCGATGCCGACCGCACGGTGACGGTCGAGCCGGGCGAGCTGGGCTTCCCCAACGGGATGGTGCGGCGCTCCGACGGCACCCTCGTCGTCGCCGAAACCTTCGCGCCGGGGCTGGCGCTCTTCGACGTCGGCGCCGACGGGCACCTGACCTTGTCGGGACGGATCGAGCTCGACTCCGACCTCACGCCGGACGGGATGTGCATCGACGCCGAGGACGCGGTCTGGTTCGCCTCGGTGCTGACCCAGGAGGTGGTGCGGGTCGACACCGCCGGCAACGCCGAGCGGCTGGCGCTCGACCGCAACGCCTACGCCTGCATGCTCGGCGGCGAGGACCGGCGCACGCTCTACGTCGCCACCGCGCCCGATCACGAGCCGGCCAACCGGCGGGCGGCGAAGGAGGGCCGGATCGAGGCGATCCGGGTCGCGGTCCCCGGCGCCGGCGCCGACGGGATCGGCGCCTGACCGGCATGGCATCCTTCGACCTCGCATGAGCGGGGAAGGCTGACGTGTACTTCGCGCGCCACATCGCGGCGACGCCGGACGGGGCGGAGGCGCGGGTGCTGGTCGGCGCCGGGGTCGACGGGCCGTGGGTCGACCTGCGGGTCGCCGAGCGGGTGCGGCTCGAACGCGGCGGGGCGGACAGTGTGGCGGCTCGCCGGCTGGCGGCGGCGCTCGTGACCGGCAGCCTCGCCGACGGGATCGCCGCGGGGGAGGCCTTCCTCGATGCGGCGCGGGCGGCGCTCGCCGACGGCGAGGGGGCGGGGCGGCTCGAGGTGGTGCCGTCCCTGACCAACGCGCTCGACCCCTCCGGGTACCGCGACCACATGATCTTCTCCGGCCACTTCTCGCGCGCCTGGGAGCTGCGCGGCGAGCCGGTCCCCGAGGTGCTCTTCGAGCTCCCGGTCGCCTACGTCGGCAACCCCGAGTCCTTCGTCGGTCCGGGCGCGGAGGTGCCGTGGCCCGCCTACGGCCGGCGGCTCGACTACGAGCTGGAGCTCGGCGTCGTGATCGGCCGCGCGGGCACCGGGCTGCGCCCCGAGGACGCCGACGCCCACGTCTTCGGCTTCACGATCCTCAACGACTTCAGCGCCCGCGACATCCAGTTCCGCGAGATGGAGGGCCGGCTCGGGCCGTGCAAGGGCAAGCACTTCGGCTGTGCCGCGGGGCCGGTGGTGGCGACGGCCGACGAGCTCGACTGGCGCGCCGGGCTGCGGATGCGGGCGCGGCTGAACGGCGAGACGGTCTGCGACGGCAACAGCAACGAGGCGATCTTCGGCCTCGACGAGGTCGTCGCCTGGGCCTCGCAGGGGGAGACGCTGCGGCCCGGGTGGCTGCTCGGCTCGGGCACCGTGAACGGCGGCTCCTCGATCGAGATCGGCCGCGAGGTCGCCCCCGGCGACGAGATCGAGCTGGAGATCGAGGGCCTCGGGGTGCTGCGCAACCGCTTCGGCCGGCCCGCCGAGGGCGGCTGGGAACCGAGCGGGGATCGGCGCGGGGCGCCCGGCGAGCCCGACGGGACGGAGGCGCGGTGACCCGGATCGTCGACCTCTCGATCCCGCTCGACAACGAGATCCCCGCCGACCCGCCCCTCCAGCCGGTCGAGATCGACTACACCGGGCACACCGCGGGCGCGGCCGAAATGGCCGCCGCCTTCCCCGGCCTCGAGGTGGAGGACCTGCCGGAGGGCATGGGCTGGGCGGTCGAGCGGGTCCGCATCTCGACCCACAACGGCACCCACCTGGACGCGCCCTGGCATTACCACCCGACCCAGGACGGCGGCGCGCCGGCGCTGAAGATCGACGAGATCCCGCTCGACTGGTGCATGCGCCCGGGGGTGAAGCTCGACTTCCGCGCCCTGCCCGACGGCCACGTCGTGACCCCGGCGGAGATCGACGCCGAGCTCGCGAGGATCGACCATGAGCTTGAGCCCTTCGACATCGTCCTCTGCAACACCCGGGCCGGAGAGCGCTTCGGCGAGCCCGACTACGTCGATTCCGGCTGCGGCTTCGGCCGCGACGCCACGCTCCATCTCGCCAACCAAGGCATCAAGATCGTCGGTACCGACGCCTGGTCCTGGGACGCCCCCTTCTCGACCACCGCCAAGCGTTATGCCGAGTCCGGCGACGCCTCGATCATCTGGGAGGGCCACAAGGCGGGCCGCGAGCGCGGCTACTGCCAACTCGAGAAGCTCCACGCCCTCGAGCAGCTCCCCCCGACCGGCTTCACCGTCATCTGCTTCCCCGTCAAGATCACCGCCGCCTCCGCCGGCTGGACCCGCTGCGTAGCCATCCTCCCCTGACCCACGTCGAGTTCGCACTTCTCCGCGCATACCGCGGCTTTCTGCGAACTCACCCGGTGGGCCCGGAAGAGGGATCCGTCCCGAAGACGCCAGGAAGTCCCGCGTTCCTCCCGGGTCTCCCATTGATCAAGGATCTCCGTGTTTAGTTTCGGTTGCATAGCAACCGAAAGTCGACGCGCGTCCCGGCACCACCCTCGGATGGCCGCAAGCCCCACGCGCCTCCGCTCAATGCAAGGCCGGGGCGAAGGAGACGCCGACGATCGCGCCCTCGGGGGAGAGCAAGCGAGCGACTACCTGGCCCCACGGCTCTTCGCGCGGCGCGTGCAGCAGGTCGTGGCCGGCGGCGGTCAGCTCCTCGGCGGCGGCGTCCAGGGCGGCGCGGTCGGCGACCTCGAACTCGACGCTGACCTGGGGCACCGCCAGGTGTGCGGGCCATTGGTCTTGGCCGAAGCAGGCCTGGGCGGCCTGGGACAACGGCCAGATGCCGAAATGTCGGGTTCCGGGGACCTCTTCGCTGTGGAGGTAGCCGGACCCGGTCTCGTCGGCGAGGGGCAGGCCGAAGGTCTCTACGTAGAACTGTCGCGAACGGCCCGGGTCGGGTGCGATGACCGCGACGCTGGTGACGAACTGGATCTCCACGGGGCTGCCTCTACCCGGTTGTCCCGCGCCTACTCGGGTCCTGGGTGACCTGGTAGATCTTCCGCAGGTCCTCGTGGACGCGCCAGGTCGTATGGTCGCCGGCGTGGAGCAGGCCGACGTCGCCGGGGCCGAGCTCAAGGGTCGGCCCGACCTCGACCTCGATCGTCGCCCGGCCGCGCAGGACGACGAAGAGCTCGTCGGACTCGGTGTCCCGCGAGACGCCCACGGTGTGCTGTCGGACCCGTGCTCGACCCGACCGTCGGCGGAGATGTCAAGGACCCGACCGCTCACGAGCGGTTCTCCCGCGACGACCTGATGGGCCTCGAGCGGCCAAGGCTCCAACTCGATCGCCGTCGGATCGATGCTCTCGCTGCGCCCGATCGGCATCGCCGGAGCTGGAAGGGATGGGGGCCGCGGGCTGGCGCCCGGGAGGGACGGGGGCCCGCGGGCTGGCGCCCGGGAGGGTCCGGGGCCCCGCAAGCTGTCGCCCGGGGAAGGACCCGCCCCTCTCGCCACGGCCCGGG
>CALCIA010000228.1 GCA_937907435.1 uncultured Actinomycetes bacterium
TCACGGATCCGTGAACCTCCCGTGCGCCTCCCGCGAGTGTCCCTCCACACCTTCCGCACACCCGCCCCTCTCGCCACGGCCACAGCCTGCCCGGGCCGTGGCGAGAGGGGCGGGTCCCTGACCGGGCGACAGCTTGCGGGGCCCCGCGGTTGACGGGCCGAAAACTAGCCCTATAGGAGGGGTTTTCGGCCCATCAACATCGTCCTCAGGGGTAGATCTTCAGGGTGCTGAAGAGGCCGGCGTGGTCGGAGTCCCAGAAGCCGTTCTGGGGGCTGCGGCCGGTCACCGAGCTGTTGAGGAGCTTCACCTGCTTGGGGTCGCGGGTCATGATGTGGTCGACCTTGTGGTCGAACTGGCTCGCGGCGCCGCCGTCGGCGACGGGGAGCAGGGAGGTCTTGAGGCAGCAGCCGAGCGGTTCGTAGGTGCTGCGTTCGCGCATGCCGGCCTTGACCAGCGTTTCGTAGGCCTGGCCGTCGCCGGGCTGGACCGCGGTTTTGGTGTCGGAGTTGAGATCACCGACCAGGATCGTGGGCAGGTCGCTCGTGAGGGGACCGTTCGGGGCGACGAGTTCGGCGGCCTGCTGGGCGCGGATGCTCGGCACCACCGTCTGCGGGTCGAACGATTCGAGGTGGGTGTCCACGAAGTGGAACGGGGTCGAGCCGTTCACGGTCGCGTCGACGGAGGCCCAGCCGCGGACCACGGTCACCTTGGCGCCGGAGATTTCCTCGGTGAGGAGGCTCTTGTAGTGGCCCTTGCGCGGATGGCTGACCTTCACTTCGGGGCCGACCTTGGCGAGGATCACGTCGCGCATCGTCAGCCGGCCGTTGATCTCGGCGTTGGCGATCAGCGAGTTGGGCCCATCGCCGGGGACGCCGTTTTCGTCGGCGGGGGCTTCGAAGTCGAACTCCGGGTTGACGACCGCCGCCCGGTAGCGCGTCTTGCCCTTGTTCAGCTGCGCCAGCAGTTCCTTGAGGTAGTCGTAGCGGACCGTCGTCGCGTGCGGGGCCGAGCCGCCGAGCAGGGTTTCGAGGCTGGGCGGGCCGGTCCGCCACTCGGCGACCTCCTGCAGGCCGACCAAATCCGGTTCCTTCTGCAGGATCTCCTTGGCGAGGCCCTTGGCCCGCACCGGGAAGTCGTTCTCGGTGACTTCGCGGAGGATCTGGCCGGTCGCCTCGGTGAAGGCGCCGACGCCTTTGGCCGCGATCGCCGGACCGAGGTCGGCGCCGAGGTAGATGTTGCGGGTCATCACCTTGACGTTCGTCGGCTTCGGCTTGGCCGGCTTCTTCGGCTTCGCCGTCGCGTTCCCGACGACGAGCAGCACCAGCGCCAGCAGCGCGGCACCGAGGAGCGCCGGCACGACGAGGCGCGGGCGCGGATGGGCGTGATTCAAGACTCTTCCCTCCTGTTCGCGGCTCTGCCGAGCCGGTTTTGCGAGGCCCTCCCGCCTCGTTGCCCATCCTCAACCTACCCGGCCGCGAAAAGTCTCGAATTAGCCTTGAGGACCTTCCGAAGATCTGCCATACTGCCACTTAGATTTCTTAGGCATAGTTAACGAAACCCCTGGAGGGAGCAGCAAAAGTGGCAAAAACGATCGGAATCGACCTGGGAACCACCAATTCCTGCGTCGCCGTCATGGAGGGCGGGGAGCCGACCGTTCTCGAGAACGCCGAGGGTGGTCGCACCACCCCGTCCGTGGTCGCCTTCACCGAGAGCGGTGAGCGCCTGGTCGGGACGGTCGCGAAACGCCAGGCGGTGATGAACCCCGAGAACACGATCTTCTCGATCAAGCGCTTCATGGGACGCAAGGAGTCCGAAGTGCACGAGGAGGAGACGATCGTCCCGTACAAGGTCGAGGCAGGCCCGAACGGCGATGTGCGCGTCGACGTGCGCGGCAAGCAGTACAGCCCGCCGGAGATCAGCGCGATGATCCTGCAGAAGCTGAAGACCGACGCCGAAGCGAAGCTCGGCGAGGCGGTCGACAGCGCCGTGATCACGGTCCCCGCCTACTTCAACGACGACCAGCGCCAGGCGACCAAAGACGCCGGGCAGATCGCCGGGCTCGAGGTGAAGCGGATCATCAACGAGCCGACCGCGGCCTCGCTGGCCTACGGGCTCGACAAAGAGAAGACCGACCAGACGATCCTCGTCTTCGACCTCGGCGGCGGCACCTTCGACGTGTCGGTGCTCGAAATCGGCGACGGCGTCTTTGAGGTGAAAGCGACCGCCGGCGACAACCACCTGGGCGGCGACAACTGGGACAAAGCGATCGTCGAGTGGCTGGTCGCCGAGTTCAAACGCGACCAGGGCGTCGACCTCGCGGCCGACAAAAACTCGCTGCAGCGTCTCTACGAGGCGGCGGAGAAAGCGAAGATCGAGCTCTCCTCGACGCAGGAGACCCAGATCAACCTGCCGTTCATCACGGCGGTCGAGGGGCAGCCCAAGCACCTCGACCTGAAGCTCAGCCGCTCGAAGCTGAACGAGCTGACCAGTGACCTGCTCGACCGCACGGTCGGCCCGGTCAAACAGGCGCTCGCCGACGCCGACACCTCGGTCGACCACATCGTCCTGGTCGGCGGCATGACCCGCATGCCCGCCGTCCGCGAGAAGGTCAAGGAGCTGACCGGCAAGGAGCCCCACCAGGGCGTCAACCCGGATGAGGTCGTCGCGATCGGCGCCGGCATCCAGGCGGGCGTGCTGGCCGGCGACGTCAAGGACGTGCTGCTGCTCGACGTCACCCCGCTGACCCTCGGCATCGAGACCAAAGGCGGCGTGATGACGAAGTTGATCGAGCGCAACACGACGATCCCGACCAAAAAGTCGGAGGTCTTCTCGACCGCCGACGACAACCAGCCCTCGGTGGAGATCCACGTCCTGCAGGGCGAGCGCGAGATGGCCTCGGGCAACAAGAGCCTGGGCAAATTCCAGCTCACCGGCATCCCGCCGGCGCCGCGCGGCATCCCGCAGATCGAGGTCACCTTCGACATCGACGCCAACGGGATCATCTCGGTGACGGCGAAGGACAAAGGCACCGGCACCGAGCAGAAGATCGAGATCAAATCCGGCTCCGGCCTCTCCGACGAGGAAATCCAGAGCATGGTGTCCGACGCCGAGTCCCACGCCGAGGAGGACCGCAAGCAGCGCGAGCTGGCGGAGGCGAGGAACGTCGCCGAGAACGCGACCTACGCGGCGGAGAAAACGCTGGCGGACGCGGGCGACAAGATCGAGCCCGCGACCAAGGAGCAGGTCGAGGCGGCGGTCAAGGACGTCCGCGCGACGCTCGACGGCGGCTCGCTGGACGAGGTGAAAGCCAAGACCGAGGCCCTGACCACGGCGATGACGGCCGCCTCGCAGCAGATCTACGCCCAGGCGCAGAGTGAGGCGGAGGCGGCATCGGCCGACGGCGGCGGCGGCGGCGAGAACGGTGCGACCGCGGACGACGAGGAAGTCGTCGACGCCGAAGTGGTGGACGAGGACAAATAAGACGATGAACGACCGACCCGAGACCCAGGCCGGCGCGCCCGAGAGCGCGCCGGTCGAGCCGGAGGCCGTCGAGGCGCCTCAAGAGGAGCAGATCGAGAAGGACCTCGATGCCCTCCTGGCCGATGCCGAGGCGAAAAGGGACGAGTACCTGGAACTGGCCCGGCGGGCGCAGGCCGACTTCGAGAACTACCGCAAGCGGATGGCGGCCGAGGTCCAGGCCGCCGCGCTGCGCGGGAAAGCCGAGGTCGTGCGCTCGTTCCTGCCGGTGGTCGAAAGCTTCGAAAGGGCACTCGACCACGCCGGGATCGACCCCGAGGCCGACGCCTCGGGCGAGGACCCGGTGAAGCAGGGCTGGGCGCTCACCTTTCGCGACCTGACCGGGGCGCTGACCGGCGCCGGGGTCGAGGTCGTCGATCCCCAGGGCGAGAAGTTCGACCCCAACCAGCACGAGGCCCTCTCGACCGTCCAGGTCGAGGGCGCCGAGGCCGGCGTCGTCGTGGAAGTGATGCAGAAGGGCTACCGGTTCGACGGGCACCTGATCCGTCCGGCGCGAGTCGTGGTGGCCGCCTAGAGAGAGAAGACGAGAAGTGGCAGACGAGCTCTACAAGACCCTCGGCGTCAAGAAGGACGCGAGCGAGGACGAGATCAAGAAGGCGTACCGGAAGCTGGCACGCAAATACCACCCTGATCGGAACCCCGGCGACAAAGAGGCCGAGGAGAAGTTCAAGGAGGTCTCGGCCGCGCACGACGTCCTCGCCGACCCGGAGAAGCGCAAGGAGTACGACGCGGGTCCGTCCTTCGCCGGGTTCGGCGGGGCGGGCGGCAACCCGTTCGGCGGCGGCAACCCCTTCGGGGGCGGCGGCGCGCAGGCGGGCAGCTTCGGGGGCGACTTCGGCGACATCCTCTCCGGCATCTTCAGCCGCGGCGGGGGCGGCCGGGGGCGGCCGCAGGCGGTCCGCGGCCGCGATCTGGAGACCGAAGTCGAGCTCGGCTTCGACCAGGCGATCAACGGCACGCAGATCAGCGTCACGGTGCCGAAGCAGGAACGCTGCGCGACCTGCCATGGCTCGGGGGCGGCGCCCGGCACCTCGCCGGTCACCTGCCCGCGCTGCGAAGGCCGCGGCATCGACCCGCAGAACCAGGGCTTCTTCTCGATCAGCCAGCCCTGCCCGCAGTGCGGCGGCGCCGGCGAGATCATCGAGGACCCCTGCCCCACCTGCGGCGGCTCCGGCGTCACCCAGCAGAGCAAGCGCTACAAAGTGAACATCCCGGCCGGGGTCAAGGACGGGTCCCGGATCCGGCTTGCCGGCAAGGGCGAGGCGGGGCCGCGCGGCGGTCCCAACGGCGACCTCTACGTGACCACGCGGGTCGCGGCGTCGCCGGTGTTCCGCCGGCTCGACGACGGCAACCTCGAGGTGACGGTGCCGATCTCGATCCCGGAGGCGGTGCGCGGCGGGACGATCGAGGTGCCGACGCTGGACGGGACCAAGAAGATCAAGATCGCCCCCGGGACCAAGCACGGGGCGCTGCAGCGCCTGCGCGGCGAGGGCGCCCCGAAGGGGAAGGGCAAGGGCCGCGGCGACATCCGCTACCGGCTCGAGATCGAGGTCCCCAAAGACTTGAACGAGGAGCAGCAGAAGGCCGTCGACGAGCTGGCGGCCGCGCTCAACGGGCACGACCCGCGCGCCGACCTGCTGCGGAAGGCAGGTGCCTGATGGCGGCGCACTATCGACGCCAGGTGACCAAAGTGAACGCGACGTTCGACGACGAGCAGGGGGTCTTCATGATCTCGGTCGCCGCCGAACTCGCCGAGATGCACCCGCAGACCTTGCGGATGTACGAGACGCGCGGGCTGATCGCGCCGAAGCGCTCGCCCAAAAACACCCGCCTCTACAGCCGGCGCGACGTCGAACGCCTGCGCCGCATCCAGGAAATGACCGCGCAGGGGCTGAACCTGGTCGGGGTCGAGATCGTCCTGGAGCTGGAAGAGCAGGTGGCGCAACTGAAAGCGAGAGTGAGAGACCTGGAAGGAAGAGGAGATAAGCCGGATGCAGCCGGATAAGTTCACCCAGAAATCGCAAGAAGCGATCGCCGCGACCCTGGAGCTGGCGCGCAGCCATCGCAACCCCGAGGCGACCCCCGCGCACCTGTTGGTGTCGCTGCTCGAACAGACCGACGGCCTGGTCGTGCCGATCCTGCAACGGGTCGGTGCCGATACCGCGACGATCGTCGCGCGGGCCAACGAGGCGGTCGCGGCGCTGCCGAAACTCGGCGGCGAGGGCGAGGAACCGCGCCTGTCGTCGTCGCTGGCCGCGACCCTGCGCGTCGCCGAGCGCGAAATGGGGCGCGACGGCTCGAGCATGATCTCGACCGACCACCTGCTGCGGGCGCTGACCGAGGACCCCGGCGTCGGCGACATCCTGCCGCCGAAGGAGGAGCTCGACGCGGCGGTGGCACAGGTTCGTCCCAACCCGGTGACGACCGACAACCCGGAGTCGACCGCGCAGGCGCTGGAGAAATTCGGCCGGGACCTGACCGCGGACGCGCGCTCGGGCAAGCTCGACCCGGTGATCGGGCGCGACGAGGAGATCCGCCGCGTGATCCAGGTGCTGTCCCGGCGCACCAAGAACAACCCGGTGCTGATCGGCGACCCCGGCGTCGGCAAGACGGCGATCGTCGAGGGGCTCGCGCAGCGGATCGTCGACGGCGACGTGCCGGAGAGCCTGCGCGACCGGCGCGTGATCGCGCTCGACATCGGCTCGCTCCTGGCGGGCTCCAAATACCGCGGCGAGTTCGAGGAGCGGCTGAAAGCGGTGCTGAACGAGGTGCAGGAGGCGGAGGGCCAGATCGTCCTCTTCCTCGACGAGCTTCACACGATCGTCGGCGCGGGCGCCGCCGAAGGCGCGGTCGACGCGGCCAACCTGCTGAAGCCGATGCTGGCGCGCGGCGAGCTGCGCGCGGTCGGCGCGACGACGCTCGACGAGTACCGCAAGCACATCGAGAAGGACGCGGCGCTGGAGCGGCGCTTCCAGCCGGTGCTGGTCGGCGAGCCCGACATGCAGGACACGATCGCGATCCTGCGCGGGCTGAAGCCGCGCTACGAAGAGCACCACGGGGTGCGGATCGCCGACTCGGCGATCGTCGCCGCGGCGACGCTCTCGGAGCGCTACATCGCCGACCGCTTCCTGCCCGACAAGGCGATCGACCTGATCGACGAGTCGGCCTCGCGGCTGAAGATCGAGATCGACTCGGTGCCGACCGAGATCGACGAGGTCGCACGACGGATCCAGCAGCTGCAGATCGAGGAAACGGCGCTCGGGAAAGAGACCGACGACGCGTCGAAGGCGCGCCTGGAGGCGCTGCGCGAGGAGCTCTCGAACCTGCGCGAGCAGGAGACCGAGCTGCGCGCCCGCTGGCAGAACGAGAAAGAGCCGATCGAGGAGATGAAGGCGGCGAAGGCCGAACTGGCCGAAGCGCAGGTGCAGGTCGAGCAGGCCAACCGCGATACCGACCTGCAGCGCGCCGCCGAACTGCAGTACGGGCTGATCCCGGAACTGGAGTCGAAGGTCAAGGACGCCGAAGCGCGGCTCGCCGAGCTGCACGCGGGCGACGGCGGCACGATGCTCGCCGACGAGGTGACCGAGGAAGACGTCGCCGAGGTCGTCGCCAAATGGACCGGCATCCCGGTGTCGCGCCTGATGGAGGGCGAGGTCGAGAAGCTGATCCATATGGAGGAGCGCCTGCACGACCGGGTGATCGGCCAGCAGGAGGCGATCGAAGCGGTGTCGAACGCCCTGCGGCGCTCGCGCGCCGGGCTCTCGGACCCGAGCCGGCCGATCGGCAGCTTCCTCTTCCTCGGCCCCACCGGGGTCGGCAAGACGGAGCTGGCGAAGGCGCTGGCCGAGTTCATGTTCGACACCGACCAGGCGATCGTCCGCCTCGACATGTCCGAGTATATGGAGAAGCACACGGTCGCGCGGCTGGTCGGCGCGCCTCCCGGCTACGTCGGCTATGAGGAGGGCGGCCAGCTGACCGAGGCGGTGCGCCGGCGCCCCTACGCGGTGGTGCTGCTTGACGAGATCGAGAAGGCGCACCCGGACGTCTTCAACACCCTCCTGCAGATCATGGACGACGGCCGGCTGACCGACGGCCAGGGCCGCACGGTCAGCTTCACCAACACGGTGCTGATCATGACCTCGAACGTCGGCTCCGACCGGATCGTCGGAGACGTCGTCGACGAGGGCATCCGCGAGGCGATCGAAGAGGTGCTGGCCTCGACCTTCAAGCCGGAGTTCCTCAACCGCATCGACGACACGGTGATCTTCCACCGCCTCTCCAAGCAGGACATCGGCCGCATCGTCGAGCTCCAGGTCCACCAGCTGGTGGGACGCGTGGCGGAGCGCGGCATCGCGATCGAGCTCTCCGACGACGCCCGCACCCTCCTGGGCAACCTCGGCTACGACCCCGTCTACGGAGCACGCCCCCTGAAGCGCGTGATCCAGAAGCAACTGGTCGACAAGCTGGCCCTGAAGATCCTCGAGGGCGAGTTCGTCGAAGGCGACACGGTCAAGGTCGACGCCACCGAGGGCGCGCTCGTGTTCGAGCGCGCGGAGGCTGGGACGCCGGCGGCGGCTTAGGGCGGGGCGGGGTCCGGGAGGGACGAGGGCCCGCAAGCTGGCGCCCGGGAAGGGCTCAGGCCCCGCAAGCTGTCGCCCGGGGTAGGGACCCGCCCCTCTCGCCACGGCCCGGGCAGGC
>CALCIA010000229.1 GCA_937907435.1 uncultured Actinomycetes bacterium
CTTCCTCCCGTGTTGTCCAACAGTGACTTACGCGCTGCGTGGATTGCCCGTGCCAGAGCACGGTGAAATCACGCAGCGCGGTTTCGACCCCCCGATCCGGGCCGAAAAAGGGCCTCCCGGGGCCGGGAGGTGTGACGTTCCCGGCATCTTCGTCAACGATCCGGGCGAGGTGTGGAAGCTTCCGGACCCGATCGTCACGTAAGTCCGACTTCGCGACGTCCCTGTGACGCCTCTCCCACGCACCCCTCACGTCCTGGGCTCCTCATGGGGGTCACAGCCTGCCAGGACCCCCATGAGGAGCCCAGGACCATCCTCGGACGGCCAGCAGGGCAGCGCACCCCCGCCCCGTCCCCGCCCAGCTGTTCTTTATGGCCCTCTCACGGCCATAAAGAACAGCTAAGGGCGGCTGGGGACCTCAAAACCTAGAATCGGACGCGAGTGCCTGAACCTGCGATCTCCATCAGCGGCCTGCGCATGAGCTACGGCGAGACCGAGGCGGTGCGGGGCATCGACCTCGAGGTGGCGCGCGGGGAGATCTTCGCCTTTCTCGGTCCCAACGGGGCCGGGAAGACGACCACGGTCGAGATCCTGGAGGGGTACCGGAAGCGGACCGGGGGAGAGGTGCTCGTGCTTGGTGAGGACCCGGCGACGGCGGGGCGCGGTTGGCGCGACCGGATCGGGATCGTCCTGCAGTCCAACAGCCTCGATCCCTACCTGACCGTGCGCGAGTCGATCGAACTGTACGCCGGGTACTTCAGCCACCCGCGCTCGGTGGAGGAGACGATCGCGCTCGTGGGCCTCGAGGGGAAGGCCGACGACCGCGCCCGCAAGCTCTCCGGCGGCCAGCAGCGCCGGCTCGACGTCGGCATGGCACTGGTCGGCGACCCCGAGCTGCTCTTCCTCGACGAGCCGACTACCGGCTTCGACCCCTCGGCGCGGCGCCAGTTCTGGGACGTGATCGAAAGCCTGCGGGAGCTCGGCAAGACGATCTTCCTCACCACCCACTACATGGACGAGGCGCAGCGGCTCGCCGACCGGGTGACGATCATCGCCGCCGGCCGGATCGTCGCCCAAGGCACCCCCGAGGACCTCGGCGAACGCGAGAAGGCCGCAGCGACGATCCGCTATCGCGACGCGCGGGGCGAGGAGGTCACGATCGAAACGCTCGACCCGGTGCGGGAGCTGAACCGCATCACCGGCGAGGCGATGGAGCGCGGCGAAGACCTCGACGGCCTCGAAGTGACGCGCCCCTCGCTGGAGGACGTCTACCTCGACCTCACCTCGACCGCGGAGGGGGTGGCCGGCGAATGAGCGGCCTCGCCCTCGTCGGCCACCAGTTCCGCTTCGACCAGAAGGCCTTCTGGCGCAACCCCGCGTCGGTCGGCTTCACCGTCTTCTTCCCGGTCCTGCTGCTGGTCATCTTCGGCACGATCTTCGGCTCCGACAACGTCGAAGTGCGCGGCGGCCACATCGACACCGACACCTACTACGTCCCCGCGATCATCACCATGGCGATCATCTCCTCGACCATGCAGACGCTGGCGATGTCGCTGGTGATCGCCCGCGAGGACGGCAGGCTGAAGCGCGGCCGCGGCACCCCGATGCCCGCCTGGGTCTTCATCGCGGGCCGGGTCGGCAACTCGATCGTCACCGCGCTGATCATGCTGGTCCTGCTGGCGCTGATCGGCGGCCTCGCCTACGGCGTCCACTTCCCCTGGGACCGGATCCCGGCGATCCTCCTCGTGCTCGCGGTCGGCGCCGCCGCCTTCTCCTGCCTCGGCATCGCCCTCACCGCCGCGATCCCGACCCAGGACGCCGCCGCCCCGATCGTCAACTTCCTGCTCCTGCCGCTCTACTTCCTCTCCGGTGTCTTCATCCCCGACGACCAGCTGCCGAGCGGCATCATCCACTTCGCCGACGTCTTCCCGATCCGCCATTTCTTCCTCGCCTTCTTCGACGCCTACGTGCCCGGCGGCGCCCACACGGTCGCCTGGGGACACCTGCTGATCGTCGCGATCTGGGGCCTCGGCGGCCTCCTCCTGGCGATCCGCTTCTTCCGCTGGACCCCCCGCTCGGGGTGAGGCGCGCCGCCTGCCGCCGCCCGCGCCAGATAAATTCCCATCAGCAACATGCTGCACCACGTCCTCCTTGAGGTCTCGGACCTCGAACGAAGTGCCTCGTTCTACGACACGATGCTCGCCCCACTCGGTTGGCGGCGACACTTCGATGAGGACAAAACGATCGGCTACGGCATCGCCAAACCGGTCTTCTTCATCTCCGCCCACCACGGCCCGCAGCCCGGCTACGGCTTGCTCAGCGTCTCCGGCCTCGGCATCGTCGCGGTGAAGGCGGCCTACGAAAACGGGATGAAAGCCGGCGGCACGAGCGTCGCGGAGCCAGGCGAACGCCGCTCCTACGGTTCGGGCTCCTACTCGGCTTTCCTCAAGGACCCCGACGGCTACGAGATCGAGATCACCGTCGGGTCCGATTAGAACGCCGAATCCTTAGGATCGGCTCGTCCAAACGAATTAGGGAAGCGAGGCTTCATGGCTGTGAAGGTCGGGATCAACGGTTTCGGGCGGATCGGGCGCAACGTCTTCCGCGCGGCGCACGCGGCGGGGGCGGACATCGACTTCGTCGCCGTCAACGACCTGGTCGACACCGCGACGATGGGCAACCTGCTCAAGTACGACTCGATCCTCGGGCGCTTCCCGGGCAAGGTCGAGGTCGGTGACAACGCGCTGACGATCGACGGCAAGGAGCTGAAGGTGCTCGCCGAGCGCGACCCCGCCGCGCTTCCCTGGGGTGACCTCGGCGTCGACGTCGTGATCGAGTCGACCGGCTTCTTCACCAAGCGCGAGGACGCCGCCAAGCACCTCGCCGCCGGTGCCAAGAAGGTCATCATCTCCGCCCCGGCGACCGAACCCGACGTCACCGTCGCGCTCGGCGTCAACTTCGACGAGGCCTACGACAAGGCGAGCCACGACGTCATCTCCAACGCCTCCTGCACGACCAACTGCCTGGCGCCGCTGGCGAAGGTGCTGCACGAGTCCTTCGGCATCGAGCAGGGCCTGATGACGACGATCCACGCCTACACCGCCGACCAGCGCCTGCAGGACATGCCGCACAAGGACCCGCGCCGCTCCCGCGCCGCCGCCCTGAACCTGATCCCGACCACGACCGGCGCCGCCAAGGCCGTCGGCCTGGTGCTGCCGGAGCTGAACGGGAAGCTGAACGGCTTCTCGATGCGCGCCCCGGTGCCGACCGGCTCCGCCGTCGACCTCGTCTTCACCACCGCGAACCCGCTGACCCCGGAGGAGATCAACGCGGCGCTGAAGACCGCCGCCGAGGGCCCGCTGAAGGGCATCCTCGACTACACCGAGGACCCGATCGTCTCCACCGACATCGTCGGCGACCCGCACTCCTCGATCGTCGACGGGAAGTCGACGATGGTGATCGGCGACGGCCGCATGGCCAAGGTGATCGCCTGGTACGACAACGAGTGGGGCTACTCGAACCGCTGTGTCGAGCTCGCCGGCAAGGTCCTCTAGCACCGGCCGCCGGTAGATAGGGACGCTCGGAGGCTCGATGGCGTTCTCGAAGGCAAGCGTGCGCGACGCCACCGTCAAGGGGCGTCGCGTCCTCGTCCGGGTCGACTTCAACGTCCCGCTGCGCGGCGGCGAGGTCGTCGACGACACGCGGATCCGGGCGGCGCTGCCGACCCTGGAACTGCTGCGCGAACGGGGGGCGGCGCTGGTCCTCTGCTCCCACCTCGGGCGGCCGGGCGGCGAGGTCGTCCCGGAGCTGTCGCTGGCGCCGGTGAGCAAGCGCCTGAGCGAGCTGCTGGACGTCGAGGTGACGCAGGCGCCGAAGGTGATCGGCGCCGAGGTCGACCTCGCAGCGGGCTGCCTCGGGCCGGGCGAAGTGCTGCTGCTGGAGAACACCCGCTTCGAGCCGGGGGAGACGAAGAACGACCCGATGCTTGCGGGCTCGCTGGCGTCGCTGGCGCAGGTCTACGTCAACGACGCCTTCGGGGCGGCGCACCGCGCGCACGCCTCGACCGAGGGCGTGGCGCGCCACCTGCCGGGCTACGCGGGGCTCCTGCTGGAGCGCGAGGTCACCGAACTGAGCAAGGTCGTCGAGGACCCGGCGCGGCCGCTGGTCGTCGTGCTCGGCGGGGCGAAGGTCTCCGACAAGGTCGGGGTCATCGACCGCTTCCTCGAGGTCGCCGACCAGATCCTGATCGGCGGCGCGATGTGCTTCAGCTTCTTCAAGGCGCAGGGCAAGGAGATCGGGAACTCGCTGTACGACGACGAGAGCGTCGAGGCGGCGCGCGAGGCGCTCGCCAAAGCCGAGGCCTCCGACTGCGAGCTGACCCTGCCGGTCGACCTGGTGCTGGGACGCGAGTTCAGCGCCGACACCGAGCGCGAGGAGCTGGACGGGGTCGAGGTGCCCGAGGGCTGGATGGGTCTCGACGTCGGTCCCAAGACCGGCGCGCTCTACGCGGAGGCCGTCGCCGAGGCCGGGACCGTGCTCTGGAACGGGCCGATGGGCGCCTTCGAGATGGAGCCGTTCGCGGCCGGGACGCGCGCCGTCGCCGACGCCGCGGCCGCGGCGCCGGGCAAGACCGTGGTCGGCGGCGGGGACTCCGTCGCCGCGATGGTGCAGTTCGGCCTCCAGGACAAGGTCGACTGGCTCTCGACCGGCGGTGGCGCCTCGCTGGAGCTGCTCGAGGGCAAGAAGCTGCCCGGCGTCGAGGCCCTGATCGACGCCAAGCCCGCGCAAGACTGAGGATCCCGGATCTAGAAAACGAGGAGGCCCGATGCCCCGCACGCCGTATATCGCCGCCAACTGGAAGATGAACAAGACCGTCGCCGAGGCGGCCGAGTTCATCGACGCGCTCTTGCCGCGGATCGCCGCGACCCAGCACGACGTGGTCGTCTGTCCGCCGTTCACGGCGCTCCACGAGGTGGTCGAGCGCCGGCGCGGGACCGCCGTCCGGGTCGCCGCCCAGAACATGCACTTCGAGGAGAGCGGCGCCTTCACCGGCGAGGTCTCGGCGCCGATGCTGGTCGAGCTCGACGTCGAGGCGGTCGTCCTCGGCCACTCCGAGCGGCGCCAGTTCTTCGGCGAGACCGACGAGGCGCTGGCGAAGAAGGTGCCGGCGGCGCTGGCCGCGGACCTGGAGCCGATCCTCTGCGTCGGCGAGTCCGAGGCGGCGCGCGACGCGGGCCAGACCGACGAAGTGCTGGAGCGCCAGCTGCGGGCCGACCTGGCGGAGGTCGCCGACGAGGACGTCGCCAAGGTCGTCGTCGCCTACGAGCCGATCTGGGCGATCGGCACCGGCAAGGTCGCGACTCCCGAGCAGGCCCAGGAGGCGTGCGCGTTCATCCGCGACGTGCTGCGGGCGCGCGGGGCGGCCGCCGACGACGTGCGGATCCTCTACGGCGGCTCGGTCAAGCCCGGCAACGCGGCCGAGCTGCTGGCGCTCCCGGACGTGGACGGCGCGCTGGTCGGCGGCGCCGCGCTCGTCGCCGAGGACTTCGCGGCGATCGTCGAGGCAGCATGACCCTTGTCCCTTCGGTCGCGCTGGTCATCCTCGACGGCTGGGGACTGGCGCCGGCCGGTCCCGGCAACGCGGTCTCGCTCGCCGGCACGCCGGTCTTCGACCGCCTCTGGGCGCGCTACCCGCACACCGAACTGTCGGCGCAGGGCCCTGACGTCGGCCTGCCCGTCGGCCAGATGGGCAACTCCGAGGTCGGCCACCTGAACCTCGGCGCGGGCGCGATCGTCAAGCAGGACCTGGCGCGGATCGACGGCGCGATCGCCGACGGATCCTTCTACGAGAACGAGGCGCTGGTCGCCGCCTGCGCGCGGGCGCGCGAAAGCCCGCGAGGGCGGCTGCACCTGCTCGGGCTGGTGTCCGACGGCGGCGTCCACTCGGGCTGGGAGCACCTCGAGGCGATCGTCGAGCTGGCCTCCCAGGAGGGTGTGCCCGACGTCGTCTTCCACGCCTTCACCGACGGTCGCGATACGGCGCCGACGGGCGGCCGCGAGTACCTGGCGGAGCTGGAGAGCTGGCTGCGCGCCGCGGGCCGGGTCGGGACCGTGAGCGGCCGCTATTACGCGATGGACCGCGACACCCGCTGGGAGCGGGTGAAGCTCGCCTACGACGCGATCGTCCACGCCCAAGGGCAGAAGGCGGCGAGCTCCGCCGCGGCGATCGAGACCTCCTACGAGGACGGGAAAACGGACGAGTTCGTGCTGCCCACCGTGATCGGCGACTACGACGGGGCCGCCGCGGGCGATGTGGCGATCTTCGTCAACTTCCGCCCCGACCGCGCCCGCGAGATGACCCGGGCGCTGGCCGAGCCGAACTTCGACGAGTTCAGCAGCGCGGGCGGGCCGACGCTCGACATGACGACGATGACCGAGTACCGCAAGGGCTGGCCCTACCCGGTCGCCTTCCCCGAGCAGCGGCCGCAGACGACGCTGGCGGCGACGATCGCCGCGGCCGGCGGGCGCCAGCTCCACGTCGCCGAGACCGAGAAGTACGCCCACGTCACCTACTTCTTCAACGGCGGTCGCGAGGGCGAGCAGGAAGGCGAAGAGCAGACGTTGGTCGAATCGCCCCGCGACGTGCCGACCTACGACCACAAGCCGGAGATGAGCGCCGAGCAGGCCGCCGACGCGTTCGTCGGGAAGTGGGGCGAGGGCGCCTATCGCTTCGGCGTGATCAACTTCGCCAACCCCGACATGGTCGGCCACACCGGCGTCATCCCGGCCGCCGTGAAGGCGCTCGAAACCGTCGACACCCAGCTCGGCCGGGTGGTCGAGGCGGTCGCGGCGAAGGGCGGCGTCTGCGTCATCACCGCCGACCACGGCAACTGCGACAACATGCTTGAGCCCGACGGCTCGCCGAACACTGCGCACTCGCTGAACCCAGTGCCGCTGATCGTCACCCAGGAGGGCCTGACGCTGCGCTCCGGCGGCATCCTCGCCGACGTCGCCCCGACCGCCCTGGACCTCCTCGGCATCGCCCAGCCGGCGCCGATGACGGGCCGCTCGCTGATCGAATGACCGCCTGAGCCTGCGCTCAGAAGACTTGACATACGCACACTTAGATTCATAATTTCGCCATAGCACTGAGATGGCCCTCGGACCGAGAGGGCAGCAGCGAAGAGGAGGACAGTGAGATGGCAATCGTGAGATGGGATCCGGGTCGGGACATCGACAGCCTGCAGGGCGACGTGAACCGGCTCTTCGACAGTTTCTTCGGTCGTCGCGAGGCCGGCCAGGCAAGTTCCCTGCGCCGTTGGGTGCCCGCGATGGACCTGGCCGAGACCGAGGACCAACTGGTCCTGCGCGCCGACTTGCCGGGCATGGAGCGCGACGACATCGACATCGAGGTCAAGGACAACGTGCTGACGATCTCCGGCGAGCGCAAGGCCGAGCACGAGAAGAAGGGCGAGGGCTTCCACCGCATCGAGCGGTCGTTCGGACGCTTCTCCCGCTCGCTCGGGCTGCCCCGCGGCGTCGACGCCAAGAGCGTGACCGCGAGCTTCGAGAACGGCGTGCTCGAGGTGCGGATGCCCAAGCCCGAGGAGCGCAAGGCGACGCGGATCGAGATCGCGACCGAGGCGGTCGAGGTCGAGAGCGGCGAGGAGTCCGCCGAACACTCGACCGGCAGCAAGCCGGTCGACGCCGCGGCGTAGTTGGTGATTCCACGGTCGGCCCGGGACCGCGGGGTCTGTGGCCCGGGCGTCCGTGCGAGATGGTCTGAGGGTGTCCTGGGCGCCTCATGGGGGTCCTGGCAGGCTGTGACCCCCATGAGGCGCCCAGGACGTGAGGCTTTCGTGGGAGAGGCGTCACGGGGACGTCACAAAATCGGACTTCCGTGAGGACTTCCCGCCCGGATCGAGGTCCTCCCAGGACGCGTGTCGTGTTCGGGCGCTCACGGCGCCCGAACACGACACGGAGATCCTTGACCGACGGGAGATCCGGGAGGAAGGGGCTCCAGGCCCCGAGCCCCGGCGGTCGTCCTTTGGTCCGGTCCCCCGGCCGCGGTCGACCTGGCGTCCGGGTGCCGGGCCAAGGGACGACCGCGCTGTCGGTGACCGGGCCAAGGGACGACCGCGACTGCCGCGGCGACTCCGAGTCAGCGGGACGTCGCCGAGGTGCGGGGCGGGGCGGGCGCCGTCGCCTCGGTGCTCCCGCATACGCTGCGGGCGTGCGCCACGATTCGCAGCGACTCAACTTTGTGATCGACGCCCGCGACGGGGCCGCTCGGTCAGGGGTCATCGAGACTCCGCACGGGCCGATCGAGACGCCGACCTTCATCCCGCTGGCGACCAAGGGGTCGGTGCGGGGGCTTGATGTGGACGAGGTCGAGGCGCTCGGCTACCAGCTGATCCTCGGCAACACGTACCACCTGTTCGTCTCACCGGGGCCGGAGCGGATTGCCGCCGCGGGCGGCCTGCACGGCTTCATGAACTGGGACCGGGCGCTGATCACCGATTCGGGCGGTTTCCAGGTCTTCTCGCTCGCCCACGGCGGTGTCGCCAACGAGGTGAAGGGCAGCGGCCGCTCCGGCGACCATGGCTCCGAGGTCGAGATCACCGAGGAGGGCGCCCGCTTTCGCAGCCCTCGCGACGGCCGTGAGCTCTTCATCTCCCCGGAGGTCTCGATGCAGGTGCAGGCGGCGCTCGGCGCCGACATCGCGCTCGCCTTCGACGAGTGCACGCCCTTTCACGCCGACCGCGACTACACCGCCCGCTCGACCGAGCGCACCCACCGCTGGCTCGACCGCTGCATCGCCTGGCACGAGGCGGAGGGGCCACGCGAGCAGGCCCTCTTCGGGATCGTCCAGGGCGGCACGCACGAGGACCTGCGCCGCGAATCGGCCGCCTACATCTCGGCGGCGGACGTCGACGGGATCGCGATCGGCGGCACCCTCGGCCGCGACAAGGAGGAGATGGCGGCGGTCCTCGCGATGACCGCCCCGCTCCTGCCCGAGGAGGCGGCCAAGCACCTCCTCGGCATCGGCGAGGTCGACGACCTGCTCGGCGGCATCGCCCTCGGCCTCGACGTCTTCGACTGCGCCGTCCCGACCCGCCTCGCCCGCCACGGCGTCGCCCTGGCGCCGAGCCCCGAGACCCGCTGGCGCCTCGACCTCCGCAAGGGCCGCCACGTCGGCGACCGATCGCCCTTGGTCGAGGGCTGCCCGTGCCCCGCCTGCACCCGCCACACCCGCGACTACATCTCCTACCTCTCCCGCGCCGAAGAACTGACGGCAGTCCGCCTCCTCGTCCTCCACAACCTCACCTACATGCGCGAGCTGACGACCCACGCCCGCGCAGCCATCCAGCAGCAGCGCTTCGCCGCTTACCGAGCAGCAGTCATGGACGGCGCGCCCCCCTGGAAGGCCGGCGAGCGGAGGTCCTGACCCCCTCCGAACGGCTTGTAACGAGGGCCCATAAACCATCTCGGACGGCCGGGGAGCGATCCAGCCCGAGTTTGAGCGAGGAGGGGGTCAGGACCTCCGCCCCTCAGGCCTATTCCTTGTTCTTGGACACAAGCCCCTTGAATTCTTCGACCACCTTGTCGACCGTGTCCCCGGCCACCTTGGAGATGTGGACTCCGGCGGCCTTGTCGGTGGTCAGGATCACGCCGGTCGCCACCGCGCCCGCGACGAGGACCAGGGCGATCAGGGCGAGGACGAAGCGGACGAAGCGGGAGAAGGCGGAGCGCTTGCGGGGCGGGGCCGGTCGCACCGGCGCCTGGGCCTGCGGGTCGCCCGCGTAGGGCGCGGCGCGGCGCGGGGCGGCTTCGCGGCGGGGCTCGACACGGCGCGGCGGCGGGGCGGGGCGGTACTCGGTCTGGGCGGTGGTGCGGTCCAGGTGACGGGTCGCGGCGGTGTCGCTGCCGAGGACGCGGGTCGGCGTGTTGCCTTCGCCGAGGCCCTCGATCGCGGTCACGTCCTCGCCTTCGAGGCCCATCTGCAGCCCGGTCGCGAACTCGTCGGCGCTCGCGTAGCGGCGGTTGGTGTCGCCCTCCAGCGCCCGCAGCACCGCGGCGCTCAGCGGCTCGGGCACCTCGGAGTTGTAGGTGCTCGGCGGCAGCGGCTTCTCGTTCTGCTGGCGCACCGCCAGCTCGGCCAGCGAGGAGCCCTCGTAGGGCAGCCGCCCGGTCAGGAACTGGTAGAGGACGACGCCGAGCGCGTAGACGTCGGTCCCCGGGGTCGCCTCGTCGCCGCGCACCTGCTCGGGGGAGAGGTAGGCGGCGGTGCCGACCACCGAGCCGACCTGCGTGATCCGCGTCTGCTCGATCGCCCGCGCGATCCCGAAGTCGGTCAGTTTCACGACCAGCTCGCCGCTGCCCACCGGCCCGCCGGTGATCATCAGGTTCCCCGGCTTGACGTCACGGTGGATGATCCCGCGGCGGTGCGCATAATCGAGCCCGGCGCAGGCCTGGATGCCGACCTCGGCCGCGGTCTCGGCGCCGACCGGCCCGTGGCGCTGCAGGATCTGCGCGCCGGAGCGCCCCGCCACGTACTCCATGACGATGTAGTGGCGGCCGTCGTCGACGCCCGAGTCGTACACCTGGACGATGTTGGGGTGGATCAGCCGCGCCACGGCCAGCGCCTCGCGCCGGAAGCGGGCGACGAAGCGCTCGTCGTCGGAGAGGTGCTCGGCGAGGATCTTCACCGCGACGGTGCGCTCGAGGATGCGGTCGGTCGCCTTGTAGACGTTCGACATCCCGCCCGAGCCGAGGCGCTCGCCGGTCTCGTAGCGCCCAGAGAGGGTCCCGGCCTCCATCAGGAGGCCCCTTCGACTTCCGCGCCAGGGCCGATCCCGCCGGCGGGCCCGCCGCCCGGGGGAGTCACTTCTTCTTCGCCTTCAACTGGGGGTTCAATTTCTTCCTGCTTTTCGTGGCCTTTGGCTTTGCCTTTTGCTTCTTCGCCCTGTTCCGAGGGACCGGGCTGTTCGGCGTGTTCTTCGGCTTTTTCCTTGGCCGTCTTCTTTTCTTCGCGTTCTTCGGCCTTCTGTTCCTTTTCGAAGGCTTCTTCTTCGGCGGCGAGTTCTTCGGCTTCGATTTCCGCCTGTTCTTCCAGTTCGGCTTCTTCGGCCGCCTGTTCTCGTTCTTCTTCCTCGGCTCTACAGGTAGAAACCACCTTGGACAGCTTTGCCGCGCCGTGCTTCAAAGCTTTCTTCAGCCGGGCGTCGACCTTGCCGAGTTCCTCGACCTCGGTGCTCACGTTGGCGACGCCGTCTTCCGCCTGTTCGCAGTCTCCTCGTTCGAAGCTCGCCTGTACCTGGTCGAGGTTCGAGTTGATCTGGTCGGCGGTCGTCCCGGGCAGCAGTTCGTCGCCTCCGCCGCCCCCGCAGGCGGCCAGCAGAAGTCCCACCGCGAGGGCGGCAAGGACCAGCGAGGCTGCGCGGACGCGACCCATGATTCGAGTCTAGAGAACACTTCTGAGTCGATATTTACCCTGCATCTGCCGTTATGTTTCGCTTGTTTGGGACGTTTGTCTGGGTCTTTTGCGCGGGACGCCTGCGGCTTCTGCGAGGCGGCCTAGCGGCCGATCTGCAGGCGCTCGGCGAGCGCCGTCGGCAGCCCCGCCTCGAGGATCGCCGCGCCCGCCGCGAGGGCGTCGTAGGCGACCCGGTGGTAGCGGGCGGTCCCGTCGTCGGTGTCGAGCTCGAGCCAGGCGGCGCGCGGGTCGCCGTCGCGCGGCTGGCCGACGCTACCGGGGTTCAGCAGCCATTCGCCCTCGGCGAGGTCGAGCAGGTCGCCGTCGCCCGCCTGGGCGCCGGTGGCGAAGCTGCGCCGGCCGGTCGAGGGCGGCCGGGTGAAGAAGAGCGCGACGTGAGAGTGGCCGATCAGGCAGACGCGCTCCCGCTGCGCGTCGAGGCCGGCTTCCGCCTGGTCGATCGAGAGCACGTACTCCCAGATCGGGTCGCGCGGCGAGGCGTGGAAGAGGCCGAAGCCCTCGCGCGCGCCCTCCGGCGAGAGCCCCTTGAGGAACTCGATCGTCGCCGCCGAGGCGTTCTCCTTCGTCCAGTCGACCGCCGCCCGCGCGGTCTCCGAGAAGGTCGCCGCGTCGATCCCCCCGGTCACCGCCAGGTCGTGGTTGCCGTTGAGGACGAAGGCGCAGCGCTCGCGCACCAGCGCCGTGCACTCGTCCGGCTGGGCGCCGTAGCCGACCACGTCGCCGAGGCACCAGATCTCGTCCGGCCCGGCAGTCTCGATCGCCTCGAGAACCGCCTCCAGGGCCGGGAGATTCGAGTGGACATCTGAGATCACCCCTACGCGCAAGCGATCCAGGGTAACCGGCCCGCCGGCCGCCCACCGGTCAACCCGGGCAGACACTTACGATTGCCGCATGCCTCCCACCGATTCCATCGCCGGGCTGAAGGGTGCCGTCGAGGCCGCCGCGCGGGCGCTGCGCGACGGCGAGCCCACCGAGCCGGCCCCGACCCTCGACCGTCCTCCCAAGCCCGACCTCGGCGACTACAGCTCCAACGCGGCGATGCTGCTCGCCGGGCCGCTCGGCGACAACCCGCGCGCCGTCGCCGAGCGCCTGCGGGGCGAGCTCGAAGGGAGCCTCGGCGGCGACGCGGGGAGCCTCGACCGGATCGAGGTCGCGGGCCCCGGCTTCGTCAACCTCTACCTCTCCGACACGTGGTACCGGCGCGCGCTGGGGGCGCTGGTCGCCGCGGGGGAGGACCTCGGCCCGGCCCCGACGGCGGCGCCGGAACGGATCCTGGTCGAGTTCGTCTCCGCCAACCCGACCGGCCCGCTGCACGTCGGCGGCGGCCGCGGCGCGGCCTACGGCGACGCGGTGGTGCGCCTGCTCGCGGCGGTCGGCCACGAGGTCGAGCGCGAGTACTACATCAACGACGCGGGCTCCCAGGTCACCCACTTCGCCCGCTCGATCAGCGCCCGGATGAAGGGCGAGGACCTGCCCCCGGACGGCTACCGGGGCGAGTACGTGGTCGAGCTGGGGAAGGCGATCGCCGCCGCGGGGATCGACCCCGACGACCTCACCGCGGTCGGCGAGCGCGGCATCGCGCTGATGATCGACCAGGTGCGCGAGACCCTGCGCCGCTTCGGCGTCGTCATGGACACCTGGTTCTCGGAGCGCAGCCTGGTCGACCGGGGCGACGCCGAAGCGGCCCTCGCCAAGCTCGACGCGGGCGGCCACACCTACCGGCACGAGGGCGCGCTCTGGCTGCGCACGACCGAGTTCGGCGACGACAAGGACCGGGTGCTGATCCGCTCCGACGGCGAGCCGACCTACCTGATGCCGGACATCGCCTACCACTGGGACAAGCTCGAGCGCGGCTTCGGGCGGCTGATCGACGTGCTCGGCGCCGACCACCATGGCTACGTGGCGCGGCTGCGGGCCTCGATCGAGGCGCTGGGGGGCGATCCGGACGGCTTCGAGGCGCTGATCATGTCCCTCGTCCACATCGTCGAGGACGGCCAGCGGGCGCAGATGTCGAAGCGCAGCGGCGACTTCGTCTCGCTCGACGACCTGATCGACGACATCGGCGCCGACGCGGCGCGCTGGTTCATGCTCTCGCGGTCCCACGAGACGACCGTCGACATCGACCTCGCCCTGGCCCGCAAGCAGGCGAGCGAGAACCCGGTCTACTACGTGCAGTACGCCCACGCCCGGATCGCCTCGATCCTGCGCAAGGCGGCGGAGGTGGGGGGCGGTGGCGACGCGGGCGATGCCGGGACGGGTGCGGCCGCGGCGGGCGACGCGGGCGCCGCGGCCTTCGACCCCGACGGGCGCAGCGAGCCGCTGGAGCCGAGCGAGAAGGCGCTGGTCAAGCGGCTGCTCGAGTTCCCGCACGAGGTGCGCGAGGCGGCGGCGCGGCGGGCGCCGCACCGGATCTGCGCCTACTCGACCGCGGTCGCCGCCGACTTCCACGCCTTCTACCGCGACTGCCAGGTGGTCGGCGCGGAGGGTGAGGGGGTCGAGGCCTCGCGGCTCGCCCTCTGCCTGGTCGCCAAGCGGACGATCGCCGGGTCCCTCGGGCTGCTCGGGATCTCGGCGCCCGAGCGGATGTGATCCGCCGAGGCGCCAAGCTCCCCGTCCTCGCCGAGATCGGCGCCCCGGCCTCCTCGAACGGCCGCGCCTGGGGACTGCGACGGGCCGACCTGGAGGCGCTGCGGGAGGTGCTCGGGCGGCTGGATCGCCAGCGGGCGGTCCTGGTGACCGGGGAGGAGGCGCCGGCGGCGACGCTCGCCATCGCCCTGGCCGGGGTCGCCGCCGCCGCGGGTACGCCGACGGCGCTGGTCGAGTGCGATGTCGAACGGCCGCGGATCGCCGCGGACCTGGGACTGTCCCCGACCCCGGGCCTGCACGAGTACCTGCGCTGGGAGGTGACCCCGGCCGACATCGTCCAGCCCCTGACCCTGGCGGGCGCGGCGAGCTCGACCGCCGCCGGCCCGCTGGCCTGCGTCTGCGCCGGGCGACCGAGCAAGGACGCCCGGACGCTGCTCGGCCTCGGCAGCTTCCACCACATGGCGACGAAGCTGCGCGACGCCTACGCCCTGGTCGTCCTCCTCGGCCCGCCGCTGGAAGGCGCCGGCGGCGCGCTCTCGAGCGCAGCAGCTGAGGCCGATTGCGTCCTCACCGCGCTCCGAGAGCGGCCGGATCGCCGCGCGGCGAAGGCGCATGGCGAGGCGCTGTCGTGGCTCGGGGCGTCGCCGTCGGGCGCGGTCGTCGTCGGGGGGTAGCGGGGGTTCGGGGGGTTGGCGGCCGTCCGAGGTGGGGGTGCGGGTGTCCTGGGCTCCTCATGGGGGTCCTGGCAGGCTGTGACCCCCA
>CALCIA010000230.1 GCA_937907435.1 uncultured Actinomycetes bacterium
CAGGACCCCCATGAGGAGCCCAGGACACCCGCACCCGCCACCTCGGACGGCCGCAGGCGCCGCGGACCCCCGCCCGTCCCCCCCACCTCACCCCGGGAAGTCGCCGGCCCCTACGCGCAGGCTCTGCAGGATCCCGGCGAGGCCCGCTAGGTCTCCGTCGGAGAGGGGCTCGGTGGCGAAGTGGGCCGCGTTCAGCGTCTCGGTCGCCTCCTCGGCGACCTTCCGGCCCGGCGCCGTGATCTCCGCCAGCACCGCCCGGCGGTCGCTCTCGTGCGGCACCCGTCGCACCAGCTTCAGCTTTTCGAGCCCGTCGATCGTGTTGGTGACGCTGGTCCGGTGCACCTGCAGCCGCTCCCCGATCTTCCCCAACGGCAGCGACCCCCGCTTGGAGAAGTGCAACAGCATCAGCGCCTCGTAGCGCGGAAACGTCAGCCCATATGGCTCCAACAGCTCGTTCAGCCGCGCCATCAGGATCTGGTGCACCCGCATCACCGAGGTGACCGCGACCATCTCATCCGCCGCGTCCCCCGGCCAGCGCTCCGCCCAATGGCGGCGCGCCTCCTCGATCGGATCGAAGGGAAGTGACTGCATGGGCCGAAGTCTCTCAGCCTGCGGGGCGGCTGCCGATGAGTGAGTGGCCGGGGCCGGACTTGAACCGGCGACACCTCGATTTTCAGTCGAGTGCTCTACCAACTGAGCTACCCAGCCGCAGCGCCCCGGAGGGCGGTCGGAGGCCAGGCGAAGCCGACCCCGAGCGGGGCATTGTATAGGCGAAAACGGGGCGGCGGAGGGTCCGCTTCCGCCGGAGCCCGCGGCCCACGTAGGATCGACGCATCGCCACCGAGGTCGGACAGTCACGATCGACGAGGTGGGCGGCCGCGCACCTGCGCCCGCGCGACGGCAATCGCCAGGAGACGACCCCGACCGAGCTCTTCTTCGACCTCGTCTACGTCTTCGCCGTCACCCAGATCTCCCATCTGGTGATCGACGCCGATCTGTCCCGGGCGGCGATCGCGCAGGCGGCGTTCATCCTGCTGGTCGTCTGGTGGGCCTGGATCTACACGACCTGGATGGTCAACTGGTTCGACCCCCGCTCGACCAAGGTCCGGCTGATCCTCGCCTGCGTCACCCTCACCAGCCTGCTGATGTCGGCGGCGATCCCGACCGCCTTCGCCGGCGGGGCGGCGCTCTTCGCCGGCGCCTACGTGTTGATGCAGGTCGGCCGCAACCTTGCCGCGATGGCGCTCCTCGAGCGCGACCACCACCTCCGCCGCGTCTTCGAGCGGCTGGTCGCCTGGAGCTGCGCCTCGGCGGTCCTCTGGATCCTCGGCGCCGTCGTCGGCGAGGGAGCGCGGCCGTGGATCTGGGGGGCGGCGCTGGCGATCGACCTGCTGGCGCCGCTGGTCGGCTACGTCACCCCGGGCCTCGGCCGCTCGCGGACCACCGACTGGGACGTCGAGGGCGCCCACTTCGCCGAGCGCTTCCAGTCCTTCGTCATCATCGCCCTCGGCGAGTCGATCGTGATCACCGGCGCCACCGCCAGCTCGCGTGGCCTCAGCCCGTCCAGCGTCCTCGCCCTGGCCGTCGCCTTCTTCATCTCCGCCGTGCTCTTCTGGCTCTACTTCGGCGAGGTCGCCGAGCACACGATGAGCGACATCGCCGCGGCCGAGGACCCGGGCAGCATCGCCCGCGACGCCTACACCTACCTGCACCTGCCGATCGTCGCCGGGATCATCATGGTGGCGGTCGCCGATGACCTGCTCGTCGCCCACCCGAGCGACCACCTCACCACCGCCGGGGTCGTGATGACGACCATCGGCCCGGCGGTCTACCTGCTCGGCGAGACGATGGTGCGGCTGCGGATGATCGGCCGAGGGAGCCCGAAGCGCCTGCTCTGCGTGGCCGCGCTGGCCGTCCTCGCCCTGCTCGGCGGCGAGATGTCGGCGCTGGCCCTCTCCTGCTGCGTCGCCGGCGTGCTGGCGATCCTGGCGATCTCAGAGGCAGGTTGGCTGGCTCGCCGGGTCGCGTTCAGGGGGCGGTGACGCACGGGAAGACGTGCAGGACGTGGAGGCGGGTGCCGTCGCTGAATTCGGCTTCGCCGCGGGTGCCCCAGTGGCCGGAGGGGCAGGTGGCGGTGAGGAAGCTGTGGGGGTGGCCGCGGTAGGTGAACTTGCGGCCGACGTTGAGCTGGAACTTGGTGACCGAGCCGGCGCCGCCGGCGATCTTCGGGATCTGGGCGGTGATCTCGAGGCCGTAGGTGCCGCGGTGGATGCGGGTGATCTGGGCCGGGACGACGACCGCGGTCGGCGCCGGGACGTCGACGTAGGCGTGGAGGAGGACGTTCGTCGTCTTGCCCTGGACGCCGGCGTTGAAGAGGAGCAGCGGGCCGGTCGAGGAGAACGGCGCCTGTTCGGGGAAGCTGACCTCGACTTCGGCGCTGCCGCTACCGATCAGCGCGTCCGCGCACGCCCGCTTCGCCGACCCCGAGCTGGTGGCGGTGACCTGGCTCGGCTTGCAGACCGGCAGGCCGGTCGCGTCGACGGCGATCGTCTTCGCGACTTCCAGATCGATCGACTTCAGGGCCGGCGGCTGGGCGCCGTCGAGCGTGGCGATCTCCGCTTCGAGCCGGGCGGTGGCGGGCGCGCCGCCGTGGGCGGGCAGCTTGTACGGGGAGATGCCGCCGTCGTCGGTCAGCGAGAGGTTGCCGGAGCGCACGACCTCCTTGGCGGCGAAGGCGGCGCCGCAGAGGACCGAGGAGATGACGAGGGCGGTGAGCGCGACGCGGATCAGGTTCCGTTTCATGCGCCGATGCTCCGTCGCCGGCGCGCGCGGCGCCGCCCCGATCTGGGGAATCGACGCACCGCGAATGACCAAGGTGGGAAACGAAGGTGGGAAGCGCGGCGGCGTCAGTCGCCGAGGCGCAGGGCGATCTCCATGTCCGCCGCCGAGCCGTTGAGCGGCCGGCCGAGCACCTCCTCGACCGCCGCCAGGCGGTTGCGCACGGTGCGGCGGTCGACGCCGAGTGCCGCCGCGGTCGCCGAGACGTTGCGCTCGGCCTCGAAGTAGGCGCGGAGCGTGCGCCGGGCGAGCTCGCCGCCGTCGCGCGCCGCCTCCAGCGGCTCCAGGTAGCGCCGCCGCAGCGACATCGCGATCAGCTCGTCGCGCACGATCGCCGCCTCCAGCGCCACGTCGATGAAGCGCACGACCGGGCGGCCGCCGCGGTCGGCGATCGGCAGCGCCGCCTTCGCCTGCGCGTGGGTGAACCGCCAGCCCTCCAGTCCGTCGGCGGGCTCGCCGACGGTGAGGACGACGCCGTAGAGCGGCATCCCGCCGAGCGCCCGCAGGACCTCCTCGGTCGCCATCGGCCTCCGTCCCCCGAGCCAGGCCGCCCAGAGCGGCTCCTCCTCGCGCCGCACCGCGAGCAGCCGACGGTCGAGGCGCGCGGCCAGCTCACGCAGCAGCTCCTTCGCCGCGTCGCCCTTCGCCATCAGCGCGACGTGCTCCCCGTCGAGGTCATAGCCGAGCTCGGCTCGGTCGACGAGCTCCCCCGCGAGCAGTCGTTTCACGCACTCGCGCCGGCGCTCCGCCGCGGTCGTCGGCCGGTTGCGCACCTCGCGCGCGTGCTCGGCCCCGGCGGCCGCGAGCAGCTCGTCCAGCCGCGTCGCCTGCACCGCGAGCAGCCCCCGCAGCGCCGCCGTCGAGATGCCCGCGCGCTCGGCCTCCTCAGCCAGGAAGTCGCCGACGATCGCGTTCACCGCCAGGTAGCGACGCGTGGCGGTGTCGAGCGGCACCCGGTCGCGCACGTCGAGGCGAGCCTGCGCCAGGACCTCGACCGGCACCTCGGGACGCCGCCCGTCGCCGCCTTCGAGGCACGCGATCGCGTACTCGACCGCCGCCGGCAGCGCCGCGTCGAGCCCCTCGCGGTAGGCGGGATCGGGGACCGCACCCGGATCGTCGAAGGCGTGGACCCGCGTCGCCACCGCCGCCCGCAGCTCCGGCAGCCGCCCTCTCAGGCGGGTGCCCAGCATCCCGCGACTCTCTGGCCCTGCCTCCCCCACCCGGCCACCTTAACCGCCGGTCACCTCCACTTCGCGAACGACGCCGGCGTCCGGCCCTCGGTCGGTCACCTCCCCTTCGCAGCCCTCCTGCACCGTCTCCCGACCAGCGGCTTCGAGGCCCGGATTTTGCCGTTCTGGCCGACGAGACGGACGATCGCGCGGCGCTTCGCGTGCTTCGAGCAGAGGTTTTCCGAGTTGACCAGGAGGCCCTTTTTGCCGCCTCGCATTTCGAGCACGAAGCGTGAGACGGGCGCGTCGGGCACAACTTCAAAGGTGTTGCGGATGCCCTGGTTGGGGCCGGAGTCGACCTTGCCCCAGAGGGCGATGTCGATCTGACCGTCGAGCGCCGCGACGAGGTCGGGCAGCTTCCGTTCGCCACCGTTGGAGCGCAGGTAGACGTAGCCTTCGAGCGGTCGGTCGAGTAGCGGCGTCCAGGCCTTGGCACGGCCGTAGATCGATCCTTTCGGGCAGGCCGAGCCATTCCCGTCTCCGGCCGCGAACTGCACCCGCGTGCAGACAGTCTTGATGTGATTCTGTTCGAGGAACTCGGAATGCGGCAGGTTGACCTGGGCGCGACGGATGCCCGCTTCCCCCGGCCTCGTGGTCAGGACCGCCTTCAGGCGCGGTTTGGCGTTGCGGTTGGTCTTGCCGATGACCCGCAGCTTCAGCCGCGGCTTGAACGGCAGCTTCTGACACCCGCCGATTTGGAAGCGGCTCGTGGGCGAGGCGGTCGCGCCGTTCAACCCGCTCATCATCGACGTCACCGCCATCGGATTGCAGCTTGTCGGGTTGAGGCTGAACTCGGACCGGTCGACCTTGATCTCGACGGAGCGCAGCTTCAGCGGGATCCCCTTGAGGATGTGCGGGATCTCCTCCGAGCGGGCCGTGATCTGGGCCGTTTCGGGATTCACGAAGAGCGGCGCCCGGACGACCACGTTGCCGAGATCGAAGGGCCCCGCAACCGCCGGCGTGATCACCACCGAGCTGAGCGGCGCGCCGCCGTAAGGCCCGGCGAGATAGACCGTGCCACCGACGTGGATCGGTTCCGAGCCGACCCCCGCCGCGGTGTCGACGGTGCCGATCTGGGAGCTCGCCGGACAACTCGGGCTCGCCAGCTCCGCCTTCCCCGCCTTCGCCTTCGCCCCGTCGATCGCCGCGGCGGGACAGTAGGAGACGCCGGCGAGCTTGGCGGTGACGCCGGGCGGGAGCGTGAAGTCGAGGTGGGTGAGTTCCTGTTCCCCGTCCTTGCGTGCCAGCTTGATCACCAGCGGCGCGTAGGCACCCGCGGCCGTCGAGATGGTGCCGGCCTCGAAGCTCGGGGAGAACGGGAGCGCTCCGGCACTCGTCGCACACGCTCCCCCGCCGGGCCCAGAGGTGATCCGGAAGCCGGCTTCTTCGATCCGGGCCGCTTCGTCGGCCGATTCCGATTCAGCCGACCACGGCGTCAGCGCGCCGGTGCTCTTGTACTCACCGCAGAGGTCGGGCGTGGCCAGCTGGGATCGCGGCCCCCCGCCGCGGAAGTGAAGCGTCAGGTCTTCGAACGGCAGCTGCGGGTTGTCGTCGAAGGTCGCCGTCAACTGCCCCGTGTCCGGATCCGCCTTCACTTCCCCCGCCAGCTTCAGCGTGATGCCGAAACGCTTGCTTTCGACCACGAGGTAGAGCGCGATCAGCGAGTGGAATGGGTTCTCGTCCTGCGCCGCCAGGTAGATCGTCCCGTCGAGTTCTTCGTCCAGCAGCGGCGTCGCGATCCGTACGGTCCCGATGCGCGACGCTTCCGGACAGCGCACGGGTTCTTCGTCGAAGCGGATCGGCGTCGGCGCGGGGAATTCCGAGCCCTTGTAGCCGACCTCGTCCTCGCCGCAGGCCGCGAGGCCGTTGGCCGCCGACGGATTCAACGTCAGGCCGGGCGGCAGTGTCACGACCGTCTTCTTCAGGTCGGAGGTGCCAAGCCGATTCGCGTCGGTGAGATCCCGCTGGGGGATGTGGAGGCCCGCGTCGGCGGCGGTTCCGGTAGAAGCCTGGCTTACGGTCGGCTGGATCGAGAAGGTGGGTCGTTCCTGAGCGGGTTCGGGGCCCCTGCCCACCCATACGTCCGTGAGCGCGCCACATCCGACGACCACCGGCTGCACGGCCGTCGCTTCGTCTTCGATCGCACCAGGGTCCGGGTTCGCCCAGCTGTTCATCGAGATCGTCGCGCGCGGCCCGCGGCCCGCCGCGGCTTCGGCGCGCTGCAGGGAGCAATCGGTGGGGTTGCGCAGGAACGCCTTGCCGACGGCGGCGGCAGGGAAGCCTTCGAGGGTGGACAAGGTCCCGAAAACCTTTGCGGAAGTGGGCAGGTTGATGCTGCCGACGTTGACGCCGAAATCCTCCGCGGACCGGACCGACCCGAACAGGCTGACGTGCGCGTAGGTGGCCACGTTGGCAGTGAACTCGGCGGCGGTGCCAGGCGCCGGCACGTCGTTGAACAGCGGCGCGGGAATCCCGAGCTTGGTACCGCCGAAGCTGGCGATAGGGAGGGTGGTTTTGGCGATGTAGATGGACCCGACCCGTGATCCGGCTTCGGTGCAGGCCGGCGATTCGGCGCTGATGCCCGAGTCGGGCGCTTCCTGCGGGCAGCGGCTCTGCGTGGCCAAAGGGTTGCCGATGAACCCGGGGGGCAGGCCGACGTCGACGGTGCGCAGGGCCCCGGCGGGAATGACAGATACCCCATCGGGGGCAAGGACCGTGTTGAGCCAGAAGGCCGCCGAGGCGGAGCTGGGATGCCCGCCGGCCCGCAATTCGGGGCGGCCATCGGCGTCGAACGCTCCGGCCCAGAAGGCCGCCAGACCAGGAGACGCCGGGGTCGAGGAGACGACCAACGGGACGTCCTCGGTGTCCGCCGCTGCTTCGCCGCCGGAGGCGGCGACCGGCAACGTCGAGTGCGCCGGCGCCGTCGAACCAGTAACGGTCAGGGGTATCAGGAAGGTCGGCGCGCTTTCGTTCGTTCCGACGGAGGCGGAGTACGTGCAGGTCAGGGTCGTGCCCTCGGCCGCGGCCGGGCAGCTCCACAGGGTGTTCGTGATGGGGTCGACTTCGTTGACCGAACGGGTTTCGATCCCGGACGGAAGCGGCCCGACGGTAACGGTGAGTGGTGGAAGAGCAACCGCGGCGGCGGCTCCGACGTTGGTGATGCTGACCGCGAGGCTCCCCCTTTCGAAGGTGCCTTTGCCCTCGACCGTGGTCGTGACGGCGACGCTTCCGGAGCCGCCCTGCAGCGCCCCGGCGACCGCGGCAAGCGCCGGAACGTCACGGCCGGCGAGGCCACCTTCGAAGTGGACGTAATAGGGGTTTTCGGCGCCGACGTTGCCGGGGCCGCCGGTGACCGTGACCGAGCCACCGGCGCCGCCGATCGTCGGGAGGGCATCGAGGGCGGAGCGGATCGCGTCAGGCTCCGCGTCCGAACGCAGGTCACCGGTCTGCGCGCCTTCGAAGGCCAGCTTGAAGGTCCCGCCGGAGGCATCGACCGCAAGCTGCTGGACCTCGACGGTCACCGGGGGCAGGTCGGTCGGTCCGGTGACGGCGAGGACACGCCAGGCCGGTGCCGCCGCCCGGGCGGCGGCCGCGAAGCTACCGAGGACGACCATCGAGAGCGCGAGCGCGATCACCGCGAGAGCTTTGGGAGTCCTCATCCGGTCGATCACTTTGCGGCCCTCCGGTCGGTGTTTGCCCGGCCGACCTTGCCCGGCCTCCCGTGCTTCCTCTTGGCGTGCTTCCCCCTGTGCCGTTGGTGGCGCTTCTTCTTGTGGTGCCTCCTATTGGCGTGCCTCTTCTTCTGCTTGTGCCCGTGTTGGCCGGCGGAGGGATCGCCGGGACCCTCGAAGGTCGCCGTTGCGGGCGACCCACCGGTCCGCGGACCGGGAGCGCCGGGGTTGCAAGCACCTTCCACCGCGGCATCACAGGGCATCGGCGAGGCCGATTCGGGAAAGCCCCCACCGACGCGCGCGTCGTAGAGGTTCCAGCCGTCGCCCTGATTCAGGCCTGGAGGCGAGACGGGCGAGGCAAAGTAGACATCGCCTCCGTCGGCGCTGACGCCGCCGTAGAAGCTAATGCCTTCTACGGTTCCGAGAGCCTTCGGGATGTTCGGAGGTTCGGTGGCGATGAGAGACACTTGGCCGTGCGCCCACTGGAAGAGGTTGCGCTGCCCTTCGATAGCTCCGGTGGCGAGTGGATCGAAGGAATAGAAGTAGAGGCGGCCGTCGTCCGTCAGGACGGTCGGTTGGAAAAGCCTGTCGGAGTTGTTGGTCTGGTTCGCGTCGATCAGGCGGGTGAGCGGGTGTCCGGAGTAGGGCGCCTCGCCGTCATGTCGACAGGAGACGCAGAGGGTCGTCCCGTCCGCCGCGGAGTAGAGGTACGCCATCGGCACCCCGCCCGAAACACCGAGCGACGATTCGAAGACGAAGGTCGTCCCATCGGCACTTGATCGCGAGGTCCACTTCCTGAAGATGTCGGTGCTGACCAGCGCGTTGCCCTTGATCGCTTCAGCCTCACCGAGAGCGTGCACTAAACGGATGACGCCGCCGTGAGCGAGGTAGAGGTTGTAGCCACCGGCTTTAAGGTTTTCGGCTTCAGTCCGGCCCTCGGCCTCGAGCTTGCCGCGGGCAGCGAAGTAGACGAACCGCCCATCAGCGGAAGCATCGAGAACCCCGACCACCCCCGCGCCCTTGAGGTCAGTGACATCGGGAGAGAGGTCGGTCAGCCGTTCTCCGATCGGTTTGCCAAGGTCGTATTCGTAGAGATCACAGCCTTCGCCAGAACCGTTGCCGTTCGCCGCCGGCGCGTTGTCACAGGTGCTCATGCCGACGCTCGATCCGTTGCTCGCGAGCCCATAACGGGCGGTGAAGAAGATCCGTCGGCCGTCCGTCGACGCGGTCCAGAACCGCGAGTTGCCGTCGTTGGGGGTGGCGGTCTCCGATTGGGAGGCATCGACGGCCGGCGCGATGCCGGCGAGCACCGTCGGATCTGCCGTGTCGCGGAGGAAGATCGCCCGCTTGCCGCTGTCTCCCCCGAAGCGGCTGACGGCGGTGAAGACGGAGCGGGAACCGTCGCCCGAGACCGCACGCGAGTAGTCCGTCGTCGACTTGCTGCCGATCGAGCCTGGACTCGCGGTCTTGTCCATGGCTCCGGGCAACGATTCGGCGGGCACCGGCTCAGACGGGCCAGCCGCACCCGGGATCACCGCGACGTTCCGCAGCGTGCCGTGATCCCATTCGTAGAGCTGGGATTTCCCATTGCCGTCGGCGGGGATACCCGGGTACCGGTAGATGGTCCAGAACACCACCCGCTCGCAGTCCGGCGACATCCCGACGACCAGGTATTCCTTTTCCCCCAACAGCCCGGCCCCGGTGCTTGCTACTTCGGCGTTGGCGGGAGGCAGCGATGTGATCAGCTGGTAGGAGGAGTCGGCGTTGTCGCGGCGGTAGAGGTTGGTGCCGCCGGCTTCGACCACGTTCTGGGGCGCGCCCGCGGCGAGCGGGGCCAGGCTGGCAACGACGCCGCAGCGGAGATCGGCGGAGACGACTTTGACCAGGCCGTTCTGGGAGCCCCCGCCAAGGATCGGCGGCTCCAGCGTCGGTGGTGTGACCTGTTCGGAGCTCCAACCCGTCGAGGCCCTGCGAGCGAGGTAGACGGCTTCGTCGCCGGCGGTCGCGTCCGGGTAACCGAGTTCCACCGTGTAGGCGAGTTCCGAGCCCGTCGGAGCGGCCTGAAACTGCAAGGTGCCGCCGCCGCTGATCTGACTCTTGCCCGGTTTCGCGAGCGGGCCCTTGTCGGCCCTGGAGACGAGCTCAAAACAACGCCGGTCGGTCAGGCCGCACGAGTCTAGGGTTTCGACCAACTGATCTGGGCTTACCGTGGTCCCGGCGGAGTTGGTCGCGACGATGCGAAAGTGGTAGCCGCTCGCCGCATCGAGACCCGTCAACTGCTCGTCGACGATGACCGGCTCCGAGCCGGTGCCGATCTGCCGATCTCGCGCGGGAAGACTCCGCGGGTATGCACCGGGGTTGCCTTCCCACTCCGAAGAGGTGGCCCACTCGATGTGATAGCTCGTGGCAAGGTTGTTGGGGTCGATTTCGGCACCCAGCGTCGCCGTGGTCCGGGTCACTTCGGCGGAGAACGGCAGGATCGTGGGACCGATCGCCTCGGTGGTGAATTCCATCGGCGGGGACGGATCGCAGACGGTCGGCCCGGTGCTGGCACACAGGCGGACGAAGTAGGTCGTGTGCGGAGCCAGCCCGGCGAGCGTCGCTTCGACGGGCACGGCGACATCCGGGACGGCGCCGACGCTCCCGTCCGGCACCGGGACGCTCGTCCAGTGTGCCTGGTCGGTCGAGTACTCGAAGTGCCAGGTGGTCTCGAAGGTGGTCCCTTCCGAAGCGTCCGGCGGGGTGACCGTCCCGGTGACGGTGGCGCTTTCGGCTCCGATGTCGCTGATCTGGCCAAAGTGAGGCATCGGACCGGGAGCTTCGCCGAGGATCACGACTTCGCCGCCGTTGACGGGTGCGCTGTTCACGTAGAGACGTTCGTCCGTGCCGACCGCGACGCCATGGTTCGTGTTCGCGCCGAAGGTCAGGGCCGCTGAGTTGGTGCCCGGTGAAGCGGTACACGAAGAACCGCTTTCGTCGAATTCGTAAACGCGATATTCGCCTGCCGCCGTCCTCCGGGCGACGTAGACACGGTCGTCGCCATCGCCGAGGACGGGATCCACGGCGATGTCGAAGGCCTCCTGATTCGTGGCGGTGCCAGAGGTGAAGGTGAGCTGACATTCTCCCGCCGTCGGCCCGAACGCTTCTTTGAAGGTCCCATCCGGGTTGAATTTCAGAACTCCACAGGGTTCGCCCGCGGAACAAGCGCCGGTGTATTTCACGTTGACGGCGTAGATGTTCCCCGCCGAATCGACCGCGATTGAGTCGGGGTTTTGTTTCAGGAACTGGCCCGCGCCACCACCGGATGTGCCCTTTTGGCAGCCGCTGGCCATCGTGCAGACCTGGAGTTCTTCGGCGGGCGCTCCCGCATCGACCTGCCAGCCGATGGCGCGGACGAACGAAGCGCCGGTGACTTCCCCTTGGGCACCGGCAGCGATGCTGTACTCGGCGAGGCGCAGATTGCCCAGGTCGGCCACGTAGAGATCTCCGTCCGTCGGATCGACCGCGAGACCGCTGACTTCGAGGTTGGACAGCTGGCCGGCAGCGGCACCAGCCACCCCGGCCTTGCATCCGCTGACGGTCGTGCAGAACTGAAGTTCTTCGGCCGGCGCCGCCGCGTTCACGTTCCAGCCGATCGCGCCCTCGAAGCTGCCTGCGGCCGAGAAGACGTCGACGCGGCGATTGGTTTTACTGCTGACGTAGACGGCGCCGGTGCTCTGGTCGATCGCGATCCCGTAGGGCTGGCTCAGAGCGCCCGCTGCCGGGCTGGCCGTCCCTGCTTTGCATGGATCGTCCGAAACAGCCGTGCAGACATTGCCGCCGGTGGCTTCATCGACGCCGAGGCCGAACGCGCTGAAGAACTCCCCAGTGGACGAGAACACTTGAATGCGCGCATTGCCTGCGTCTACGACATAGACGCTCCCGGCCTGCACCCCTCCGGCGCCGGTGGCGTTGACAGCAACGCCGCGAGCGGTTTGGCACTGGCCGGCGACGGTACCACCGGGAGTACAGAGGTGGCCGATCTTCGCCTTGGAGGGTGACGCCGCCGCAGAACCGGCCGCCACGGCAAACAGACCGGTGACAAGCAGCACCGCGATACGGACAGCATTGGCCTTGGTACTTCCATATCGCGCGTGCTCCCCGGTACCTCGCCCCATGCTTTTCCCCTGTCTCGTCCCGGCCCAGCGTGGGCTGCGGTGAGTGTTCTGTCACTGCGACCGCGCCGATACCCCGGCTGCGGTCATCACTTGGCCGAACTATCCGAGACACACCGAGGAGGAGCAAGGTAGGTTTTCCAACCGTAGGATCCGGAAGAGAAGCGGAGCTTCATCAAAATGGGCCGGAGCACGCTCCCGCGCACCCCGGCCCTGTCTACTGTCCCGCCCGCTATTCGTGAAGCGTCAGCGGTTCTCCGCTGGCATCGAACAGAGCGAAATCGCCACTGAATTCCCCAGGAATCGTTCCTCCCACCGGGCCTTCAACGTGGATGCTGGTAGCGGAACCACTCCAGATCACACTTGAGATGGAGCTCTCCGGAAAGCCGTTGACAACAAACTGGAAACTCGCCGTGCCGCTGCTTCCCGACAAGTTGATCGAGTTCAGTGTCGGTTCGACGACTGCGGGTCCGCCCATGAAGGTGCATCCCGACGCCGAATCGCCGCCTTCTTCGTCCATCGCGACTTCCACTTTGCCGCCGGAGTTGACTTCGACAATCCCGTGCACTTCGACGTGTTCGCATTCGAGAGGTCCGAACTGCGTTTCGGTGATCGCGTTCGTGCTTGTCCCGGACACTGTCGCGCCGGGTTCAACAGGGACGCCTGCGGAATCTGTGAGTTCGGCGGCGCTCGCCAAGGCCGGCAGCGCCGCAAATGCCATCGTCAACAACCCGATGACGAGGCCAAGGCTCAAAGGCCTTTTGATGTTCATAATTTCTCCTTGTTCGGCGGGGTCCACTCCCCGTCGGCTCCGCGCCGAGGCCCCCACTTGTTCCATAGGCGGGCCTCGGCGCCTATCCCTGCCCTTATAGGCCTGAAGTGACAGTGAAGGCAAAGATTCGTGTCAGCTTTTTCCGAGCGCAGTGGTGAACTCGCGTGTGTTTAGGAGATTCCTCCCTGCAAATGTGGAAACTCGGAATCAGAAGGGTCACGAAATCGTGTCCACTTCGCATCAGTGGGGACCCGGTGGACTCCCGAACAGCTCGGCGTGCAACGCGTCGAGCGCGCGTTCGGCGAGCCCGACATCGCCGGCCAGGTGAAGCGCGGTCGGATGCGCGTCGATCACCGCCCTCAGCCACGCCTCGACACCGCCGCGAACCCAGGCGTCGGGAGACGCAGCCGAGGTGCCGCTCCGGCAAGCGACGACGCGGCCCCCGTCGAACGCCGCCCACACGGCGCAGGCCCTCGGCGGGCCCGCGCCCGGGTCGCCTTCGACGGTGAAGGCGCAGGTCCCCGAGGCGGAGTCCGGGACCCGGATCAGGGGCAGCGTCGCGAGCAGCGCGACGGCACCATGGCTTGCCGACACCGGTTCGGCCGTCCCGTTCAGATGGCGGCCTTCCCAGCGCGCGGTGATCGCGAGGATGGCGATGGCCCGCCGGGCCCACGCCGTCAGCGCGAACCGCGGCGCCCGCCCCGCGCCGTCAAGGGCCGTCACCAGGCCTGCGCCTCGCAGGCGCCGCAAGATTCGCTTTGCCTTTCCCGCCCCGAGCACGGGAATCGCCGCGAGCAGCTCGGCCTTCGTGCGCGGTCGCAGCAGGAGATGGTGGATCAGCGAGAGCTCCCAACCGTCGCCGAGCGCGGTGACGGCGTGCCAGGCCACCTCGCTTTCCGGGCTGAGCGGGCGTCTCGGTCGCCCTGTGAGCCAGACCCCGATCAGCGCCATCACCTCGAGCAGATCCGCTCCGGCGGTGGTGAGCCGGTAGGCGCCCCTGGCCTTCGTCGCTTCCCCCTCCGGCTCGACGGTGCCGGCGAGCTCGAGGTGCCCCAGTTGTTCCCGCAGCGTCGTGTCCGATTCGAGCATCAGATGTCCGCACAGCGCGCCGACGCTCATCTCGCTCCGGGACAGGGCCCGGAGGATCGCCCGGTTCAACCCGGGCTGCAGGATTCGCAGCCCCACGCTCCCCGCGGCGATGGGCGGTTCCGGGATCGCAAGCATTCGATGTCCCCGGGGCTGGCGGTCTGTTGCCGGTGGCGCCTCGTGCGGATCTCCCCAACCCCTCTCCGCGGGATCGCGCCGTGCCTTCACGACCCTAGATGAAAATTTCTAAGTGATCAACTTGCTCCCAGCGGCGACGCCTCGGCGCTCCGCGAGAATTGCGGCCCGCGCCCCCTCGGCGCCAAGGATCGGCGCGAGGACGAGAAAGGCCGCCCGGGTCGAGGATGCCGGAAGCGACCTCGCTTGCCCGAACAGGAACGAGCGGTGGGCGATGCTCCAGACGGAGCCGACGATCGCTTCCGCCACCAGCGGGCTGGGCCGCCCGTCCCTCGGCGCGCGGCGGATGAGGACGTCGGCGAACCCACGCAAGATCGCCGTCCGGCGCTCCGCATCGGCCGGCCCGACGAAAAAGCCGTCGAGGAAGGCGGCCCGGGCGAGGGCGGAATCAGAGGCCAGGCGGCCAAAGAGGGACTCCACGGCTCGGCAGACGCCGCCGGCCCAACTGGAGGCCGCCTCGGTCTCCCGCAGGGCTTCCGCCAAAGCGTCGGCGCTCAACCACTCGAGCATCGCGAGCGGGCGCTCAGCATCGTCCACCCGCCTCCGCTCCAGCGCGGCGACGACATCGAGTGCCCGGTCACCATGCCTCGACCCCTGCCTGCCAGGTCGAGCGACGGGAAGCCTCGAGCTGGCAGGAGAGCGGTAGACGAGGAGCCACTCCCTCAGCTCCGCGCTGCCGGCGGTCAGCGATCGCGGGCGCGATTCGAGGAGCCGGGCGCGGGCGACAAACCAGATCCCGCCGACGAGCGCCCGAACGATCCGCGGCGGGATCACGACACCGTCAGGGGCGAGCGCGAGGCTCTCGGAGATCATCGTCGTGAACAGCAGTTCGGCGCGGTCGATCCGCGAAGCGGCACCTGGCAAGGCGGCGAAAATGTCGACCAGGGCGAGCCGCGACGCCGCTGGGCGCTGCACCAGCTCATCCGTAAACCCGTCGAAAGCGCGGCAGAGGCCGCCGACCCAATCGACCTTCTCGGGACCGGAGGCCTCGCGGTGCGCGGCGGAGATCCGGCCGATCGCCTGCTGGACGACAAGATCGTATGTGGCAAGGAAGCACGCCTCCTTGCTCTCGAAGTGCTTATAGAGGGTCTTGGTGGAGACACCGGCCAGGCCGGCGACCTCGCGGACCTTCGTCTCCGCGTAACCATGCCGCGCACACGCCTCGATCATCGCCGCGTGCAGGCGGGCACGCTGGTGGGCGGCGGCCGCGGCGGGAGCCTTGCTCGGACCTGGCCTCAGCTGTGGGAACAGCGGCTGGACGGTGCCCCCGGACGGCGCGGGCGATCGATGCCGTTCCCCAGCCCCCACGCCGACGCGTGGCGTGACCTGTTCCCCCTCCATCGGACCCCTCCCCGGCGAACCCTGCGCAGACCGGGATCAGTCTCGTCCCGGTACTGAAATGTTTTGTCTGTAGAGACAATAGCGAACTTCGTTCTTTTTATAGGTGCCCTTGATTCCGCGCAGGCAGCGTCCCGGCTATGCCTCGCGCCGACTACACGACCCCGCCGGCCGAGCTGGAGCAGCTGGGCGACGCAGTCAGGTCCCTGCGCAAGGGGCGCGACCTGAAGCAGATCGAGGTCGCGACCAACGCCGGCCTGACGGAGAGCCAGATCTCCGACATCGAGAACGCCCGCAACAACCCCGACTGGCTGCTGGCGACCCGATTGGTGGTCGACGGGCTCGGCCTCGAGCTCCGCGACCTCGTCGAAGCCTACGAGGAGGTGGGCGGCAGGCCCGCGCGGGACCGCTGACCGGACGCCGCGGTGATTGCATGCAGGCGTGCGAACCGCCCGCGCAGCTGTCACCTGCGCCGTCGTCCTGGTGGTCGGCGTGCTTCTCGTCTCCGGCGGGGACGACAGCGGTCCCCGCACGCCACCCGCCCTGCCGGGCCTGCCGCCGCCCTTCCTCGGCACCGCCGTGAGCGGGGACGGCGGGCTGACCGCGGCGCTCGATGCCTACGGCGACGTGGTCGACCTGCGGGGCGGACCGGCGGGCGCGGCGCTGATTGACAACCCCTCCGACCGGCAGGCCGCCGGGACGGTGCCCGAAGACACGGGCATCGTGCCGCGGGTCGACGGCAGGGCGATGTGGGAAGCGGACGCGGTGACCCAGCGCTACCTGCCGGGGACGAACGTGGTGCGGACCGTGGCGCGGTTCGGCGCGGCGCGGGTGGCGATGACCGTGGCGGCGGCGGGCGACGCGCTCGCGGTGACGATCCGGACGCGCGGGGGCGGCGCCGACCGCGAGGCGACCCCGTCGCTCGGCGTCAACGTCGCGAGCGGGGTGCGCTGCGCGCGCGAAAGACGGGCGGCACAACTCGACCTCTTTTGCGGGCCAGGTCGAGTTGTGCCGCCCGTCCCCGCGGCCGCGGCGAGGGACGACGGAGGGTCGCGATCTCGGCGGCAGGTGCGCCCGGGCGCTCCGACCGTCTCGCAGGAGGCCGCGGGGCTTATCGCCGGCGCACGCGATGAGGCTCGCCGCTGGGTCGGTCGGTCGCACCCGCTCGGTGTCGGCGCTCCCGCCTGGGCCCAGGCAATGTATGAGCGCTCGCTGCTGACCGTGCACGCCTTGACCTCGCGGGCGACCGGCGCCGTCGCCGCCGGAGCGCGGGACGGCTGGGCGTACGTCTGGCCTCGCGACGCCGCGACCGCCGCGCTCGCGCTCGAGGCGTCCGGCCACCACGGCGAAGCGCGGCGCGTCACCCGCTTCCTCACCGGCCTCGACCTCGCCGCCGCGGCGCGCTTCACCGAATCCGGCGCTCCGGTCCCCGGCCGCGCCGCCCAAGGCGACGCGCTCGGCTGGGTCACCGCCGCCGCCCGAGCCACCCGTGTCCCCGCCCCCCAAGGCCCCTTCCCCTGGCGCGACCGCGCCGACTACCAAGAGTCCACCCCCGGCACCTACCTCGGCAACGCCCTGGCCGCCGCCGGCTCCGGTGTTGATGGGCCGAAAACCGGACATATAGACCGGTTTTCGGCCCATCAACGGCGGGCTGCGGCGGAAAGCCGGCGGATCGCGCACGAATTCGGGACGCCGGCGGGACTGGTGCGGCGGGCGGGTGATCCGAACTCGGGACTCGACTCGGCGGCGGGGTGGGCGGTGCGGCCATTTCGGCTCGCGCCCCTCTACCCGGCGGCCGAGCGGACCCTCCTACAGCTCCTCAAGCAAGGCACCCCCTACGGCATCACCCCCGGCGAAGGCTGGACGGGTGGCCCCGACCCCTGGACCGCCCCCACGGCCTGGTCCGCGTGGGCCCTTGCCGCGCTCTCGAGGACCGACGGGAGGGGACCCCGAACGAACCTCCCCGCTGTTCGTGAGGGAGGGGTCCCCTCCCGTCGGTCCCCCTCAAGCCGGTCCCTCCGTCACGCGTCCATCAGTCACGCGTCCCTCCGCCATGCCGCGCTCGAGCTCCTCGCGGACCTCCGCCGCGCCGCCACCCCCGCCGGCGACCTCCCCGAGCGGGTCGGCGTCCACACCGGCATCCCGACCTCGACCACGCCGCTGCTCTGGTCGAGCGCCTTCACCGTGCTCGCGCTGCGCGAACTCTGGCCCTGACCGCCAACCCGTAGCCCTTTGTCACCCACAGGGTGACCAAAGTCAACGGGTTGCCGCTACGGCACGCGCCAGCGGTGCAGCGAGTTGCGCAGGGCGAGCAGGCGGCGGTCGCCGGCGTCGCGGACGACGAAGCTCTCCGCCGTCGCCGGGGCTTCGCCGAGCAGGCGCTCGATCAGCTCGGCGTTCGCCGGGCCGCCGGAGCCGCGGCCGATCCACTCGTCGAAGTCGATCTCGAAGGGGACGATGCGCTCGAGGTCCGGTTCGAGCCCCACCCGCTCGCCCAGCGCCGCGATCCGCGACGGGGTCAGGCAGGCCCAGTGGGACGGGTCGCGCAGGCGCTCGATCTGCTCGTGCCAGGCCGCCGCCTCGCCCGCGTCGTCGGTGACGTGATCGCCGACGGCGACGAAGCCGCCGGGCCTGACCACGCGGCGCATCTCCTCCAGCACCCGCACCGGCGCCGGGATGTGGTGGAGGCTGAAGCGGGTGATCGCGCCGTCGAAGCTGTCGTCGGGGACGTCGAGCGCGGTCACGTCGCCGAGCTCGAAGGCGACGTTCTCCACCCCGGCCGCCGCGGCGTCCCCGCGCGCTTTCTCGATCATCGCCGGGGTCAGGTCGAAGCCCTGCACGAAGGCGACCCGCGGCGCCAGCGCCCGCGCGATCAACCCCGGTCCAGAGGCGATCTCCACCCACCGCGCCCCGGGGTCCGCCGGGGCCAGGTCGACCAGCACGTCGAGCGTCTCCGCGATGCTCATCGTCGGGCTGCGGGCGAAGGACTCCGCCTGGTGCGCGAACTCGTCGCGGATCGACGTGCTGTGGGAATCGGTGGCCTCGCTCATCGGCCCATCCTAGGAAATGGCCGCCGTTGGCCAGAATGGATGGATGCGCGTCAGACCGGTCACCGAGGCCGACCTCGAGGAGCTCGCCCGCGGCTTCAAGGTCGTCGTCGACGAAAAGCGCTGGGTGGCGCGCCAGCCACCGGTGGACGCGGCGGAGCTGGCGGAGGACCTGCGCCGGCGCCTCGGCGACGGGCGGCCCATGTTCACCCTCGAAGACACCGACGCCGAGGACGGTCCGGCGCTGGTCGGCTTCCTCGACCTCTACCCGACCCGCACCGACGGCGTCTACGCCTTCGGCCTGTGGGTCCTCCCCGAGGTCCGTGGCAAGGGCGGCGGCCGGGCGCTGCTGGAAGCGGCGATCGAGGCCCGGCCGCCCCACGTCCACAAGATCGAACTCGAGACCTGGCCCCACAACGAAGCCGCGATCGCCCTCTACGAACGCCTCGGCTTCGAGCGCGAGGGCCTGCGCCGCGACCACTACCGCCGCGCCGACGGCAGCCTCCAGTCCTCGCTGATCATGGCCCGCCTCTTCCCCGACCCCGGCCCACCCGACCGAGTTCGCAGATAGCCGCGGATAGCGCGGAGAAGTGCGAACGCAGATGGCGGCTCCCCACGCGAGTTCGCAGAAATCCGCGGATAGCGCGGCAAAGTGCGAACTCGCCCGGGGGGTCAGAGCTCGGCGAGGGCGGCGGCGACGGCCTCCTCGGGCGTCTCGGCCGGGATGACGCCGGGCGCGCGCCGCATGCCGTCGCGGCCGTCGAGCGTCCACCTGCGCAGGGCGACGACGGTGCGGCCGAGCGTCCGCGCGAAGCCGATCTCCGAGAGCGTCCCCCACTCCCCGCCGATCGCGATGACGGCGACCTGCCGCCGCGTCCCCTTCATCGCGCCCGGGCCAAGCCGCCCCGCCGCCCGGGCCGGTTGGAGCGGCGTGAGGGGACCCCGAACGAACCTCCCCGCTGTTCGTGAGGGAGGGGTCCCCTCACGCCGCTCTCCGCACAGTCCCACGAGCCGCCTGCATCTGTCCCATCAGCTCCAGCGCCCCCGCCTTGTGCAGCGGTTCGTTCAAGTTCCCGCACTTAGGACTCTGCACACACGACGGACACCCGCTCTCGCAGGGGCACTCCGCGATCAGCCGCTCGGCGTCCCCCAGCAACCGCTCGAACTCCTCGTATCCCCGCTTCGTGATCCCGACCCCGCCCGGGTGCCCGTCGTAGATGAAGATCGTCGAGCGCCCGGTCTGGAAGTGGACGTTGGTCGACAGCCCGCCGATGTCCCAGCGGTCGCACATCGCGATCAGCGGCAGCACCGCGATCTGCCCGTGCTCGGTCGCGTGCAGCGCGCCGAGCAGCACGTCCGGCGGCAGCGTCCCGAAGTTCCCGTCGGGCAGCACGTACCAGAGCGCCTGGGTGACGAAGCTCTGCTCGGGCAGCTCCAGGGCGACGATGTCGATCGGTTCGTTGTCGGCGATCGACACCCGCTGGAAGGCGATCACCTGCTCGGTCACCGACACCTCGCCGAAGTGGAGCTCCACCCCGGCCACCTCGCGCTGCTCGTGCACGCGCTCTATATAGACCTCCGTCTCTTTCTTTGGACGCGTGTACCAGTCGCCGTCGAAGCTCGACACCAGCGCCCGCCGCTCGCGCACGTCGAGCTGCTCGACCTCGTACGAGCGCCCCAGGTGCAGGTAGACCGCGCCCGGATGGATCGTGGTGAAGGCCCGCTCCGCCTCGACCAGCCCGAGCATCTCCCCCGACTCGCGCTCGATCACCGCCACCGAGTCGGCCGAGGCCGAGCGCAGCGGGATCCGCGAGGCGACGAACTCGTTGCGGCGCGGCGCCAGCCCGCCGCGGGCGCGCCGCAGCTCCCCCGCCTCCAGCAGCCGCTCCGCCCGCTCCCGCCAGCCCTCACCGAAGAACTCATCATCCGCGTCGCTCAGCGGAAACTCGTAGGCCGCGGCGATCAGGTGGCGCATCGCGATCTGCTCGTTGCCGTGGTCGAGGATCGCCCCCTCCACCGGCCGCCCGAGGAACTCCTCCGGGTGCCGGCAGAAGAACTGGTCGAGCGCATCCTGCCCGGCGACGTAGACCGCCAGCCCGCGCCGCCGCCGCCCCGCGCGTCCCCACATCTGGCGCAGGCTCGCCACGGTCCCGGGGAAGGTGACGCAGATCGCCGCGTCGAGCTCCCCGACGTCGATCCCCAGCTCCAGCGCGTCGGTCGCCACCACCGCCAGGAGCTCCCCGCGCGAGAGCCGGTCCTCGATCTCGCGCCGCTGCTGCGGCGTGTAGCCGCCGCGGTAGGGAGCGATCCGCGCGGCCAGCTCCTTCTTGCCGCGCCGCTCCAGGTTTTCGCGGGCGAAGCGCTGGATCAGCTCGATCCCGCGCCGCGATTTGAGGAAGCAGATCGTCCGCACGCCCTGGGTGACGAGCTCGGCGAGCAGGTCGGCCGCCTCGGCCAGCGCCGAGCGCCGCGTGCCGGTCGCCTTGTCGATCAGCGGCGGGTTCCACATCGCCACCTCGCGCCCCGCCCGCGGCGCGCCGTCGTCGTCGATCAGCTCGAACTCGGTGCCGACCAGCCGCTCCGCCAGCTCCTCCGGGTTGGCGATCGTCGCCGAGGTGAGCAGGAAGCGCGGCTCGGCGCCGTAGGCGCGGGCGGTCCGCCGCAGCCGCCGCAGCACGTTGGCGACGTGGGACCCGAAGACGCCGCGGTAGGTGTGCGCCTCGTCGACCACGACCCACTCCAGGTTCGCCAGGAAGTCGCCCCATTTCTTGTGGCTGGGGAGGATCCCGACGTGCAGCATGTCGGGGTTGGTGAGGATCAGGTTCGATTTGCGGCGGATCGCGGGGCGCTCCTCGCGCGGCGTGTCGCCGTCGTAGATCGCCTCGCGCAGGCCGGGCGGGCGCAGCTGGGCGAGCTTGCGCGCCTGGTCCTGGGCGAGCGCCTTGGTCGGGTAGAGGTAGAGCGCCCGCGCCTTCGGCTGGCGCGCGATCGCGTCGAGCACCGGCAGGTTGAAGGCGAGGCTCTTGCCCGAGGCGGTGCCGGAGGTGATGACGAGGTCCGAGCGCGGCGCCATCTCCCAGGCGCGCAGCTGGTGCGAGTAGAGCGCCTCGATCCCGGCGGCGCGAAGGCGCGCGACGAGGTCGGGGGCTAGCTCGGCGGGCAGCGGCACCGGCTTCGCGGTGCGGTCGGGCTCGGCGGCCTCGGCGACGATCCGCCCGTCGCGCCGCGCGGGCGCGATGGCGATCCCCCACTGCGTGTCGATGACCTGCGAGCGCGCCATCACCCTCGCCGCTCCCCAGCGCGTCGCCATCCACCGGCGAGTTCGCACTTCTCCGCGCTATCCGCGGATTTCTGCGAACTCATCCTCGGACGACCTCGCCGGCGAGGCGCATCGCCTGGAGCGACGAGCGGTCGTGGATGCGCAGGATGTCGCCGCCGGCCTGGACCGCCAGGGTCGTGGCGGCGACCGTCCCCCACTCGCGCTCGCCCGCCGGCCACCGCTCCTCCCACGACCCGGCGAGCACCGCGCCGATGAAGTCCTTGCGCGACAGCGACACGTAGAGCGGCAGGCCGAGCGCCGTGAACTCGGCGAGGCGGCGCATCACCTCGAGGTCCTGCTCGGGCGAGAGGTCGAAGTCGAGGCCGGGGTCGATCGCGATCTGCTCGTCGGCGACCCCCAGCTCCCGCATCCGTCCCACCCTCGCCTCGAACCAGGCGACCATGTGGTCGACGACGTCGTCGTATTCGCGCCAGGGACGGTCGACCCGCGGCGGCCCCTCGATGTGCATCAGGACGTAGCCGCAGCCGGTCGCCGCGACCAGCTCGAACATCTCGTCGCAGCCGCCGGAGATGTCGTTGACGCACGCGGCGCCCGCCTCGAGCGCCCGCCGCGCCGTCTCGACCTGGAAGGTGTCCGCCGAGATCGGCACGCCCGCCGCAGCCATGCCTTCGATCGCCGGCACCAGCGCCGCGCACTCGTCCTCGACCCCGACCGGCGGCCCGCTGCGCGCCGCCACCGCGCCCACGTCGAGCATGTCGAAGCCCGCCTCGACCAGCCGCAGCCCGTCGGCGATCGCCTGCTCCGGGGTGCCGCTGCGCGCCCCCGCGAACATCGAATCGACCGTCACGTTGACGATCCCCGCGCCCACCGGCCGGGCCAGGTCCAGAGTCAGATCACGAAGCCGCCACTCCACCATCGCTACGGTAGCGAGCGGTCGATGTCGCTCGCCTGCGTGTACACGGACCTCGATGGGACCTTGCTCGGCAAGGGGGGCGCCCTCTTCCTCGATCGCGAGGGGAACTTCTCGATGGCGCAGGCGCGCGCGCTCGAGGCCTGCGCCCGGGCCGGGGTCGAGGTCGTGATCATGTCGGGCCGCCGCGAGCCGCAGGTCCACGAGGCCGCCCGGCTGATGGGCCAGCCCTCCTACATCTTCGAGGCGGGCTGCGCTTTCGCCCTCGACGGCGAGACGATCCTCCTCACCGGCGAGCTGCAGCCCGACGAATACGAGGGGACCGTCTACGAACAGATCGAGCGGCGCGGCATCCCGGCGATGCTCTTCGAGCACTTCGGCGGCCGGCTCGAGTACCACTCGCCCTGGCACCACGGCCGCCAGCACTCCCACCTCTTCCGCGGCAAAGTCGATGTCGACGAGGCCAACGCCCTGCTCGGCGAGCACGGCGACGACGACCTCCGCTTCCTCGACAACGGCGCGATCGGCACGCCGATGAAGACCGTCGAGGGGCAGACCCACGCCTACCACCTGGTGCCGCGCACGGTCTCCAAGGCCGCCGCCGTCGCCGCCCACGCGCGCGCCCGCGGATTCGCCACCGAGGACTGCATCGCGGTCGGGGACTCGGTCGAGGACCTCGAGGTCGCCGCCGCGGTCGGCCGCTTCTTCGTCGTCGCCAACGGGCCCGAGCGCGACCCCGGCCTGCGCGCCTATCTGCCCCAGTTCGGCAACGTCTCCGTCACCGAGGGCACCAACGGGGACGGCTTCTACGAAGCGGTCGTCTCGGCGCTGATGGAAGGCTGAGGGCCCGCCCCGCGCGGCGCCGCCGCCTGCGCCGCCATCTGCTTGCGCGGCCGCTTGATCCGCCAGTACTCGGCCCCGAAGTAGGACCCGAGCACGAGCGCCGCCGCCAGCACCTGCGCGACCAGGCCCTCGACCGTCGGGAAGACCGCGAACCAGAGGCCGACCCAGCCGGGGATCGAGAGCGCCACCGTCGTTTCCGGCAGCCAGCCCGCGAGCTGCATCTCCTGCACCGACTCGCCGACCATCACGATCAGGACGATGCCGAGCATCACCCCGGTCAGCACCAGCATCCGCTTGTAGGGCATGTGCTTGTGGGCGAGGAAGGTGATGACGCCGACCGCGCCGGTCAGGGTGAGGCCGAGCGCGACGCCCTCCAGCACCGTCCCGGCGCCGTAGGTCAGCCGCAGGTTCTGCAGGAAGAGGACGACCTCGAAGCCCTCGCGGTAGACCGAGGTGAGGCCGAGCAGGATCAGCCCCCACATCGCCGCGCGGCGGCCGTCGACGCCGGAGCGCGAGAGGATCTCCCGCTTGTGGCGGTTGCGGTTCTGGATCCAGCCGGTCCAGTAGACCTTGTGGAAGAACCAGTTCATGACGACGAGCAGGACGATCACCGCGAGGAGGCCGGTCGCCGCCTGCACCGCGAGCCCGCCGCCGCCGAGCTGCCCCAGCACCCAGGCGGCGAGGAACCAGGTGGCGACGCTGGCGAGGAAGCCGGTGGCCGCGCCGAGCGCGATCGGCCTGCGGTAGACCTGCGCCGCGCCGACCATGCTGGCGGTGACGGCGGCGAGGACGAGGATCGTCTCCAGACCCTCACGGAAGACCAGCAGAGCGCTGTCGAGGACGACGGCGCCGTGGCTGAGGTGCTCGCCCGCGCCCGGTTCAGGGGTGCCGCCGTGCGCCTCGAAGGCGCTCCAGGCAAGCAGCGCGACGAGCAAGCCGCCCAGGTAAAGTGGCCAGTGGCGGCGCACGGAGTGGTGGATCGTCGTCAAGGACAGAGATCTTAGGGAACCCTGATGAGGGGTGCCTAAAAGGAGGACAGTTGGCAGCCGACACGGCGACCGTCGCGGAGCAGGAGTACCTCGAGTCGATGTTCTGGATCGACGAGGCGGGCCTGCCGATGACCGGCGCCAACATCGCCCGCGCGATGCAGCTCTCCGCCCCGACCGTGCACGAAATGGTCGGCCGGCTGATCAAAGACGGTTATGTCGAACGGAACCCCGACAAATCGCTCGCCTTCACCGAGGACGGTCGCGAGCGCGCCTCCTACATCGTCCGCCGCCACCGGATGATCGAGCGCTTCCTCACCGACGTGCTCGGCATCCCCTGGGACGAGGTCCACGAGGAGGCGGAGCGGATCGAGCACGCGATGTCGCCGGTGCTGGAGGAGCGGATGCGCGCCGCGATCGGTGATGCCACCACCTGCCCGCACGGCCACCCGATCGTCGAGGGCATCCGCGAGCGCGGCTCCCTCCTCGCCGACGTCGAGGTCGGCGCCGACGTCACCGTGCTGCGCTTCGAGAACGAGGCCGAGGAGCTCCTCCACTACCTCAAGGACGCGGGCCTCTACCCCGGCCTGGAGGGCAAGGTCTCCAAGTCAGACGACGACCACGTCACCATCAAGTCCGCCGACGCCGACCACGTCGTCACCCACAGCGTCGCCGAGACGGTGTCGGTCCGCGCCGATCCGGCCCCGCCCCCTCGCGCCGCGATCCCCGAGCAGCTGGTCCTCTCCAGCGACCGCTACGGACGCTAGGCGAAGCGCCTGTCGTCGTAGGCGAGGATCTCGGCCGGCAGCGGCCGGGCTTCGAGGCCGACCGGGATCCAGCCGCGACCGGTCGGCGCGACGATCACCACGGCATGGTGGTCGCCGACCGCGGTGAGCTCGGAGCCGGGATCGCGCCAGAAGACGCCCTCGTCGAAGGCCGCTTCGACCGCCGCGACGGTGGCGGGCGGATCGTCGGACGCGATGCCGACCTCCCCGATCTCGATCAGCGATCCCGGGCCGAACGGCCCGTCCTCGCCCTCTATCTGGGGGCTGGCGATCAGCTCGACCACGTTCCCGGCGGCATCGAGGAAGTAGACGCAGCCGGCGCCGACGTCGCTCCGCACCGGATCACCGTCGAAGGCGAGGACCTCGCAGCGCTCCCGCAGCCACGCCACCGCCGCCTCGATCGAGTCCGCCGGGACGTTGATCGCGAAGTGGTAGCGGGCGTCGAGGCCGGGGGCGGCGCGCTCGAAGCGGATCGTCGAGTCGCGCAACCGCACCTCGATCGCGTCCTCGTCCCAGGACACGGGCAGCCCGAGCCGCCCGCCCCAGAACGCGGCCTGCCCCTCCAGATCTCCCGCTGCCAGCGTCAACCGACGGATCCGCATCCGCCCCATCCTCCCGCATCGACGCCCATCGCCCAGCTGTTCTTTATGGCGCTCGGAGGCGCATAAAGAACAGCTGGGCGGGCTAGGTTTCGATCGGGACTTCGACGATCGGCTTCGTCGTCGGCTTGTTGCTGCCGCCCGCGGGCTCGCGGGTGACCATCACCGCGGTGACGTCCTTCATGCTCTCGATCGTGGTCGAGGCGCGGCCCGCCTGGTCGGGCGCGAACAGCGCCGGGACCGCTTCGACGATGCCGTCGCGTTCCACCCAGGCCTCCAGCACGCGGCCGTTCGGCAGCGGCTTGACGCCCGCGAGGTGGAGCTCACCGCGTTCGTCTTCGGTGACGACCTTGGCCGCGATCCCGTTGGCGCCCGGTTCGACTTCGGTGGTGTGAGCGCCGCCGGAGCCGCCGCCGTTGCCGACCGCGTAACCGATCCCGCCGGCGATCACGAGGACGACGAGCGCGAGGCCTGCCAGCGGCTTCCAGGTCAGCCCGCCGACGTTCAGGCCACCCAGCCACTCGCCGAGCCCGCCGCGCTCCTCCTCGGCGGCGGCATCGCCCCGCACCTCGGCCATCAACCGCTGCTTCAGCTCCGGCGGCGGCGCCTGGCGCTCGACCGCTTCCGGCAGCGCCCCCACCGCGGGCGCCAGCCAGCGCAGCTCCTCCTGGCAGCGCTCGCAGCCCGCGAGGTGCCGCTCCAGCTCGGCGACCTGCCCTGGGTCGAGCGCGCCGATCGCGTAGGCCGCGACTTCCTCGAGGCGGCGGTCGTGCCCGTTCGCGTTCATGCCAGTCCCTCCGCCAACTCGCCTCGGATCTTCTCCAATCCGAGCCGCATCCGTCCCTTCACCGTGCCCAGCGGCAGGTTCAGCATCGCGGCGATCTCCGACTGGCTGAAGCCGCCGAAGTAGGCGAGCTGGATCACCTTCGACTGCTCGTCGGGCAGGTGGGAGAGCGCGCCGCGCACCTCGGTGGCGGTCTCGTGGCGCATCGCCTCCTCCTCGGTCAGCTCTCCGGACGGCCGCGACTCGAGGACCTCCTCGTCGTCGAAGGTCAGCTTCGGCGCCTTGCCCGCCCGGCCGCGGAGCACGTCGATCGCCCGGTTGCGGACGATGCTGAGCGTCCAGGAGCGGACGCTGCCGCGGGTCGGGTCGAAGCGGCCGCCGCTGCGCCAGATCGAGATGAACGCCTCCTGGATGCAGTCTTCGGCAGCGCCCCGTTCACCGAGGATCCTGTAGGCGAGCGAGTAGGCCGCGCCGCCGTGGCGGTCGTAGAAGACCTCGAACGCCTCCGCGTCCTTGCGGCCGATCCACGGCATCAGCTCCTCGTCGGCAAGCCGCTCGGCTCTCTCACGTCGCACGGGCATCTCTGTACCCGAACCTACGCGCGACGCCGCGCCGGCGGATCAATCAGGCCGGGGTGCCGGCGCGCAGCTTCTCGAGCGCCGTGGCGATGCGGGCGACGCCCTCGGCGGCATCGGCGGCGGGGACCGGCGCGAAGGAGAGCCGCAGGCTGTTCTCGCCGCCGCTCATCATGAAGTCGGGGCCGGCGACGAAGGAGACGCCCTCGCCTTTCGCCTCCGCCAGGAGCGCCTTGGAGTCGGTGCCCTGGGCGAGGTCGAGCCAGAGGAAGTAGCCGCCCTGGGGAACGACGAAGACCGCCTCGGGGATGCTCTCGCGGAGCGCCTCGACCAGCGCGTCGCAGCGCGCCTTCAGCTCCCCTTTGACGAAGGCGATGTTCTCGTCGAGGACGCCGGAGCGGCAGAGCTCCAGGACGATCGACTCGGCCAGCATGTTGGGCGAGATGTACTGCTCGTTGGCGTGCTTGGAGAGCTTCGCGATCTCCTCGGTCGGGCCGACCAGGTAACCGACCCGCACGCCGGGGCTGACCGTCTTCGAGAACGACGAGGCGTGGATCACCTTGTCGCCGCTGTCCATCGACAGCATCGTCGCCAGCGGCTCGCCCTCGAACGGCAGCTCGCGATACGGGTCGTCCTCGAAGATGAAGAAGTCGTGCTCCGACGCCAGCTCGACCAGGCGCCGCCGCTTCTCGATCGAGAGCGTGCAGCCGGCCGGGTTGTGCGCGTTGGGGATGACGTGGGCGAACTCGATCGGCCCGTCCGCGAGCGCCGCCTCCAGCGCCGCCACGTCGAGCCCGTCGGCCTCCAGCGGAATCGGCACCAGCTCGGCGCCCAGCTGCTGCAGGAGCAGGAGCGTCCGGTCGTAGGTCGGCTGCTCCACCGCCACCCGCGTCCCCGGCTTCACCAGGCTCGCGAAGAGCATCGCGCCCGCCTCGAGCGACCCGTTGGTGACCATCACCTGCGCCGGATCGACGTCCCCGTGCCGCTCCGCGATCCACTTGCAGAGCCCCGGGTGCCCGATCCCGACCCCATAGGAGAGCGCCGTCTCCCAATCATCGGTGAGCGCCCGCTGCGCGGCCTCCCGCACCTGCTCGTGAGGAAGGATGTCGGCGCTCGGCGCCCCGCGAGCGAAGGAGATCGTGTCAGGCATAGGACGATCGAATCTACCAACGCGGGGGTTCGGGGGACGGGCGGGGGTCGGGGGGCTGGCGGGGGTCCGAGGATGGTCCTGGGCTCCTCATGGGGGTCCTGGCAGGCTGTGACCCCCATGAGGAGCCCAGGACGTGAGGGGTGCGTGGGAGAGGCGGCACAGGGACGTCGCGAAGTCGGACTTCCGTGAGGATCAGGTCCGGAAGCTTCCACACCTCGCCCGGATCGGTCACAGAGATG